>CAZBIR010000005.1:9695-55274 GCA_964491035.1 uncultured Sulfuricurvum sp.
CGACCATGATATCGAGGATGCATTCCTGGAACACCCGGAATCCACCGAAGAAGAGGCAATCGATTTCGAAGGGCTGGATGCGATGATCGAAGAAGAGAGCCCGAAAACAACCGTTCTGGACGAAGAGGAGGTGCAGGAGGTGCGCGGACTTCTGGAGGACGCGGAGAATGATGATGTGCTGATCGGTGAGGAGGAGGGGATCAACGATTCGTTCGTCCTCCCCGATGAGGAGAATGCGGAGGAAGAAGCACTCGATTTCGATGCGTTGATCGGAAGCGGCACACCCGAAGCGGCGGAACCGGACGAATCGCTGGATCTGGAGGGGTTCGATTTCCCCGAGGAGAGCGAAGGGGAGGATGAATCGGCCGAAGAACCTCTCGATTTGGACGCGCTGATCGGAACCGATACACCCGACGCGGCGGAAGCGGATGAACCGCTGGACCTGGAAGGGTTCGATTTTCCCGAAGAGAGCGAAGAGGTGAGCGAAACTCCCCGGGCGGGTGAAGAGGCGTTTACCCTGGACGAAGGTTTCGATTTTGACGACAACCCGGGCCTTTCGGATACGGAAACGCCCGCGCCGAAAGAGGAGCCGGACGAGGAGTTTGATTTCGGCGACTTCCCGGAACTGTTGGGGGCAGAGGATGAGCGCGAAGAGACGCCGGTTATGGATGACGAAGAGTTCGGAGAGCTGGAACTGAAAATCCGTGAAGCGGTGGATGAACTGGAGCCTGAAGATCTTGAGTGCGAACTCGATGAAGAGGTGTTGGGAGATTTGCATCTCGGAAGTGACGAGGCGTTCGGGTCGCTCGATGAATTGGATACGCTCGATGAGCGCGAACTCAAACTGGCGATCGGGGAAGCGGTGGATGAAGCGTTTGACGCCGAACCGGCAGTGCAAGAGGAGCTCGGTGCTGCGATAGCCGCGGATACCCCGGTCGAACGGGCTATGGACCGCGCAGGCGATACCCAGGCTGCGGACGCGACACCTGCCGAAGGGGTCGAAGCGTTGCAGGCGCTCCTCAAGGCATTGGCCGATGAAAACGTCGCCAAATCGCTCAAAGGGCTCAACATCAGCATCAATATCAATTTTGGGAACGACAAGTGAATCTATCAACCGGAGCAGTACTCGTTTTGTCCGGCCCCAGCGGAGCCGGTAAAAGTTCGCTGATCGGGAGAATCATCGACCAGATCGGCCCCACCTATTTCTCGATCTCGACGACGACCCGTCCGATGCGCGATGGGGAGGTGAACGGGGTTCATTACCATTTCGTCACCGAAGCGGAGTTCAAAGCCGGGGTAGAACAGGAGATGTTCCTCGAATACGCGATCGTCCACGGCAACTATTACGGGACGTCGATGGAGCCGGTCAAGCAGGCCCTGCGTGAGGGAAAACTGGTGATTTTCGACATCGACGTGCAGGGGCATGACGCCGTACAGAGCCGGTTGGGGGACATTACGACGTCGGTTTTCATCACGACCCCTTCGCTGGAGGTGCTCAAGCAGCGTCTCCATAAACGCTCGACCGACAGCGAATCGGTGATCGCCAAACGGATCGAAATGGCCAAACGGGAAGTGCAGCGGATTACCGAATACGATTACCTGATCGTCAACGACGATCTGGAGCAGGCTGCAGACATCCTCGTCTCGATCGCCAAAGCGGCGCGGATGAAAATCCCGACCCTTCAGATCAACGAATTCGTCCAGGCCTGGGAGGCCCAGGAGGGGTAAGCGATATAAGTTCCCCTAAACTTATAAGGACCGTTACAGCAATGAGCCGTTATACTACAGCGCTAAATTTTTAACGAAGGAATTGCGCGCATGAGTATGCCAAGCGGAACCGAATTATTACTGATTTTCGGGATTGTCATTTTGTTGTTCGGAGCGAAAAAAATCCCCGATCTGGCCAAAGGGATCGGACAGGGTATCCGTAATTTCAAAAAAGAGATGAAAGACGAAGAGCCTGCCGCTCCTACCGCTTCAGCTCCCGAAGCACCGAAGCAGGTTGACGCGACGACTACGGCGAGCGTCGAAGCCCCCAAAGATCAAGTCAAACAAGCGTAACCCTTGAAACAGCGGGTGAGTGCGCTACTGCGCGATAAATTCAATACCGACGTTATCCTTGAAAAGCCGAAAGATCGCTCTTTCGGCCATTTCGCTACTCCCATCGCTTTTTCCCTGGCCAAAGAACTGCGTAAATCCCCGATGGCGATCGCCGAAGAGATTGCCGGTTCGTTTGGTGAGGAGTCGATGTTCAGCGCCGTCGAATCGGTCAAGGGATACATCAATTTCCGCCTTTCCGAGCATTTTCTCGACGAGTACGCCTCATGGGCGCTGAGCCACGGAGAGCAGTTCGGCAGCGATCAGAAAAAAAGCTCCGTTTTGCTGGAGTTCGTCAGCGCCAACCCGACCGGGCCGCTTCACATCGGCCATGCCCGCGGTGCCGTCTACGGAGACACCCTCCTGCGGTTGGGCCGTCACCTTGGATACGACATTACGGCAGAATACTACGTCAACGATGCGGGGAACCAGATCGATCTGCTCGGCGTTTCCCTCCAGCTGGAAGGGCGCAGTACCCTGCTCGGCGAAGCGGTCGAATGGCCCGAAAAATATTACCGCGGCGAGTACATGAGCGAGCTGGCGCAGGACGTTCTCGAACGGTTCGGCGCCGATGCGCTGCGGGATGAGAGCCGCCAGAAAGAGCTGGCCCTCTGGGCCAAGGAGAAAATCCTGGCCCAGATCGTGGAGAGCCTGGGAGCGGTAAACGTCCATTTCGACACGTTCGTCAGCGAAGCGTCGCTGTACGATGAGTGGGAGCGGGTCATGGCCAAAATGGGCCACGGCGTCTACGAGAACGAAGGAAAGACTTTTATCAAATCCTCCGCGCTCGGGGATGATCACGACCGGGTCGTCGTCCGCGAGGACGGCCGTCCGACGTACCTGGCGGGGGATATCATCTACCATAACCAGAAGTTTGAGCGGGGGTATGACCACTACATCAACATCTGGGGTGCCGACCACCATGGCTACATCGCCCGCGTCAAAGCGGCGGTTACGTTTCTGGGGTACGACCATGAGAAGCTCGAAGTACAGCTCTCGCAGATGGTAAGCCTCCTCAAAGACGGTGAACCGTTCAAGATGTCCAAACGGGCCGGAACGGTGATCCTGATGAGCGACGTCGTCGAGGAGATCGGTGCCGATGCGTTGCGCTTCATGTTCGCGAGTAAAAAATCGGATACGGCACTGGAATTCGATGTCGAGGAGCTCAAGCGCTCCGACAGCTCCAACCCGATCTACTACATCCAGTACGCCCATGCCCGGATCCAGACGCTGATTTCCAAAAGCGATAAAACGATGGAGGAGATCATGGGGGCACATCTGCATGGCCTGAGTGCGGATGCAGACGGATTGTTGTTCGAAGCGCTGCTACTCCCCGAGATCATCGAGGATGCATTCGAATCGCGTCAGGTGCAAAAGCTTCCCGATTACCTCAAAGCCCTCGCGGCGCGGCTGCACAAATTTTACTACGACAACCGCATTCTCGGAAGCGAAGAGGAAACCAGACTCCTGAAGCTTTTCCTCGTTGTTGCCCTCTCGTTGCGGACGGGACTCTCCCTGTTGGGTATCGAAGCCAAAGACCGGATGTAACTCCGGCGGCTTCCCTCCTTTTTCCCCTGCTTTTTAAATTATCCCAGTAAACTGGCTATGTTTTGCTGCAGCAGATCGTTGCGGTGGGCCATCGCGATCTGTGCGGCATCGAGGCGGATATTCTGCTGCTGAAAATCCTGTACCGCTTTGGCGATATCGGTATCGGCGAGCTGACTTCTGGCCGCTTCGGTGGCGCTGATATGGGTTAGCAGGGCATCAGTAGAGCTGACAAGGGCATTGGTGGTTGAACCGACGTCGGAATAAGCCTGTTCAAGACGGTTCCGGTACGCCTCGATCCCCTCTTGATCATCGATCGAGAGGGAGTGGGGCGAGAGGGAGGGGATGGATGAGGCGACGGTGCTTTCCCCGATCACAAACGTCGAACTTGAACCCAGCAGGGCGTGGCCGTTAAAGGTAGCCCCCTCGACGGTTTGTGCCATCGCCTCCTTCATCCGGGAGAATTCCTGTGCCAGCCCCTCTTTTTGGGTTTCGTTCAAAGCGGCGTTGTTGTAACGGACGCTCAGATCGTTAAGGGCCTGGGACTGGTCGTTGAGTGCGTTAAGGGCACCTCCGGCGATCTGCATCATCGAGATCGCGTCGTTGGCGTTCATAACCCCCTGGGTGGAAGCGGAAACATCGCTTTGCAGCATCGAGGCGATAGAGCGCGAAGCACTGTCTTCCATCCCCATTTCGATGGCGGTCGCAATTTTTTCGAGGGTCTTGTCCCGTTTGGTGTTTTCGGTGCCGCTTTGGGCAGGGGCGGTGTAGTGCGGTTCGAGTTTCATGATTCACTCCTTACCTAGATTACCATAGGATAACACTGAGGTGTTTAAGGTTTAATAAGGACTCCGTTATAATTTCGAGGAAGATTTTTTGCGAGGTGAATGATGGTCAAAGTAGCGGCAATCCAGATGCAAATGGGAGAGAATAAACAATCAAATGTCGATAAGGCCGAAACGATGGTGCGGGAGGCGGCGGCCAACGGTGCGCAGATCGTCCTGATCCCCGAGCTGTTCGAGGGGTACTATTTTTGCAAGGACATGGACAAAAAGTATTTCGAGTGGGCCGCCCCGCGTGAAGGGAACCCGCTGATCGAACGGTTCGCGCGTCTGGCCGAAGAGCTCGGCGTTGTCATCCCGCTCTCGTATTTCGAGCGCGACGGGGAGCACTATTTCAACTCCCTCGTGATGATCGATGCCGACGGCACCGTCATGGAAAACTACCGCAAGACCCATATCCCCGACGGCCCCGGATACGAGGAAAAATTCTATTTCGAGCCGGGGGACACCGGATTCAAAGTGTGGAACACCCGTTACGGCAATGTCGGGGTCGGGATCTGCTGGGACCAGTGGTTTCCCGAAACGGCACGCAGTTTGACCCTGATGGGAGCCGACATGATTTTCTACCCCACGGCGATCGGCAGCGAACCTGAAATCGGGGTCGATTCGGCGTCGCACTGGCAACGGGTGCAGATGGGGCACAGCGCCGCCAACATCATCCCCGTCATCGCCGCCAACCGGATCGGCGTCGAAGCGGGGGAGAGCTGTACCCTGACGTTTTACGGCTCCTCCTTCATCACCGACCATACGGGTGAAAAGATTGCCGAAGCCTCCCGCGATCAAGAGGAGATTCTCTACAGCGAATTCGATCCCGCTGCGATCCGGGAACACCGCCATTACTGGGGATTGATCCGCGACCGCCGTCCCGAGTGCTATGGGGAAATCGTTAAAAAGTAAACTGGAACTGTTTTTGCTTTAAAAACGCAAATACTGCTGAACGGGGGGTATCCGTGAGAGTCGTTTTGCGCAACAATGCCATTTTCGTCCAGGGGAATACCAAAACCCTCGATGAGCCATGGATGGAAGAGTTTTTCGATCATCACATCCATAATACGCTGTTTCTCGATAACGGGGTGCTCGTCCTCAACAACGACCATTGGGCCGAACAAAAAGAGGAGTTCCTCGAAACGCTCGGGGACGAATTCTCCCGCGCCAACGATCTTGCCAGCCCCTTTTACCGCCGTTCGCTAAAGCGGTGCAAAAGTGCCGCGGTACGGATCGAAATCCCTTACCGTAAAACCGAAAACGTCGATATCGAATTGTACGCATTCGGTCCGAACCGGGTAAAGTTCACGTTTTTGACTCCCAACGGATGGGTGATGCGCTATCTCAAGCAGCAGCTCTCCAGCCTCGTGCTCAGTTCGAGTTCCTCGAACCTCTACATCGACGTCAGCACGCCGCAGGCCAAGGCGCGGCTCGAAAAAACCCTCAACCGCCGCGAAGTGCTCCACTACGCGATCAACTACCGTTACGACGATGCGTTCATGAGCCGTCTCTACAGCCATTACAAGGGGTGGGGATTCGGCAGCGATGCGATCGACAAGATGCTCCGCTACCACGCGATTTTCGAACTCCCGGTCGGGGCCAAGGCCGAAGATCTCAAAAAGCGGTACCGCGAGCTGGCCAAGCGCTACCATCCTGATCGGGTCCAGACGAAAAGCCCCGAAGTGATCAATAAATACACCCAGAAATTCCAGCTTCTCCAGGAAGCGTACGACGCACTCCGCTCAGCGAGTTAAGTTTACGAGATCTTCGGCGCAGACGAGCCCGAGGCGCGTATCTTTGAGGGATGCGAGTTCGTTTGAAAATCCCCGTTTGGCGAAGAGGAAAATCCGCTCGGGGGAGAGGGAGAGTTTGAGGCATTTCTCCTCGAGATGGCGGAGCTCTTTTTTGTTGACCTTGTGATTGGTCCATTTACACTCCCCGACCCAGGTCTCCCCGGATAGGGTATCGCACAGCAGGTCGATCTCCACTTCCCGGTCCCAGTAGCTTCCCGAATCGAGGATTTCCGTGCCGAACCGTTCGGCCAGGATGTCGCGGAGGTAAAGGCCGCAAAGTTCTTCGAACGTAAATCCGACAAAGGCGTTGGCGTGGGCATGGAAATGGGCCAGGAACGGGTCGTAATCCCCATCGGCGATGGAGTCGGCAAACGGTTCGACAAACGCGAACCAGAAGCGGATGAACGGAGAGGTGAAGCGGAGTTTGTGGCTGATTTTGTGCCGTTCGACCTCTTTTTTGAATTTTTGTTTGGGATGGAGACGGAGCGGGGGAATTTCGCGGGAACGTTCGAGGACGAGGTAGCCCCGCCCACGGAGATAGGCGAAGGCTTCCTTTCCCCGCTCTTTGCCGATCCGGGCGCGCCGGTAGGCCGAGAGGTGGCGGCGGTCGCCGACGGCGATCGCGGTGAGGAGCCGCACGTAAAGCCCCTCTTCGTCCCCGAGCGGTTCGTGGAGACGGCGGCGGTGTTCTTCGAACGGTTCGAGAACGTGACGGATCAGGAGGGTTTCGATCGGAGCGTCGGTATCGATGGCACACTCCATCCCTCCGAAAACGGCGAAAAGGGAAATGCACTCCTCCATGTCGCCGGGGAGGTTGCGATGAAAAAAATCGCTGAAAAGTTTTTTATCCATGTCGGGAGGATTATAGCGAATTCTTTTTGGAACGAAATTCATTCCCCCATCGCAGTATGTCGAGGCCGTATTTGGTGCGGATGGAGACGGCGGCGTTATCGAGCGAGCGCTCATGCAGGTCCGATTCGTAATCCAGGAGGGAAAAAACACGGTGGGTCTGGGAGCTGAAATGCGAAACGCTCAGCCCCAGATGGTTCACCGCACCCTGGGGATGCTGATCGGCTTGCGCAAAAAGGGCCAATGCAAGGTTTCGGAACCGCCGTTCGCTGAAGAGGCGCGATTCGGTGAGGCTGTGGTGTGTTTTGGGGTAGTGGAGGTAATGGAGCGAGAGGGTGTAGGTTGTCGGGTAGACTTCGAGTTTCTGCACCGCGTAGGCGAGGTGGCGGGCGAGAATCACAACGCGGCGGCGGAGTTCGTCGCGATCGTATACGGGATCGAAGGTGCGGGAGATACCGACCGATTTGCGGGGAGCGCGCAGGCTTAGCTCCCCCAGGTCGTTGCCCCTGACCCGGTCATAGAGCGCCGAGGCATACGGCCCCCAGGATCGGACCAGCGATTCGGCCCGCAGGAGGTCGCCGAGGGTTTCGAGACGGTATTCGCGGCATCGGCGCTGAACGCTTTTCCCAAGCCCCGGGAACTTTTCGACCGGAATGTTCCGGACAAAGGAGAGTACGTCGTTATGCCCAATGGTGCGGCATCCGAACGGTTTGGCTTCGTCGGTGGAGAGTTTGGCGATGTATTTCGAATGGGCCGCACCGATCGAGACGGGCAGATGCAGATGCTTTTTGATCGCATGGCGCAGCGCATCGGTGAATTCGGGGACATCCTCATCCTCCACCCACCCCTCCAGATCGCCGTAAAATTCGTCGATGCTTGCCTGCTCCACCATCGGGATCCGTTCCTGTAAAAAGTCGTGAAGCGCGCGCGAAAGACGGTGGTAGAGGCGCATGTTCGGGGCTTTGACGATCAAGGAAGGGCATCGGCCGAGCGCTTCACGCAGGCTCATCCCCGTTTTGACGCCGAAAGCGCGCGCTTCGTAACTGGCGGTCGTGACGATCCCTCGGATGCGCCCGTCGGGATCGACGTACTGCTGGAGGTCGTCTCCCTGATAGCGGTGGAAAAACGCCCCGACGAATGCGCCCCCGTTGTCGATCAGCAGATCCTGATTCGAATTCTCATCCGAGAAGATATACGGATCTCCGCGTCCGCCGATTGCGACCGGTTTGCCGTTTAACGAAGCATCAAGTGTCCGCTCGGCGGAGACAAAAAAACAGTCCAGATCGATATGCAGTTTCATACGGCGCACTATAGCGCAGGGGAGAAAAGGGGGCTAAAAATATGGCAGGATGCCCTGAGGGCATTTTTAGTGCTGCATCGCCGCGACGGCTCCCTCGATTTTGGCGAGAATTTCGCCTACTTTATCGCGGTAAAGGTCAAGTTGCGCTTTGTAAGCTGCGGAGAGGGGGGAACCCGAGGCGAGGTCTTCGAGGATGCCGAGGATCGAGTGGAGGTAATCGCGGTTTTCGGCGCATTCGTGGCAGACGGTTTCACTTTCGCACATCCCTTCGTTCATAACGACGTAGGCATTGTGGGAGGCTTCGCTCAGCCGGGTGAAGTACGCGTCGTCTCTGGAACCTTCGGTATGGAGGAGCTGGTCGATCTCCCCGAACTTTGCCTGTGCATCACGAATAATCTCAATCATGGGTATCTCCTGTCGGAAAAAATCTGGATTGATTATAACAAAAAATTAATTCAATGCGGTGGGGGAACAGCAAGTTCGGTACAATGTCAAAAAAAAATGTGCAGGAAGAGGATTATGGAATTTCGCTATATCGGACGGAGCGGCTTGCGGGTCTCCCCTATCTGTATGGGGACGATGACGTTTCCGGGGCAGTGCGACGAAAAAGAGGCGTTCGCGATTCTCGACAAAGCCTATGACGCGGGGGTCAACTTTGTCGACACCGCCGAACTCTACCCCGTCCCCCCGAGCGCAAAACTTGCCGGGCGTACCGAGGAGATCGTGGGACGGTGGCTCAAGACCAAGCCGCGCGAGAGCGTCATCCTCGCAAGCAAGGTCGCGGGGGCCGCGTCGGGGTGGTTCGTCCCCCCGATCCGTCACGGCCTTACCGCCTGTGACCGCTTCCACATCGAGCGGGCCGTGGAGGGATCGCTCAAGCGGCTGGGGACCGAGTATCTGGATCTCTACCAGATGCACTGGCCCGATACGATCGTCCCGATCGAGGAGACGATGCGGGCGTTTGATGCTCTCGTGCAAAGTGGCAAGGTGCGTTACGTCGGCACCTCCAACGACACGGCGCGGGGGACGATGCGGGCGCTGATGACCTCCAAATACGAAAAGCTGGTCCGGTTCGAATCGATCCAGAACAATTTCTCCCTCCTCAACCGCCGCGACCTGACCGAGATCGCCGCGCTGTGCCGCGAGGAGAAGATCTCGCTGCTGCCGTATTCGCCGCTTGCGGGAGGGGTACTCAGCGGAAAGTACAACCAAAACCCCGATGCCGCGGGGCGATTCAGCGACTATATCAAGTCCCCCAACAAGCGCCAGCGGCTGATGGCCTCGCGCTTTTTGAACGACAGGACCCTGGCTTCGACGCAGGAGTACCTCCGCATTGCCGCCGAAGCGGGGATGCATCCCGTCACGATGGCGATCGCGTGGAGCAAGCAGTTCGATTTCGTCGCCTCCACGATCATCGGGGCGACGTCGGCGACGCAGCTGGATGCGAGCCTCGCCGCGATGGAGGTGACCCTCTCGCCCGAACTACTTCAAAAACTGGATGAGGTCCATGCGAAAATACTCTATCCTATGGGCTAGCCTGATCGTTTTGGTGCTGGGCGGATGCGGTGCGAAACACCATTATACGGTGAGTGAACCCAAGCTGATTACCCTCAAAACCCCCAAGCTGAAATTTGCCGATACGGGGTACATCCGCAGCGACGGAACAAACGTCGAAACGGAACTTTTTACTGCCGGGGTTGCCGTCGAGAAGATCACGATAGACGGCGAAGTGTGCGTCAGTGCGGGATGCATGAGCGAAGAGCGGTTTGTCCGCGAGTATCTCTACCGCGACTATCCCGCCGATACGATGCGCAGCGTCCTGCTGGGGAAAGATATTTTCGGCGGGCGGGGCAAAGAGGAGATGTGCGACGGGCGGCTGTTCCAGTTTATCCGAAACGACGAGATGGATATCATCTACCGCAGGGGCAAGGGGGAGATCTATTTCAAAGACCGCCTCAATAGCCTGATCATTAAAATCGAAGATTTAAAGGAGACAAATGCGACTGAGTAAACGCAGCGGCACCATCGAGCAGTCCCATATCCGGTCCATGACGCGGGCGTGCAACGCGATGGGGGGGATCAACATGGCGCAGGGGGTGTGCGATCTCCCCGTCCCTGGCGAAGTGATCGAGGGGGCGAAAGCGGCGATGGATGAGGGAATCAACATCTACACTCCAACCGAGGGGCTCCCCCGCCTTCGCGACGCGATCGCCCGAAAGATGAAGCGGTTTTACGATGTCGACGTGGCTTCCGAGCAGGTTCTCGTCAGCGACGGGGCGACGGGGGCGTTTTACACGGCGTGCCTGACGCTGCTCGAAGCGGGCGATGAGGTGATACTGTTCGAACCCTACTACGGCTACCACCGCTCGACCCTCTCTTCGATCGGGGCGGTCCCGACGTTTGTCCGGCTCGAAGCCCCCGACTGGGGCCTCGACATGGAGGCCCTCGAAGCGGCGGTAACCTCCAAAACGCGCGCGATGGTGATCTGCAACCCTGCCAACCCCAGTGGCAAGGTGTATACGCGCGAAGAGCTCGAAGCGATCGGCGCGTTTGCCGAAAAACACGACCTGATCGTCTTCAGCGACGAGATGTATGAGCACTTCCTCTACGACGGCGCCGTCCATGTCCCCGCCCTCTCGGTCCCCAGCCTCGCGAAGCGGTGCGTCACGATGTCGGGGTTTTCGAAAGTCTTCAGCGTCACCGGATGGCGGCTGGGATACGCGATCGCGCCGCTTCACGTCATCGAGGCGATGGCGCAGTTCAACGACCTGATCTACGTCTGCGCCCCCGCGCCGCTGCAGATCGGTGCGGCGGTGGGGCTGGAGAAGCTCGGGGATGAGTATTACACCGAACTCTCCCGCGTCCATCAGCACAAACGCGACCTCTTCTGTGCCGCGCTGCGCGATGCCGGTCTCTCCCCAAGCATCCCCGAAGGGGCATACTACATCATGACCGACGTGAGCGGCGTGGCGGGAAATGACGACTTTGAAAAAGCGATGGCCATTCTGGAGGCCACGGGGGTCGCCTCCGTCCCCGGACGGGCGTTCTATCATGACGACGCGGGGCGCAATATGGTCCGCTTTTGCTACTCCAAACCCCTTGAAGTCCTTGAAGAGGCGGCGGAGAGAATTCGCAAACTGCGCTAAAATGCCACTATTCAACCATTATCAGGAAATATATTATGTCTAAATTCGTAGGTGCCCACGTCTCCGCCAGCGGCGGCGTGTTCAATGCCCCCCTCAACGCGATGGCGATCGGCGCGAAAGCGTTTGCCCTTTTTACGAAAAACCAGAAACAGTGGAGCGCCAAGCCCCTCGATGAGGAGACGATTTCCCTGTTCAAGGAAAATCTCGCCCAAAGCGGCATCTTGCCCAGACACGTACTGCCGCACGATTCGTATCTGATCAACCTCGGCCACCCCGAAGAGGAGAAGCGGCAAAAATCGCTGGAGGCCTTTATCGACGAAACACGCCGCTGCATGCAGCTGGGGCTGGATCGGCTGAACTTCCATCCCGGAAGCCACCTTAAACAGATCAGCGAGGAGGAGTGTATCGACCGGATTGCCGCGTCGATGAACGAGACGCTGAATGTGACGGACGGTGTCAGTCTCGTCATCGAAAACACGGCGGGGCAGGGGAGCAACCTGGGGTGGCGTTTCGAACATCTCGCCGCCATCATTGACCGGATCGGGGATAAAAGCCGCGTCGGCGTCTGCATCGACACGTGCCACATGTTCACCGCCGGCTATGACATCCGTACTCCCGAGGCGTACGAAGCGACGTGGAGCGAGTTTGACCGGATTGTCGGATTCCGGTACCTGATGGGGATGCACATCAACGACTCCAAGCCCGATCTGGGAAGTCATGTCGACCGGCACGATTCGATCGGCAAGGGGAAGCTGGGGATCGAGCCGTTTCGGTTGATTATGAACGATCCGCGCATGGACGACATCCCGCTGGTGCTGGAGACGATCGACGAGAGCCTCTGGGCCGAGGAGATCCGGCTGCTGTACTCGCTGCAGGTACAGTAGTCCCACAGCCCCGAGGCGCTATAATACGCACAGACAACCATAAGGACACTTTTGAAATATTTGATCGATTTTCTCGAAAACCCTTCGATGGAGCAGACCCATATTTTTCCGCATCTCAAATGCACCCCCGACGAGGCCAAAATCCTCCGCCTCCTGACCCGCAAGTTCCTGCAGGGGCAGGAAGACGCCGTGGTCGCCGAACTGCTGCAGGAACTTTACGGCGCCGAAGACTATTCGTTCCTCTCCCATTTCGGGGAGGTGAAGACGCTGATGGAGCTCGGATGGCTCACCCACCACTCTTTTACCCCGATCAAGATCAGCGAACTCTCCCAGCTGGAGCTCTATAACACCCCCGTTGCCCTGACGCCGGTGTTTCTCAAGCTGATCGAGGAGGGGTCGCTCGAGATGACCCTGCCCGACATCAAACCCTACGCCGATCACCTCGAATACCTGCAGGACCAGTTTTTCCGGATCGAGCTTTACCAGAAGATGAGCATCATCCGCCACAGCGGGAACGAACACTCGCTGGGGATCAACCGGATCCAGAAAAAACTCGACCTCCTCGAAAAACGGATCGAGGAGCGGATCGCCCAGACCTCCAACGACGTGATGCTGGACCGTTTTTTCAAAACGAAAAAACTTGACCCCAAAGAGCAGGTGATTTTCCTCGCCCTGCTCAAGGAAGAGTATAGCGCGACCGAGGGGAATCTGCGGGAGATGAACACCCTGATCGACCTGATCAGTTTCGATGATTACGAGCGGATCAAAAACCGTGCCCTCCTCGAAGACGGTTCGCGTCTGATCAACGAGGACGTCATCGACTATGAAGAGATGCTTAACCCCTTCGGCGGGATATCCCGGGCGTTCTACATTGTCGATGAGGTGCTTCAGTCGATCATGCACCCGCAGAAAAAGAAAAAGGTGCGCAAACTCAAACTCGACATGCTCATCAAGGAGCAGGAGATCTTCGAACTCGTCGAGCCCACGACGTCGCTGGAAAACGTCGTCCTCAACCCCTCCACCGAAAAGACTCTCCAGAACCTGATGCGTCAGCTTGACCGTGAGGTCGTCGCGCGGCTGCACGAGTGGGGAATCAAGGATAAAAAAGCGGGGATCGATGCGCGGATCATCTTCTACGGCCCTCCGGGGACGGGGAAAACCCTCACCGCCCACTCGCTCGCCAAATCGCTCAAGCGGCAGGTGCTCAGTTTTGACTGTTCCAAAATCCTCTCGATGTATGTCGGGGAGTCGGAGAAAAACGTCCGCAAGATTTTCGACACCTACGCCGATCTGACGCGCCAGACGAAAACCGAGCCGATTTTGCTGCTCAACGAAGCCGACCAGTTCCTCTCGGCCCGCTCTGCCGGGATCGGCTCCTCGGCCGACCAGATGCACAACCAGATGCAAAACATCTTCCTCGAACAGATCGAGAAGTTCCAGGGGATCCTGATCGCGACGACGAACCTCCTCGAAAACATCGACCAGGCATTTTCCCGCCGCTTCAACTACAAGATCGAGTTCAAGAAGCCCGACCAAAAGCAGCGTCTGGCTCTGTGGACGATGATGCTCCCCAAAAACGCCCCGTACGAGGAGGGGTTCGACCCCGAAAAACTGGCCTCGTACCCTTTGACGGGGGGACAGATCAACCTGATCGTCAAAAACACCGCCTATCACGTCGCGGCCCGGAAAGAGGGGACGTTTTTGCTCGAGGATTTTGTCTCAGAGATCCAAAAAGAGCGTTCGGGAAGTTTCGAAGGGGAAAAATCGATGGGCTTCCTCAACCGCTGAGGAATTTTTTCATCCTACCCGCAGTATAATGCAACATTCCCGCAACATTACGGCGCTATAATGTAGAATCGGCGCACCCATACCGCCGGGGCAAGGAGAGAACATGGGATGGTTTGGCAACGACGCGGCACTTGAAAACGAGCTGTTGGATCTGAAAAAAAGTTACGCGGCGCTGGAGGATGAGAACCGCCGCCTCCGCAATCAGCTGGAGGAGTGCGAAGCGCGACTGGCCGTACAGGCCGACCAGCACACCTACGAAAACGCTTCCGCCCTCATGACGTACCAGAACGAACAGCTCAAACGCAACCTGCTCGACATCCAGGGGAATATGGCCGCTTCGGTCGCCTCGTCGCGCGAAAATATCACCCAGTCTACGGCACTGCTTGAAAACATCATCGAACTGGGCGACAAAGCGTCCGGCATCTCGACGACCCTTGAGGGGCTTAACTCCCTCGCCCTGGATTCGATGGGAACGGTCCATGCCCTCTCCGAGCGGGCGCAGGACGTCGCGAGCATCCTGGGACTCATCAAAGACATATCCGACCAGACGAACCTCCTCGCCCTCAACGCCGCGATCGAAGCGGCACGGGCCGGGGAACACGGCCGCGGCTTCGCCGTCGTCGCCGACGAGGTGCGCAAACTGGCCGACCGGACCGACAAGGCGATCAGCGAGATCCATATTTCGCTTCAGTCGATGAAGCAGGACGTCACGACGATCGGGGAAAAATTCGAGCAGATCCAGGAGAGCATCGCCGAATCCAACGACTCGATTGCCGGGTTCAACGCCAACATGCACGACAATGCCCAGATGATGCGCCAGACGTTCGGCAATACGGGTTATACCGCCGAGCGGGTCTTTATGAGCCTTGCCAAACTCGACCACGTACTGTGGAAAGTCAACACCTATCTCTCCGCCGTGACCCGAAAAGAGCAGTTCACGTTTGTCGACCACCACAACTGCCGCCTGGGCAAATGGTACGAGCAGGGGGAAGGGGCGCAGTTTTTCAAAAATACCCGCAGTTATACGGCCCTTGAACCGCCCCATGCGGTTGTCCATAATACGACGCACAAAATTTTTGACCTGATGCATACCGAAAATATCGGCTCGGATCTTCTGGTGCGGGCGTTTGAAGAGATGGAACATGCCAGCAACGGCGTTTTCGAGATACTCGACCGCATGCTAGACGAGAAAAAATAACAACTGCTTCGAAAAGTAGCATATTCTCCGCATCTTTGGAATACATTGAAGGGCGCAGGAGAGCCGGATTGTAGCAATTCGATACGCTCAAGATGAAAAATCATAAAAGTGTTACGAATAATAACACGAATCTTTCTCCTTCCTCTTTCCAATGTTCCCTATCGTTACAGCTTTTTGAAAATCTCTGGGCGATAAGGGTTTGTTTAATCCTCTTTTTGTTATAGTGCAACAACTGTTTTTATAAAAACCGTACTTCCTTCCCCCGCTGCAGGGGGATGGAGAGTATGCCATCAACCACGAAAAGGTCGGAATTATGGAGCATTACAACGTCGCAAATCCTTATTTTGGGGTATTTGTACTGTTCGTGCTGACGTTCGGGGCATTCTATGCCACGACGGTTATCGCACGCCTTGCCAGCCGCGCTTTGGCGGCCAAAGATACCGAAAAACTGAAATTGACGGTTTACGAATGCGGACCCGAGGTGACCAAGCAGCCCAACCGGATTTCAACGCAGTTTTACCTGTTCGCGTTGCTGTTCTTGCTGTTTGACGTGGAGATCGTATTCATGTTCCCGTGGGCGATCGATTTCAAACTGCTCGGTTGGTTCGGTTTTGCCGAGATGATGATGTTCATCCTGTTGCTGGCAATCGGTTTTGTGTACGCATGGAAGAAAGGGGCTCTTGAATGGCACAGCATCAAGTAAATTATCTCAAAGACGGCGGGCTTCCCGTCGCGCTGACGACGATCGACAAGGTCGTCAACTGGGGGCGTTCGAACTCGCTGTGGGCGCTGACGTACGGACTGGCGTGCTGCGGGATCGAGATGATGGCGTCGGGGGCGTCCCGTTATGACTTCGACCGTTTCGGTACGATCTTCCGGGCTTCTCCCCGTCAGGCGGAGCTGATGATCGTCGCCGGGACGCTGACCAAAAAGCACGCCGAGTTCATCCGCCGTCTGTACGATCAGATGACCGAGCCCAAATGGGTCATCTCGATGGGATCGTGCGCCAACACCGGCGGTATGTTCAACACCTATGCGACCGTGCAGGGGGTCGACCGCGTCATCCCGGTCGATCTTTACCTCCCCGGCTGTGCCCCGCGTCCCGAAACTCTCCAGTACGCGGTGATGCTGCTTCAGCAGAAAATCCGCCGCGAGAGTGCGAATAAATCACAAAAACCAAAAAGGCTGATGTAATGAGAGCCTATACGCCCAAAGACAACGTACAGAAAAAACCCTACTACACCGACCGCTACTGGGTCGCACCGCAGGTTGCGAAAAGCGATGTGAGCGAGGATGCGGTTTTCGCCGAAGACCTTGCCGCGATCCAAGCCAGATTTGAGGTTTTGGACGCTTATATCCAGGTCGGTCAGATGGTCGTCGTGATCAATGCGGCCGATAATTTCGGCGTCCTCGAACTCCTCAAAAACGAGCGTGAGTATTGCCAACTCAGCGAGCTTAGCGCGATCGACTGGCTCGCGCAGGAGGGAAAATTCGAGGTGTTCTACCAGATGCTCTCGATGAGCAAGCGCAAGCGTCTCCGCGTCAAATGCAAAATTTCTGAAAAAGAATCGATTCAGAGCGTCGAGAAACTGTTTCGCTCTGCCGACTGGAGCGAGCGCGAGATGTACGACATGTTCGGGATCGTCATCAACAACCACCCTTACATGAAACGGATCCTGATGCCGGACGACTGGGAAGGGTACCCGCTGCGCAAAACCTATCCGCTCCAGGGGGACGAGTTCGCCCAATGGTACGAAGTGGATAAAATTTTCGGAAAAGAAGCCCGTGATATCATCGGCCCCGAAATCCGCGACAGTGCCCGGATCGACCGCTACGACACCGAGCGCTTCGCCCGTCTGGGGCACGAAGTGCCGCGCGGTGCCGATATCAGCCAGGGTGAACCTGATACCCCGGTATTGTACCAGGAAGAGGGCGGCGTATTTATGATTGACAATTTTGACGCCCAAAAAACCGTTACGATCACCGATCGTGACCGTTAAGGATAGAGCATGCAACAACCCAACAGACTAAGACCTTTTTTCGAAAACATCACGTTCGACCGTGACGACAACGAACTGATCCTTAACTTCGGTCCGCAGCACCCCTCCGCCCACGGGCAGCTGCGTCTGATGCTCCACCTGCAGCAAGAGCAGATCACCAAGGCCCACCCCGATATCGGGTACCTCCACCGCGGTATGGAGAAGATGGCCGAGAACATGATTTATAACGAATTCATGCCGACCACCGACCGGATGGACTACATCGCATCCAGCTCGAACAACTACGGCTTCGCCCTCGCCGTCGAGCGCCTCATCGGCCTCGATGTGCCGCGCCGGGCCAAAGTGATCCGGATGATGCTCCTCGAGACGAACCGTCTGATGTCGCACCTTTTCTGGCTGGCAACAACGGCGCTTGATATCGGGGCGATGACGGTTTTCCTCTTCGCCTTCCGCGAGCGCGAATACCTGATGGATCTGATCGAGGACTACTGCGGCGCCCGTCTGACGCACGCAGCGGTTCGTATCGGCGGCGTACCGCTCGATCTGCCCGATAATTTCATCGACGATCTGCGCAAGTTCCTTGACAAACTCCCCGAAAACATCAAAGACTACGAAGACCTGCTTGACAGCAACCGTATCTGGAAAATGCGTATGGAAAACGTCGGGGTCATCTCCAAAGAGATGGCTTTGAGCTGGGGCTGTTCGGGAATCATGCTCCGCGCCTCGGGTGTCGAGTGGGACATCCGCAAAGAGGAGCCGTACGAACTCTACGACGAAGTGGAGTTCAACGTCCCGGTTTCGGACAAAGGGGACAACTACGCGCGGTATAAACTCTACATGGCGGAGATGCGTGAATCGGCGAAGATCCTCTATCAGGTGATCGACATGTACGCCGCGACAGGACCGGAATTGATGGCCCACGCGCCGCAGTACATTTCGGCTCCGAAAATCGACATCATGACGCAGAACTATTCGCTGATGCAGCATTTCGTTCTCGTGACGCAGGGGATGCGTCCTCCGGTCGGCGAAGTCTACGTTGCGACCGAATCTCCCAAAGGGGAGCTGGGATATTACATCAACTCTCAGGGAGATGCGTACCCGTACCGCCTCAAACTCCGCGCGCCGTCGTTCTGGCACACGGGGATCCTGACCGACCTGCTGCCGGGGCATTATATCCCCGACGTAGTATCCATCATCGGGACGACCAACATCGTCTTCGGTGAAGTAGACCGTTAAGAGGAGAATGGATGAAACGTTATGATCTGCGTCATCTGAAAGATGATTTTTACGGTCGGATGGGAGAGATCCTGAAAAACGAGGCGAAAGCCGGAGAAGTGGTGATCTTTTTGTTTGAAATCGGCGATTTTTCGCCGGTTCAAAAGTCGGCTGATCTTGTGAAAGAACTCGGATTCGAACTGATGAACTCGTTGAAGTTCAACGAAGCCGACTGGACCATCGTGGTCAAAAAATAAGGAACCGTCGTGAGCAAAGTCTATTTCTCCACGTGGCGGGGTGAGCAGGTCAACAATATCGGAAAATCCGATGAAGAGTGGCAAAATTCTGCTTACAACCTACCGCTTGAGTACAACGAACACGCCTCTTCCAAAGCGTTTATCGGATGGGACGGCGTCGCGCTGTTCAGCCCGGACGTCGACGTCGTTCGTTTGGCTACGGAATACGCCGCGCAGTACCAGGTATATTCCGAAGCGTGCGGGCGCTGTGCCCCCGGACGCTGGGGCGGCCGGATCCTCTACGATCTGCTCGACAAGATCGCCCGGGGCGAGGGTTCGGTAGCCGATATGGAGCATCTCAAAGAGGTTTCCCGTACGATGCAGGAGACCTCCAAATGCGAAATCGGCAAAACGGTTCCCAACCCGCTGCTCGATCTGATGAATCATTTCGAATCGGAATTCATGGCGTGTATCGAAGGGCAAAAACCTTCCAAGCACTACCATATGGACGATACGAATTACATTGCCAAGATCACGGCACCGTGCATGGACGCCTGTCCGGCGCACGTCGATATCCCCGCGTACATCGAAGGGGTACGGGACCTGCGGTTTGATGACTCGCTGATGGCGACGCGCCAGACGATGCCGCTGGCCCATACCTGCGGACGGGTTTGCCCCCATCCGTGTGAAACCGAGTGCCGCCGGACAAACCTGGACGAGCCGATCTCGATCATGGAACTCAAACGTCTGGGTGCCGATTACGAAACCGACCACGGTTTCGGATTTTTCCACCCGACCCAGAAAAAACCCTCCATCGGCAAAAAAGTGGCGGTGATCGGTGCGGGCCCCGCGGGTCTGACCGGAGCGTATTACCTCGCGCTGGAGGGAATCGATGTCGACGTTTACGAAGAGCTTCCGGTTCTCGGCGGCGAAGTCGCGGTCGGGGTTCCCGAATACCGGATGCCGATCGACAAATACAACCAGGACATCGAAGCGGTGCGTGATCTGGGGGTGAATTTCATCACCAATACGAAAGTGACCGCCGACATGATGCGCCGGTTCGAGCAGGACTATGATGCGATTCTCGTTGCGACGGGGACACGGATTTCGAAAAAAGTCTATTGTGACAACGAGCGTCCCGAGATTCAGGGGTACTGGGGGGCGATTGATTTTCTGGACAAGATCAACCTCCAGGTCAAATACGACATCATGGTTCCCGAGGAGGACCAGAAGCGTCACATGCTTCCGGCCAACTGGGTCGACCTGAGCGGCAAAACGCTTGCGTGCGTCGGGGGGGGATTCACCTCGATGGACGTTGTCCGTTGTGCGATCCGTGCCGGGGCGAAAAAAGTCATCATGCTCTACCGACGGGACGAAGCAACGATCATCAAGAACACGACCTACGAAGAGTATCACGAAGCGGTCGAGGAGGGGGTCGAGTTCATTTTTCACTCCGCCGTGGCCAAAATGAACGACGAGAACGACGTTCTCAAATCGCTGACGGTCGATCGTTTCGAACTGGTTCCCGATCCTAACGGCGGACGCCCGACACTGGAAAAAATCGAAGGGGCGTCGTTCGACATCGACGTGGACTATCTGATCCCGGCCGTTTCCCAGAGCGCCGATCTCAAACTCCTCCCCGAAGAGTGGGAGATCGAGCGCACCTCATGGGCGACGATCAAAACCAACGGCAAGGACTACATGACCTCGCGCAAAGGGATCTTTGCGGCGGGGGACTGCGAATACGGCCCGATGACGATTGTCAACGCCGTCGGTCAGGCGAAGCGTGCCGCTTCGGTTATTTCGCGTTACGTGCAGAGTGGGGAGATCACCCTTACCGACGAGGAGATCATGGAAGACCACCTCCGCAAACTGAAGGTTTACAACAAAAAAGAGAAGATCAAAGGGTGGCTTCCGGGACTGGCGCGCCAGCACAGTGAGGTGCTCACCGTGGATGAGCGCAAGGACAACAACCGCGAAGTCAAATACGGCTTTACGCAAGAAGAGGCGCTTTCCGAAGCGGAGCGCTGTATGCGCTGTTATTACATCGCGATGGTCGCGCACTAAGGAGGGATGGATGATCAATTTTACGATTAACGGCCAGCCCGTCACTGCGCAGAAAGGGGAGACGATCCTCCAGGCCGCGCGCAAAGCGGGATTCTACATTCCGACGATGTGTTATTTGGAGAAGACGACGCCGTGTGCCTCATGCCGTTTGTGCGTCGTCGAGACTGACAAGACCGAGGGGTTCATTCTCAGCTGCCAGACCCCTCCGACCGAGGGGCTCGCGGTTACGATCGATTCGGAGAACCTCAAGGCGGAGCGGACGAATATCATGCGCCTTTACGACGTCAATCACCCGTTAGAGTGCGGCGTATGCGACAAGTCGGGGGCGTGTGATCTTCAGAACAAGACGCTGGAATTCGGCATTGCGGCGCAGCATTTCACGGCACGTGACCAGCACCGCACAATCGAGCGCTGGGGGCTGATCAACTACGATCCGTCCCTGTGTATCCTGTGCGAAAAATGCGTGCACGTCTGCAACGAGGTGATCGGCGACGATGCGATCACGCTGCAGTTCGGGGGGTACAAATCCTCCGTGGTCCCCAAAAACAGCGAGACACTCGACTGTACGTTCTGCGGCGAATGTATCGCCGTCTGTCCGGTCGGGGCGCTGGTGAGCTCGGATTTCCAGTACCGCGCCAACGCGTGGGAACTGACCCGGATCCCGGCGACGTGCGTCCATTGCTCGGCCGGTTGTTCGCTGACGTATGAAGTGCGTCACAGCTCCAACAGCGTCGGGGGCAAACCCGAGATTTACCGTGTGACGAACGATTTTGAGTACACGACCCTCTGCGGTGCCGGGCGGTTCGGATTCGATTTCGACATCGAGGGGAGCCGGGACGAAGCAGAGCTGGCGCGGGCCGTTTCGGCGATCCGCGAGCACAAGGCGATCCGATTTGGTTCCCTGATCACGAACGAAGAGGCGCTCATTCTCCAGAAACTCAAAGAGCAGCTGGGAATCAGGCTTTACAACGAAGAGGCGCGTGCATATGGCCGCTTTATGAGCGCTTACGCGTCGATCGGCGGGAAACTCGGATTCGGCGGAACGGTCGAGGCGGTCGCCAAAAGCGACGCGGTGATTGTACTGGGCGGCCGAATTGCGACCGATACCCCTGCACTTCGCTACGCGATGACGACGGCGGCCCGCCACAACGGGGCCAAAGTCATTTACATGCACCCGATCGAAGACGCGCTGCTGCAAAACGTCGTGACGCAGTACGTCAAGTACGAAGTGGGAACGGAAGAAGGGGTCGTGGCGATGCTCGCCAAGACCCTCCTTGAAAACGCCGATATCAGCGATACGATGCGAGGATTTTTCGCCGATCTGGACGAAGGGTACCTGTGTGCCGAGAGCAACGTCGGGGATGAAGAGTTTGAACGGATTGCGAAATCGATTGCGCGGGCCAAACGCAAAACGCTGATTGTCGGCAGCGACGTTCTGAACCACAAGCGGAGCGAAAACATTGCCCGGCTGTGTGCCGCCATCGAAGCTTATACCGAGTTTTCGGTGGTGGTTGCCGCACCGAGTGTCAATACGATCGGCGTTTCGCTGATCTGCGAGCTTGATGCCGACACCGGAGATAGCGCGGTCGGTTACAACGCGGCGGGTATGTATACGATGGGATCGCTGGGGAATCCCCAGCTGAAACTGCCGGCCCTCAACCAGCAGGAGGGGACCTTTGTGAGCCTGAACCAGCAGGTTCTGCCGACCAACGTGGCCGTTGCGTTCGAGGGGTACACGCTCAACGACGTCGCTTCAAAACTGGGGGTCGTCGCACACTATACGATCGACTATACCGCGCAGCTTCCGAAAGCAAAAGGGTTCAGCGGGGCCGATTTCGATTCGCTCGGCAACGGTTTCGGGCCGCTGGGGGAAGATAACCGCGGTTATCTGCTCGAAAACGTCGATACGGAAATGAACGGAGCGTTCGAGGAAATCGACGATCTCCCCGAATTCAACGGGACGGTTGTATACCGCGCCAACCCGGTCAACCAGTTCAACGGCTACACGGCCCGGTGCCGACAGCTCGAAAAAGAATCAGTTTTGCGCGGATCGGCCCAGTTCGCGGCTGCCGCAAAAATCGCTAACGGTGATAAAATTCGCCTTGAATTCGGTACCGGTTCGGAAGAGCGCATTTTTGTCCAGGACGCGGGTCTCAAAGGGACGGTCGCGCTGGTTCCGTCCTTTGACGGCGAATACGGTACGATGAACGACAATTATCGCTTCGAAAAGGTCAAAATTTCGAGGGTGGGGAGTGAAGGATGAGTCAAATCACGATTACCATAGACGGCCGCACGATACAGACGCAGGAGGGGGAATACATCCTCAATGCGGCCCGTGCCAATGGTATTTTTATTCCGGCGATCTGCTATCTGACGCGGTGTTCGCCGACGCTGGCGTGCCGTATCTGTCTGGTAGAAGCCGACGGGAAGCAGGTCTATGCGTGTAATGCCAAGGCCAAAGAGGGGATGAACGTCACGACGACGACCCCCAACATCCTGGCCGAGCGCCGCGCGATCATGGAAGTCTACGACGTCAATCACCCGCTCGAATGCGGTGTGTGCGATCAGTCGGGGGAGTGCGAACTCCAGAACTATACTCTGGAAATCGGGGTCGATTCCCAGAGTTACGCGATCAAAGACACCCATAAACCGGCGCAGGACTGGGGATTCATCCACTACGATCCGGCGCTGTGCATCATGTGCGAACGGTGTATCACGGTGTGTAAGGACATGATCGGGGATGCCGCTCTCTCCACGACGGCGCGCGGCGGCGATGCGATCGACGCCACCTTCAAAGAGACGATGCCCAAAGACGCCTACGCGATGTGGAACAAGCTCAACAAGTCGCTGATTGCCCCCAACGGCGGTGACACGCTTGATTGCACGAACTGCGGCGAGTGTTCGGCGGTGTGCCCGGTCGGTGCGCTGGTCAGCTCGGACTACCAGTACACTTCCAATGCATGGGAACACAAGCAGATCCCCGCGACGTGCGCCCACTGCTCGGCCGGATGCCAGCTTAGCTACGACATCAAGCACACGAGCATCGAAAATACCGAGCCCAAAATCTACCGCGTCAAAAACGAGTGGAACTACGTCTCACTGTGCGGTGCGGGGCGCTATGGGTACGATTTCGAAAACCGCGTGAGTACGAAAGACGCCGAGGCGTTCGAAGCGGCGGTCGCGGCGTTTGAGAAGGCCGACACCATCGCATTCACCTCGACGATCACGAACGAAGAGGCGCTGATTCTGCAGAAACTCAAGGAAACGCGCGGATACCGCCTGATCAACGAAGAGGCGCGGGTGTTCAAAAACTTCCTGAACGCCTACCGTGCCATCAGCGGCAAAAGCCTCTACGGCGGGGACCTGAAGCAGGTTCACGAAGCCGATTTCGTCGTCTCGATCGGAAGTGCGCTTAAAACCGACAATCCCAACGCCCGTTTCGCGATGAACAACGCGTTGTCGATGAACAAGGGAGCGGGGCTGTATTTCCATCCGATCGCCGATCCGGTGGTCAAAGAGATGTCCAAAAACGTCACGCAGATTCAGCACGCGCCGATGATGGAAGAGGCGGCACTCTACCTGATGCTCGACCTGTTCGGGGACAAGGCCGCGATGCCCTCCGAGATCGTTTCGTATCTGGCCGGGTTCCATTCGACCAAAACGGTGACGGTCGAAGAGACGGTGGATGAAAAAGTGACCGAGACGGTCGTGAAAAAAGTCCTCAACGAAGAGACCGGCGTCGAGGAAGAGGTGAGCGAAGAGGTGACCAAGACGGTCAAGAAGAAAGTCTCCAGGGAAGTCGAGGTGGACGATAACGCCCTTTTCGGTCTCCTGAACGCGGGGGAAAAATTCGCCGAAACCCTCGAGAAGTACCTCGCGAAAAAAGAGAATTTCGCCCTGATGGTCGGCCCCGATCTCTACACCCACCCCAATGCGGCCAACTGCGCCCGCCTGGTGGCATTGATCGAGAAATATACCCGCTTTAGCGTGACGATGATCCCGAACCTCTCCAATACCCTTGGGGTAGCCATGATCTGCGATCTCGACGAATCGCGCGGAAACTTCACGGTCGGCTACAACACGGCCGGGAGCTTCACTCTCAGCGCACTGGGCAATGGCGACCTCGACATGCCGGCACTCAACCAGCAGGAGGGGACCCTTACGGGGATCGACAAACGGGTGAACCCGACCAACGCGGCACTGCCGTATGGCGGGTATGTCCTGAACGACATCGCCAATGCCCTGG
Source organism: uncultured Sulfuricurvum sp. (assembly GCA_964491035.1). Lineage (GTDB taxonomy): Bacteria > Campylobacterota > Campylobacteria > Campylobacterales > Sulfurimonadaceae > Sulfuricurvum. The sequence goes on from CAZBIR010000005.1 coordinate 34,887, forward strand.
GGCTCAACGCGAAATACACGGTCGACTACACGAAACAGCTCCCCGTCGGATCCGGGTTCAAACCCCTCGATTTTGACGCCCTCCCCAACTACTACACCAACAGCGGTGAAGAGGTTCGGGGATACGTGATGGAGAATATCGCCGTGGCGACAGGTGCCGATGAGAGCGTAAGAGCGTTCGATGCCGACGCTGCGATCCGGAGTGAGACGCTCTACCTGGCCAACCCGGTACTGCAGTTCACTCCGTTCACCGCGCGCGCCCACCAGCTTTCGCAGAGCGGCGGGCTGTACGTTTCCAGGGCTTACCTGGAACAAAACGGCCTGAATGAAGGGGACCGCGTGCGGGTTAAAACCGTTAACGGCGAACTGGAGACCATACTTATCCTCGATGGAAAAATCGACGGGTTGGTTCCGTATCTTCCGACGTTCGATGCGTCAATCAAATCCGATACGTTGTTTAGCGGTTACCGTTTCGCAACCGTATCAATTCAAAAGGTGTAAAACATGGATGTAGCATTCATTATCGAAACGATCGTCAAGATCGTTGTCATCTTGTTAATCTTCTCGGCGCTCGCGGGGTTCGGTACTTATTTCGAGCGTAAAGTGCTGGCGTTCATGCAGCGCCGTCTGGGACCGATGCACGTCGGGCCGTACGGATTGCTTCAAATCGCGGCAGACGGGATCAAACTCTTTACCAAAGAGGATATCGTCCCCCAAAACGTCGTCAAACCGATCTTCAAGATCGCTCCGGTCATCACGGCCGCGACCGCCTTCATGGCGGCGGCGGCGATCCCTTTCTGGCCACAGTTTACGGTATTCGGGTACACGGTACACCCGATCGTCGCCGATATCAACGTCGGTATCCTCTATGTCCTCGGGGTGATGGCGATCGGTCTGTACGGCCCGCTTCTGGGGGGTATGGCGTCGGCGAACAAATGGTCGCTGATTTCGGCGGCACGGAGTGCGGCGATTTTCATCTCGTATGAGGTGATCACGGGGCTTTCGCTCCTGGCCCCGTTGATGATGGTCGGATCGCTCTCGCTGATCGACATCAACAATTACCAGGCGGGGGGAATCGGCAACTGGATCGTATGGTCGCAGCCGGTCGCGTTCATTCTCTTCTGGATCGCGGCCTTCGCCGAGACGGGACGGACGCCGTTTCACCTCGTGGCTAACGACCACGAGATTATCGACGGTTTCGGAACCGAGTATTCGGGGATGCGCTGGGGTCTGTTCTTCATCGGGGAATACGCCAACATGTTCTTCATTTCGTTCGTCATGGCGATCATCTTCCTCGGGGGATTCGGTGACGGTACGATTGCGGGGGCGGTACAGCTCATCCTCAAAGTGGCGTTTTTCTTTTTCTTTTTCCTGTGGACCCGTGCCGCATGGCCGGATGTTCGTCCTGACCAGCTGATGTGGCTGTGCTGGAAAGTCCTAATGCCGATTGCCCTGGTCAACGTAATCGTGACCGGCATCGTGATGATGTTCTAAGGGGGTACGCATATGCATCATGAAGAACCGTTCAAAGACCGTAACGTGAGCGAAAACAGCGCTTACTATTACGTCGATATCGAGTCCTATCCCGAGACGGGAATGGACAAATTCAAGCAGGTGATGAAGCGGACGTTCAGCGGCGAACTCTTTGTCGGCTTGTGGGTCGTCCTGCGCGAGATGATCAAATTTGACATCCACACCGTCCAGTATCCCAAGGAGAAGCTCCCGATCGGGCCGCGCTATCGCGCCGTTCACAAGCTTCTGCGTCTGTGGGAATCGGGATACGAGCGCTGCATCGGGTGCGGACTGTGCGAAAAGATCTGTATCTCCGACTGTATTCGTATGGATACGCGGATCGACGAGAACAGCCGTAAAGAGGTTACTGAGTACAGCATCAACCTCGGCCGCTGCATCTTCTGCGGCTACTGCGCCGAAGTGTGCCCGGAGCTGGCGATCGTCCACGGACAGCGCTATGAAAACGCCTCCGAGCAGCGGGCCCATTTCGTTATCAAGGATGATATGCTCACGCCGCTGGATCTGCTCAAGGCGGGAGCACAGGAAGAGTACCCCGGTTTCGGTGCCGTTATCCCGGGAAGCGATGCGTCGGTCAAAAAGACCCCGCTTGCGTATTAAGGAGTTTAGGTATGTTTGAAGCAATTGCTTTTTATCTGTTTGCGGCGCTGACGATCGTGATGTTTACGATCACCGTGATGACGTCACAGGCGCTTTACGCGCTGACGGCGATGGCGGCGGGGATGATCTTCATCTCGGCGTTTTTCTTTATCCTCGGGGCCGATTTTCTGGGTGCGATCCAGATCATCGTTTATACCGGGGCGGTCATGGCGCTGTATGCGTTCGGGATGATGTTCTTCGATACGACCCGCAACGTCGTCGAGAAGCGGACCAACCCGCAAATCGTCTTTGTTCTGGGCGTTCTGGCGGCGGTCATGGTCGTGGCGATCGTCGTCGCGCCGATCGTTTCGAACAACATCCAGGCACTTTACCCGATCCACGAAGGGGTTGGCAACTCGCAGGCGGTTGGTATGGTCCTCTTTACCAAATACCTCGTCCCCTTCGAAGTGGCGGCAGTCATGCTCCTCGTTGCGATGATCGCGGGGATCGTCCTTGCCGGCAAGAAAATGGACAAATCGCTCACCCTGATGGCGGAAGAAGAGATCGAAATGATGAAAGAACCGACTCAATCACACTATGAGAGAGGGGAACACTGATGGAAATTACCCTGACCCATTACCTGGTCTTATCGACCATACTGTTCGCGATTGGCCTGATCGGGGTTATGCGCCGTAAAAACCTGCTGATGCTCTTTTTCGCGACCGAAATTCTGCTCAATGCGACGAACATCGCGTTTGCGGCGATTTCACACTATATCGGCGACCTGAGCGGGCAGATGTTCGCGTTTTTCATCATCGCGATCGCCGCGTCCGAAGTGGCCGTCGGTCTCGGGCTGCTGATCGTATGGTACAAACGTACCGGCAAGATCGATCTCGATCAAATGACTACAATGCGAGGATAGGCTATGGAATTTTATTTATATACTGCACTCTTCGCTCCGCTCGTCGGGTCGCTGTTTGCGGCGCTGTTCGGCATGTCCCCGAAAACGAAACTGACGGGATATGTGACGTCGGCGCTGCTGTTCGCCTCGTTTGTCAGCAGTGCGATTTTGCTCTCTTATGTCATGGGCGGAAACACCGTCCATGTCGAGATGATGACCTGGATGGCGACGGGAGATCTGTACATTCCGTTCGGATTCGTCGTCGATCAGGTGAGCGTCGTCATGATGATGGTCGTCACGATCGTCTCGACCGTCGTTCACATCTACTCGATCGGGTACATGGACCACGATAAAGGGTTCAACCGTTTCTTCTCGTGGCTTTCGGCGTTTGTTTTCTCGATGATGGTCCTCGTCATGAGCGACAACTTTGCGGGGCTCTTCATCGGATGGGAAGGGGTCGGCCTGTGCTCATGGGGGCTCATCGGTTTCTGGTACCACAAAGAATCGGCGACCTGGGCGGCAAACGAAGCGTTCATCATGAACCGCATCGCCGACCTGGGGATGCTGATCGGGCTGTTCCTGATTTACTGGAACGTCGGATCGCTCCAGTACGACGTCGTGTTTGCTGAGATCGCAAACCTCCCCGTAGCGGTTATTACGTGGATCGGTATTTTCCTCTTTATCGGGGCGATGGGTAAATCGGCCCAGTTCCCCCTCCACACGTGGCTGGCGGACGCGATGGAAGGTCCGACACCCGTTTCGGCCCTGATCCACGCGGCGACGATGGTTACGGCGGGGGTCTACCTCGTCGTTCGCTCCAACCCGATCTATGATCTAATCCCTAACGTGGGCTTTTTCATCGCGAGCCTCGGTGCGTTCGTTGCCCTGTTCGCCGCGTCGATGGCTCTCGTCAACCGCGACATGAAACGGATCATCGCCTACTCGACCCTCTCGCAGCTGGGGTACATGTTCGTCGCCGCCGGTCTGGGCGCTTACTGGGTTGCCCTGTTCCACCTGATGGCCCACGCGTTTTTCAAAGCCCTCCTCTTCCTGGGTGCGGGTAACGTCATGCACGCGATGCACGACGAGCTCGATCCGTTCAAAATGGGGGGACTGCGCAAAGTGATGAAGGGGACGTTCGTCATGATGACGATCGCCTCCGTCGCTTTGGCAGGGATCTATCCGCTGGCCGGGTTCTTCTCAAAAGACTTGATCCTTGAGGTGGCGTTCGTCGAGCACCACTATATCCTGTACGCGGTCCTTCTCTTCACCGCGATGCTGACGGCGTTCTATTCGTTCCGTCTCGTCGCCTTGATTTTCCATGGTGAAGAGCGCTATAAACTGTTCGGCATCCATCCGCACGAGGCGTACAAATTCATGCTCGTCGCGATGAGCCCGCTGCTCGTCCTCGCGATCATCGCCGGGGCGTTCAAAAAGACCTATTACCAGCTGGTAACCGATCTGCTCCCCTCGACGCAGTACCACGTCCATAACGAAACGGTCTACTGGATCATGATTGTCGGGACGCAGCTGCTCGTCATCGCCGCGATCGCGTTTGCGTACAAACGCTACGGCAACTGGAGCAGCGTTCCCGATGGCACCTCCAAAATGGAGAACCGTTTCTGCTACAAGCTATTGTGGAACCAGTACTACATTCCGAAAATTTACGACGAAGTATTTTCGAAACCGTACCTGGAACTCTCGAAAATCGCGTGGAAACAAATCGACCTCAAAATCGTCGATGCCACCGTCGATGCGATCGCCAACGCGATCTACAAAACGGGTGAAAACACCCGCGATATCCAGAACGGAAACCTCTCGACCATGCTGCGCTGGATGGTTTTCGGTCTGGTTGTTTTGCTGGCGCTTGCCGTTGCCTTTACCGTGGGCTACAACGCGGTCAGCGCTTAAGGAGTAATGATGTTGGATCATATTTTATCGCTTTTGATTTTTTTCCCGGCATTGGCCGCAATGCTCGGGTTCGTGGTGAAACAAGACAGTATCCGCGCCTACGGGATCACCGTGGCGGGGATCGAATTTTTCCTCTCCCTTTGGCTGTGGTACGCGTACGACCCGATGACGTCGGGGATGCAGTTTATGGAGGCGGCACCGCTGATCCCGGCGTTCGGGATCAACTACCTGCTGGGAATTGACGGGATTTCGCTGTTCATCATCATCCTTTCAACGTTCTTTACCCTGATCGGTATCGCGTCGCTGACCGAAACCCGCAACGTTAAAAACATGATTATCACCCTGTTGTTCCTCGAAATGACGATGGTGGGGGTATTCGCGGCGCTCGATGCGATCGTGTTCTACGTCTTCTGGGAACTCTCCCTGGTACCGATGCTCTACATTATCGGTGCGTGGGGCGGACCGTTGCGTATTTACGCGTCGATCAAGTTCTTCCTCTATACGTTCGCCGGTTCGCTCGTGATGCTCGTCGGTATGCTCTTCATGGCGTACTTTTATTATCAGGCAACGGGGGCGTGGAGCTTCTCGATTCTTGAATGGTATCGCCTGATCCTGCCGGAGAATTTCCAGACGTGGCTCTTTATCGCATTCTTCCTCGGATTCGCGATCAAGGTTCCGATGTTCCCGTTCCATACGTGGCTCCCGTATGCCCACGGGCAGGCGCCGACGATCGGTTCGGTCATCCTGGCGGCAATCCTGCTTAAAATGGGAACCTACGCGTTCGTCCGTTTCTCCCTTCCGTTGTTCCCGGACGCGTCGGTCATGTTCATGTTCCCGATCGCGATCATCGCGATCATCATGATCATCTACACGGCGATGGTTGCCTACGCCCAGGAAGACATCAAGCAGGTCGTCGCCTACAGTTCGATCTCTCACATGGGGGTTATCATCCTCGGTACGTTCGCGTTGAACGTCGAAGGGGTGAGCGGATCGGTCTTCCTGATGATTGCCCACGGGGTCGTCTCGGGGGCGCTGTTCCTCCTGGTCGGGGTTATCTATGACCGCCGCCATACGAAACTGATGTCCGAGTTCGGCGGTCTGGCTTCGGTAATGCCTAAATACGCGACGATTTTCGGGATTATGATGATGGCTTCGGTCGGTCTGCCGCTCACGATCAACTTCGTCGGAGAGTTCCTGAGCCTGCTCGGATTCTACAAACAATCGCACGCGCTGACCCTGACTGCCGGGGTGGCGATTATCGTCGGGGCGATCTATATGCTCGCCGCGTATAAAAAAGCGTTCTTCGGCCCGGTGACCAAAGAAGAGAATAAAGATCTTAAAGATCTGAACAAAGTCGAACTCGTCGGTCTCGTGCCCCTCGTGATCGTCGCGATCTGGCTGGGGGTTTATCCCAAACCGGTTCTTGAACCGATCAACAACAGTGTCGAATCGGTCATCCAGCTGATGCACGACAAAGCCCAAACCCCTGAAGCCAAAGAACGGATCCCGAATCTGGCCGCGTCCGAGGGGATGATTTCAATGCAGGAGGCACACTAATGTTGGAGCCTGTTAACGTATCACTGGCGTCGCTGAACCTCGCGACGCTCGCCCCGATGCTGATTGCCATCGTCGGCGCGCTTTCGATCATCGTGATCGATCTGGTCAAAGAGGGGCTGCACAAGTCTCTTTACGTCATGGTAGCCCTTTTGTTCCTCCTCCTCGATTTGGGGGCGTTGATCGATTTCGGCGGCGTATTCCTGAAAAACGGGACGGTTCTGGGATTCTTCGACGTGATGCTCATCGACGGGATTGCGATCCTCTCACAGATCATCATCGTGGCCGGTTCGATGCTCTTCATCCCGCTGGCGCTTACCTCCAAGCGGTTTCACGAGTACAACTACCCCGAGTATTTCGCCCTGTTCCTGTTCATGATCGCGGGCTTCCAGTTTATGGTCGCTTCCGACAACCTGATCCTCATTTTCGTCGGTCTTGAGACGGCGTCGCTGGCTCTTTACACGCTGATCGCGCTGCACAACCGCAGCAAGTCGTTCGAGGCGGCGGTGAAATATTTCACGATGGGTGCTCTCGCAGCCGGGTTCTATGCGTTCGGTGCGATGATCCTCTACGCGATCAGCGGTTCGGTCGAGATCAACCAGATCGCAACGGTTCTGGCCGAAGACCACTACAGCAACATCGGCTTTGTCCTGATCGCCGTGACATTCCTGCTCGCGGCGTTCGGGTTCAAACTCTCGATGGTCCCTTTCCACACGTGGACTCCCGACGTCTATGAGGGTTCGTCTGCGGCCCTGGCCGGATACATGTCGATCGTGCCCAAAATCGCGGCGTTCGTCGTCGCGATGCGTCTGTTCGAATTCCTCGTCCACAGCGGTGTCGTCTGGTTACAGGTGATCCTCTACATCGGGGTCGTCGTGACGATGACGGCGGCGAACATCTGGGCGCTGGTCCAGACCGACGTCAAGCGGATGCTCGCCTACAGTTCGATCTCCCATGCCGGATTCGTCATGGCCGCGATCCTCATCGGGACGACCCAGGCCAATACGGGGCTGTTCCTCTACTGGGCGCTGTTTAGCTTCACCAACCTCGGGGCTTTCACGATGCTGTGGGTCAACCGCCAGAAAAACCTCCTCCCGGGGCAGAGCTCGGATCACCCGTACGAGAAATTTTCGGGGATGATCAAAACGATGCCGATGGCAGCGGTGATGATGGCGCTGTTCATGCTCTCCCTCGCGGGTATCCCCCCATTCGGATTGTTCTGGGGTAAAATGTACATGATCGGCTCGGCCGTCAGCGCCGGCTATACCGTGCTGGCCCTGATCATGGCATTGAACTCGGCGATCGCGGGGTATTATTACCTCAAACTGATTGTTTTCATGTTCATGAAAGAGCCGATGGTCGGGTATGAAAAATACTACCTGATGAACGCCTCCCTTTCGCTCAAGACGATCATCGGGGTCGCGGCGGTCGGTACGATTTTTGCCGTATTCGCCGTCAACCCCCTCTTGGAAGTTATCACCCTCTTCGTGTATAATAGCGGCTATTAATCGATCCTAAAAAGGGGGCAGGGTGCGTTACTGGATACTGTTCTCCCTCTGTCTCCCCCTCGCCGCGATGGAGCTCACCCTCCAGAGCGGAAAGGAAGCTTCAAAACCCTATTCCATCCTGAATCTTAAACATTCGGCCCCTTTCGAGTGCTCTTCGGTCAAGAACGAGTTTGGCGAAACCACCCGGGTCGATTGCCGGTTCACCCCCGTTGCCCCCCAGCAATTCGCCCCCATCGACAACCCTTTTTTCAAGGTAACCGGAACGGCGTCCAAGGGAGCCTATACGGTATCCGTCACGGCCAAGCAGAAGATGAGGCTTTTCCCGGTAGCGTTCGATCTGACCAAAGCTCCCCAGACGTACCAGAGCAGTGCGCTAAAATCGAAACAGTGGTCGCTCCTGGGGTACTCCGAAGCACTCCCCCTGATCGATATTCCCGCTCCCAAAGCGGGCTCTCTCAATTTTCCCGTCCGGATCGACAAAGAAAAAAGTCCCTACGTCGGCGGGCTTGATCTCAAAGGAAACCCGATCAAGGTGACGCGCGCGCAGGATGTGACCGATTATCTGCAGATGAAAAAAGCGCACGCGGCGGGTGATTACGACAAGGTGCTTGAACTGGCCGATTACACCCTCAAGCACTATCCCAAAACGGTGTTTAAGAATGAGCTGATGCTTCACCAGATACGGGCTTACCATGAAAAAGAGGACTTCGAAAAAGTCATCGAAATTTCCAAACGGTTCCTGAGGGACTACTCTTCGGACCAAAATGTCGCCGAAGTGCTGGCCGATCTGGCCAACGCCTATGGAAAGATCGGCCAGGTCTCTGATGCCGATTATTTTTTCGAACGCCTTTTCAAAGAGCATGCCGACACACCGTTCATGGCGGTCGGCCTGATCTACAAAGCCCGCCAGCTGGAATTCGCGGGGTCGTCCAAACGGGCGCTCCTCTTCTACCAAAAAGCGCTGGAGGAGAGTCAGGACGTCGAAGTGGCTTCCCAGGCGGCGTTCAAACTCGCCCAGATGGAACTGGACAACGGCAACACCCAAAAAGCGGCTGACTATGCCGCCAAGATCGTGCTGGCCAACCCGAAATATTTCGCCAAGGTGCACAACGACGCCCTGAACATGTCCGATACGTTTATCTACCGCAAAGACTTCAAAACGGGGATCAAAATCGCCGAGGCGCTGCTCAACGGCGTGGGGGAAAAATCCCCCCGGCACGAAATGCTGCTGAAAAACCTGGGATTGCGGCTGGCGCAGGCCGATCGGAAAAGCGAAGCGCTCAAGCGGCTCAACGAGTACCTCGACACCTACAAGTTCGGCGAGTACGCCGACGAAGTCCGGGAAGCCAAAGACGGCCTCTTTTTCGAGGAAGGGGAGGCAAACGCGACCCGGGACATGGAAAAGTACGAAAACCTGATCGCCCGTTACGGCAACGAGAGCGTCGGGCGAAAGGCATTGTACAAAAAAGCCGAGCTACTGCTCAACGGCAAAAAATACAAAGAGGTGCTCGATCTGGAAAACGAACTTCACCGTCTGGACACGCAGGAGTTTCCCAAAACCAACGCCATCATTTCCCAAAGCGCGATAGGACTGATGAAAAACCACCTCAAAGAGGGGAAATGCACCGAGGCGATGGCGCTGCAGAAAATGTACAAAGTGAAACTCAAAAGCGAATGGGACGGACTGCTGTTCGAGTGTGCCCTTAAAACCGCCCAGTACGCGAACGCCAAAAAAATCGCCCAGCCCCATCTCAAATCTAGCTCGATTCCGCAGCGGCAGCTCTGGCTTTCCCGGATCGCAAAAACACAGTTCCGCCTCGGAGAATACAAAGAGGCGCTCAAGGCGGGCAGGGAGTTGGCCCTGTTGTTGGAGAGCGAGCCCAACCCGGCCCTCAATGACGTCTACCGGACCCTTTACGACGCTTCCGAGCGGACCGGGGACGCAGAGGGGATGACCCGCAACATCAAGCGGATTGAAACCTATTTCCCTAACGATTTCAAAGATATCGAGCGTTACACCCAGATGGTGAGTCTTGGGCTTCGGCAAAAGAACGAAGCGCTCGTGCAGACTTACGCACGCAAGGTGATGGCGTTGCAGGAGCGGACGCGGACTTACACCCAAAGCCCCTATATCGAGTTTACCCTGGCCCAGTCGCTCCAGAACGTCGGCAAAGACGCCGACGCCCTTAAAGTGCTCCAGAGTCTGGGTGGGCGGAAACTGAACGCCGAAAAGCGTTCCCGTCAGCAGTACCTGATCGGGGCGATCAACCAAAAACTCGGGCGAAACACCCTGGCGAGGGCGGCGTTTAACGCCAGTATCAAAGCCGATCCCAATTCCGCGTGGGGCAAACTCGCCAAAGACGCATTGGGACTATTGTAACAGGGCCGAAGCGAGCGGGTAGAGTTCCTCGGCGGTTCCGCTCCCCTCCAGGGTGAACTGGTGGGCATTGAACGTCTGCTGCCGTTTGGCCAGCTGGGCGGTATGGGTCGTGATGGCTTCTTGCAATTGGCCCTTATCGATTTTGCCGTCGAGATACTCCAGCGTTTCGATAATGCCGATCGCTTTCATACTGTTGGGGGATCTGCCGTAGAGCCGTTCGAGCTCGGCCACTTCATCGATCAATCCTTGCGCGAGCATTTTCGACGTCCGCAGCGCTATCCGCTCGCGCAGCAAAACCCGGTCGAGTTTCAGTTCCAGCACGGGGCATTCGGAGATGACCGGCCGGGGAGGGTGCCGGGCGAACCATTCCGAAGGGGGAGACGCCGTTTCGAGGTGGATCAGCAGGAGCTTCTCGATCCGGTAGCGGTCGTGCGGAGTGATTTTTTCCATGGCGGCGGGATCGGCGGCGCAAAGAAGCCGGTAGGCTACGGAAAGGTCTGAAAGGAGCTCCCGGGCTTTTGAACGGGTTTCGGGGGAAAAATCGGGGATTTCGGAGAGCCCTTCGAGCATGCTTTTGAGATAAAAACTGCTTCCCCCCACGAGAACCAGGTTTTTTCCCTTTTCCGAGGCTTCCCTGCGCGCGAGGGCATACTCGTCGATAAAGGTCATGACGCTGGCCGTTTCATCGGGGAGGAGGCGGTCGATCCCGAAATGGGGAACCGCGCGCAGCTCTTCGCAAGAAGGTTTGGCGGATGCGATATCGATGTCGCGGTAGATGCTCAGTGAATCGATCGAGAGAATCAGGGCATCGAACGCCTCGGCGAGCGTGAGGGCCAGGTCACTTTTTCCCGAGGCGGTGGAACCGATAAGGGCGAGTTGTTTCATGGGGAGAATTATACGCCAACTTTGCTGGAGAGAACGTTTTGTCCGCTCAAAGAGAATTTACGCTAAAATAACCCCATTTCAGCGGCAAAGGGGCAACGTGAAGGAACTGGCGAAAAAGCTGCGGGATTTCAATGAACTGGTGATGTTCGAGCATACCGTATTTTCATTGCCCTTCATATTTATAGCGATGATCGTTGCCGCGGACGGGTGGTTCGGTATATCGCTGCTGATCCTGGGGGCGCTGGCCGCCATCAGTGCCCGCAATGCGGCAATGGGGTTCAACCGTTACGTGGACCGCAGTTTTGACGCCGATAATCCCCGCACGTCGGGGCGACCAAGTGTGGACGGGCGTCTGAACCCCTCATCGATCGCCGTTTTTACCGTGGTCAACGTTTTGGTCTTCATGGCGGTTTCCTATTTCATCAACGACCTGGCGTTTTACCTGAGTGCCCCCGTAATGCTGGTTTTGCTCAGCTATTCGTATTTCAAACGCTTCAGCTCGATGGCCCACATCGTACTGGGGCTCTCGTTGGGGCTTGCCCCCGTTGCCGGGGCGGTGGCGGTACTGGGAGAGATTCCGGTGTGGTCGCTGTGGCTGAGTGCGGGGGTGGTATTCTGGGTCGCCGGATTCGATCTGCTCTATTCGCTGCAGGACATGGAATTTGACCGGGAGCGGGGGCTGTATTCGATCCCTTCGCGGTTCGGGGCTGCCGCGACGCTTCGGATCTCGGCACTTTTTCATGCCGCTGCCGTCGTTTTCTGGGGATGTTTCGTCGCCGAGGCGGCGCTGGGGTATTTTGCGATCGCGGCGGTGGTGTTTGCGGCATTGATGCTGGGATTTGAGCATTACCTGGTCCGAAAGGATTTCAGCCAGATCGACCGGGCCTTTTTTACGGTTAACGGTTATCTTGGGTTTGTGTTCATCGGACTGGTTATCTTGGACAAGGTGGTGGTATGAGTGACGTGCGATTGATAGAAGCTCCGCTGGAGATGGTATTTGAGAGTGTTTCGGCCGATCCGCAGGAATACGAACGCGAATACGTCCATTTGGGCGAAAGCGAAGATGACGCGCTGGGGCAGTGGCTCAGAAACGCGAGGGCGAAAGGGGAGACGGGGGATAGCGATCCCGTCGTCATTCACCTCCTCGTCGAACTCTACCGCAAGATGGACCGTCTGGAGAACCTGTTGACCCATACCACACCCAAGCGGGTTTCCCTCTCCCGCGCGGGAGCGATCGGACGGATCGGGTTTGAGCATTTCGAGTTCGTCGGAGCGTTGTTGAATCCGGGGGAGTACTATTACGGGCGGGTCGAACTGCCCGTTTATCCCAAACGGGAGACGGCCCTCTTTTTTGAGGCCCTTTCCCCGGTTCTGGCCAAAATCAGCCGCATCCATCCCCGCGACGAAAACGAATGGGGCGCCTACATGATGGCGCGCGAGAGGGCGATGATCCGCCATCTCAAAGGGCATGAATGAGTTACGGCATCGAGATCGCGCTGATCGCCCTGGCCGTTATGGTGATGGGGCTGATCTACTACGTACTGAGCCGGGAGAGTGAAACGCTCGCGCAGATCCGCGCCGTGGCCAAAGCGACCGAAGAACTCCACAAAGAGCTTTTCCTGATGGACAAGCGGCTCAAGCAGGAACTCGAAATCATCACGTCGCTTCAGGAAAGCCTCCCCTCGACGCAACAGACGCTCCATACCGAACTGGGGCGCGAAGTCAACGAAATATCGGTCCCGATCATGGAGGCGCTGGGACACATCGAAGGGAGTTTCACCGCCTACAAGGAAAAGACCGAAACCCGCTTGCGCTACCTCGAAGAGCGGATCCGAAACCTCTCCCTCCCCAGCTCGATCAGCGGGCTGGACGATGAAAAGGTGATCAGCCGCTACAACCAGGGGATGGAGGTCGATGCGATCGCCAAAGAGTTGCGCCTCTCCAAAGCCGAAGTCGAATTCGTCCTGAAAATCAATCAACTCAGATAGTTATAAGGTTATTCAGCTATAATTTCGGTCTCTTAACAAGATGCGTCCGTAGCTCAGCTGGATAGAGCACCGGTTTGCGGTACCGGCGGTCAGGGATTCGAATTCCTTCGGGCGCACCATCTTTTAAGACTCTCTTCTTTAAACTCTCCCTATTTATTCAATAGCCAAAAAAACAATATTACGCTAATTTATCAGTCTATGTCGGATTCATCAATCCATCGAATGATCTTTGGTTCCGGACGCGTGAAGAACGGAGCCGAGGCTCAGCTCTTTTTGCGCGCCGCGATCTCTGCGAGGAAGCTTTCGAGATCGTATTTGGTTCGGTACTGCGGGGTGAGGATGTGGATGAGGATGTCTCCCAGATCGATCGCGATCCAGTCGCCGCTCTCATCGACTCCCAGGAACTGTTCTTCGGGTTTGAGCCCTTTTTTGAGGTGGTCGAGGAGGGCGAACGTGTGACGTTCGTTGAGTGATGAGGCGATGATGACGTAATCGGCGAAGTAATCGCCGCCGCGCAGGTCGAATACTTCGATCGCCTCGGCCTTGTTCTGGTCCAGTATCTGGCTGATTTTTTCAATTCTCGGATTCATTGAGTTCCTTGTAATAGGTGATAATATCGTTTTCGATACCGCTTTGCAGCCCCAGCGGGGTGAAACGGGTTCGAAAATCGGTTGAACTGACCGGTGCGTCGACACGCAACGCGATCATACGCTCGGGGATGGGAATACCCCCCCGCGTGGCGACGACCCAGGTAACGAGGGTGTCGAGTTCGTCGAACGCGTGCCATTTTTCGAGACTTTCGAGATTGTCGGCGCCGATGATGAGATAGATCTGCTCGCACGTCGGGGCGAAATGGCGAACCGTTTCGACCGTATAAACGCTCCTCCCCATCGCAATTTCGAAATCGCTGATTTCGACCTTTTCGGTCCCCTCGAAAATTCTTCTGAGCCATTCAAGCCGTTTTTCGCCGCTGGCGCGGACGCCGGGCTTGAACGGATTGCGCATGGCCGGCACGACGATAAGCCGATCGACCGGAAGTGACCGGAGCGCTTCGGTGACGACGCCGACATGTCCGGCGTGCGGCGGGTCGAAACTCCCTCCGTACAGTGCTAGCTTCATGGCTCCGTCTTTTTTAATCCAAATTATAACCGATTTTCGGTAAAATCACCCCCTATTAAGAGCATAGGACAAGGTGATGGCATTGAAGATTGCTATTAACGGCTTCGGCCGCATCGGCCGATCGGTAACCCGCGTCATCGCCGCACGCGAGGATGTGGAACTGGTCGCGATCAACGATATGGCATCGATCGAGATGATGCTCTATCTCCTTCAGAACGATTCCGTGCACGGTCCGTTTGAGGGGGATGCCGCCATCGAAGAGGACGGAGCGTTGCGGATTAATGGCCGCCGGGTCGCCGTATTTCGCGAAAAAGATCCCGAACGTCTCGATTTCGGTGCTCTCGGCGCGGACGTCGTGTTCGAATGCAGCGGGCTGTTTCTGACCGAAGCAACGACGAAACATCATCTGGACAAAGGGGTCGGGAAGGTGATCCTTTCGGCCCCGACGCAAGACAGCGGCATTCCCACCTACGTTTTGGGGGTGAACGACCATACGTACAAAGGGGAGAACATCATCTCCAACGCTTCGTGTACGACGAACTGTCTGGGGCCGATCGCCCGCATCCTCGATGAGACGTTTGGTATCGAGAAGGGGCTGATGACGACGATCCATGCCTACACCAACGGTCAGGCGATCATCGACGCCGCCCACGGAACCGATATGCGCCGCTCTCGCGCCGCCGGGGTCAACATGGTCCCCACGACGACGGGAGCGGCCAAGGCGATCAGCCTCGTCCTGCCGAATCTCGAGGGGAAACTCCACGGGCAGAGCGTTCGGGTTCCGACGCCGGACGTTTCGATGGTCGATCTCAACGTCGTCGTGCGTCGAAACACGACGAAAGAGGAGATCAGTTCCCTGTTCAAATCGTATGCTCTTAATCAGCTCAAAGGGATTTTGGAAGTGGACGAGCGTTATCGCGTTTCGCAGGATTTTGTCGGTTCCCGTTACAGTGCCACAGTGGCCGATGACCTGATTCAGGTGATCGACGGTAACATGATTAAGATTATGGCGTGGTATGATAACGAATGGGGATATTCGAACCGGCTCGTCGAAATGGCGCTGTATATCAGCAAAAAGTAAAACCTATCATCTTACAGTAAGAAGGAAATGCATGCAACTGCTCAGCATCAAAGAGTGTGACATCAAAGGGAAAAAAGTATTTATCCGGTGCGATTTTAACGTTCCGATGGACGATTACGGCAACATCACCGACGATCGCCGTATCCGTTCGGCGCTCTCTACGATCAACTTCTGCCTCGACCAGAAATGCGCGATCATTCTGGGATCCCATTTCGGACGTCCCAAAGGGGAACCGGATGAAAAATACTCCCTCGCACCGATTGCCAGACGGTTGCATCAACTGCTGAAAGTCGATATCAAGCTGGCCGAAGACGTCGTCGGGGAGAGCGCGATGCAGCTGGCCTCCGAATTGCAAAGCGGGGAGATCCTTTTGTTGGAAAACCTCCGTTTTGAAAAGGGAGAGACGAAAAACGACCCCGAACTGAGCCGTAAAATGGCGTCGATGGCGGAAGTGTACATTAACGACGCTTTCGGCGTAAGCCACCGTGCCCACGCTTCGGTCGAGGGGATCACCGCTTATTTCGACGACGCCCATAAAGCTGCGGGGTTTCTGCTGCAGCAGGAGATCCAGTTTTTCGGTACCCTGCTGGAACATCCGGTTCGCCCCTTTGCGGCCATCGTCGGGGGGAGCAAGGTGTCGGGCAAGCTCGAGGCGCTGATCAACCTTCTTCCCAAAGTCGACAAGATGCTGATCGGCGGGGGGATGGCGTTTACCTTCCTCAAAGCGCTCGGCCACAACGTCGGCAATTCGCTCGTCGAAGACGATCTGATCCCCGAAGCGATCAAGATTATGGAAGAGGCCAAAAAGCTGGGGGTTAAATTCTACCTTCCCGTCGACGTCGTTGCGGCGGAGAAATTTGCCGCCGATGCGATGAGCCGTCTGGTGAGCGTTCAGGAGATTCCGGATGGTTGGATGGGGCTGGACATCGGACCCGCCACGGTACGCCTCTACCGCCAGGTTCTTGCCGACGTTCAAACGATTCTGTGGAACGGGCCGATGGGGGTTTACGAGATGGACCGTTTTGCCCGCGGATCGAACAAGATCGCCCATTTCGTCGCCGATTCGTACGCGACGACGGTCGTCGGAGGGGGCGATACGGCCGATCTGGTCCAGCGGATCGGACTGGACGATGAGATCACGTTTATCTCGACCGGAGGCGGCGCCTCGCTCGAACTGCTGGAGGGGAAAATTCTCCCGGGCGTTCAATCCCTGCTGAAAGCATAAAAGGCAGAAACCAGAGTGTACGCAATTGCATGGGCGCTCTGTCGAAGACATTGTGCCCCTTGAGGGTAGAACGCAGCGTTAGCGTAGCGATCCGGGCTTTGCCCCGGGCGCGTATTCCGAATGAAGTGAGGAAAAAAAATGATAGTATGTGCGAATTTCAAAGCGAATAAAACGCGTCAGGAGACGCAGGCCTACATGGCGGTCGTCGAATCGTTTGTCAGCGCCAACGAGATCGGCGATACGGTGATCGTATTTCCTCCCTTCACGGCCCTGGAGCATAATCCGCGTAATATCCTCATCGGGGTTCAAAACGCCTACCCCGCACTGAACGGGGCGTTTACCGGCGAAATCACCCTCGAGCAGCTCGAAGAATTCGGTATCGGTACGATCCTCATCGGTCACAGCGAACGTCGCCATGTCATTGGCGAATCCCAGGATTTTATCGCCCGAAAATTCCGTTTTTTCGCGGAGCGGGGATTTGCGATCGTTTATTGCGTCGGCGAACCGCTCGAAGTGCGTGAAGAAGGGAACGAGGCGCTTATGGCCTATATCGAAACGCAGTTCGAGGGGATCGATCTGGATTATCCCGATCTTGTCATCGCGTACGAGCCGGTATGGGCCATCGGGACCGGGCTTACCCCCTCATCGCGCGACATCGAGCTGATTCATGGTGCGTTGCGCGCCAAAACTTCCGCCCCCCTGCTATACGGGGGGAGCGTCAAAGTCGACAATGCCCGCGACATCATGGCACTGGAGAACGTAGACGGCGTTCTGGTCGGTTCGGCGGCACTGAGTGCCAACGATTTTTGTGAAATGATCGCTTCGGCGGCTGAATTAAATACTGAAAAAGGAGAATAAAGAATATGTTAATGCAAGGGAAAAAAGGGCTTATCGTCGGTCTGGCCAACGACAAGTCGATTGCGTACGGGATTGCCGAAGCACTGCACAAGCAGGGGGCCAAGATGGCGTTTACCTACCTCAACGAAGCGCTTCAGAAACGGGTTGAGCCGATCGCGGAGTCGTTTGACCACTCTCCCGTCTACAAGCTGGACGTATCCGACGAAGCCGATATGGCTACGATCGCCGAAAAAGTAGCCGCCGATTTCGGCCAGATCGATTTTCTGGTCCATTCGGTTGCGTTTGCTCCCAAAGAGGCGTTGACCGAAGGGTTCATGAAAACCTCCAAAGAAGCGTTTCAGATCGCGATGGATATCTCGGTATTCTCCCTGATCGACCTGACCAACCGCCTCGAAAACGTCCTGGCCCCCGGCGCGTCGGTCATTACCCTCAGCTACCTGGGCGGTCCGAAATACATCCCCAACTACAATATCATGGGGGTAGCCAAGGCGGCGCTTGAGTCTACGGTCCGCTACATGGCCGTGGAGCTGGGGATGAAAGGGCAGCGGGTCAACGCCATCAGCGCCGGCCCGATCCGTACCCTCGCCGCAAGCGGGATCGGCGATTTCAAACAGATCCTCAACTGGAATGAAGCCAACGCACCGCTTCGCAAAAACGTTACGATCGAAGAGGTCGGAAACTCGGCGATGTATCTTCTGAGCGATCTGGCCAGCGGGGTGACGGGCGAAGTCCATTACGTCGATGCGGGATACAATATCATGGGAATGGCGGCGGTCGAGAAAAATGCCGAAGGAAAAACCGTTTTCAGCTGGGACGAGAGAAGATAGCGTTTTATCGGAGCGGGCGCTCCGATGGTATGTTACGAAAAGTTACTTTCCTACAACCGGGAGAGTGCTCATTTTTTCAAGATGAGAAGGCTCTTTGGGTTTCCCCTCATTCATTTTTGTTTTGTTTTCCTGATACACTTTCCATTTGTCCGCATATTTCTGGAGCGTAAACGGCTCGTTATCCTCCGGTTCAGGCTCGGCAGGGGCGGTGGTTGTCGTTACTTTACCGTCGGGAGTCTGGGTGGTTGTGACCACCTGGCGAGCATCTTTCGTCACCGTTACGACGGTACCGTCTTCCTGTTTCGTCTGGGTCGTTACGGGGGCAATGTCCGTCATCGGCGTCCACTCTTCCTTGAGCCACGCATCGAGCGAGCGCTGCATCGCGCCTCCCTCGGAAGCGGCGTTACTGGGGGAAACCGCCTGTAGCGACGGGTTTTGGGACGGAGAGACTCCCTCGCGGTTGGCGCATCCGCCCAGGAGCAATCCGCATGCCGCCGCGATAGCGAGAGTAGTTTTCATAGGCTTCTATCCTTTGGTTCATTTGATAAATTGATACTAAAAAGCACTATACCATAACCATCCTCATAAATTGTCTGAAATCCCCCCCTACAAAACCGAACAAAATTGTCAGACCCCATAAATAGGGGATTTGTCGCCAGTAAACAGAAAGTAAATGAAATTGATTTTTTACAGCAATGTTTAAGAATTCGGGGGTTACAATTAATCCCGACGAAACATAAACATAAGCTCAAGCTTAACTTAAGGAGAATCAATGAAGTTGGTTAAAATGTCTCTTGCCGCAGCGGTACTGCTCGGCGCAAGCGCGTTCGCGATCGATAACATCAAAGTATCGGGCGATGCAAAGCTTTATTACGGAACGGATAATAAAGATCAGGCAGCGGGCGTGAGTGATGATCTGTTTGATCAGGCGAACAGTTACGGCGATACCGCGGTTCGTGTGTCGATCACCGGTGATCTGCACAAAAACATCTCTTTCGGCGCAACAGCCTACGGCATCAGCACACTGGGGCTGGAGAACAACCTGGTTGCCAATACCTGGACGGCGCATGAAAATGCGGTTGACGATCAGTGGTGGATGGGCGAACTCTGGATGGCCGCTACGTTGGGAAAAACAACGTTCAAAGTCGGTCGGATGGAACTCGATACACCATTGGCATTTTCTGAAAAATGGTCGATTGTTCCCAATACTTTTGATGCAGCGGTCCTGATCAACCAGGATATTCCCGATACGACCCTCGTAGGTGCATGGGTAGGAAAAAGTAACGGTGCCGATGCGGTCAATCCGGCGCCATGGGTCGCCGAACGCGACGGTATCATGCGCACCCAGACGGCCGGTGCCAGCCATTTCGGTGATTTCGCTGTAGACGGGGCATACGCGGCGGGTGTTATCAACAACTCTTTCAAACCGCTGACCGCGCAGGCGTGGTATTACAATGTCCTTGATGTTGCGGATGCATACTGGCTCCAGGCTGACATTGACTGCCAGCTCGTCAAAGGGGTTAAAGTCGGTGCTCAATACGCCGAAATGGATCCAAAAGGAATTCTTGGAAACGCACCTGATTCCGATGCCTTCGCATTCAAACTGGCGTATCAGGGGATTGAAGGTCTGAACGTTTCGGCTGCTTATTCCAAAGCGGATAAAGACGGGGCGCTTTCTGTCCAGAACGTCGCTGCGTCAGGTCAGTCTAAATTGTACACGGAAGCATGGTGGAACTACACTTATGTTGGGGCTCCGGGTGCAGAGTCATGGAACGTAACAGCTGAATATGATGCAAAAGATATCGTCAAAGTAGGTGTTTACTATACTACGGTCGATAACAAAATCAGCGGAAGCAATCACAATGTAGACGAAGTAACTGTTACCGCTTCGAAAGATTTCGGACCGTTGAATGCAACACTTGCCTATATTTCAACAGATGCTGACGATCAGAACGCTGTTGACGGTTCTGCGGACCGTTACGACACCCTTCAGGCTTACCTGACGCTTAACTTCTAAGAAACGCTTTCCTCGCTTGCCCTCCG
>CAZBIR010000006.1:0-3232 GCA_964491035.1 uncultured Sulfuricurvum sp.
GCGAATGAAAGTATCAAAGCCTCAATCGCTTCCACCGAAACGAGCCAGATCGGCCAGACCAGCCGCGCCAAACTCGAGATCGCGACGCTGGGAGAAAACCAGCTCACCCTCAGAAGTGCGACGACGGGCAAAACGCTAAGCCTGGAAAAAATCGATTTGCAGTACAACAACCAGCCGATCAACGGGATGGGCGCCGTAGCCGACCAGATCAACCGCTACAGCGGTGAAACGGGCATTACGGCCAAAGCGGTGGTCAGCTCGATGACCGGCGATATCAAAGCCGGAATCACCGGGGCGGATTTTTCGATCAACGGGATAACGATCGGCGCCATCAACGTGTCGGCCAACGACAGTGAAGGGACCCTGCTCAACGCGATCAACTCCAAGACGACGCAGACCGGCGTCAGCGCCATCAAAACCGAAGACGGCAAAATCAAGCTCAGTTCGAATGACGGGCGTGCGATCAGCGTCACCGGCGATCTTTCAAACGTTACCGATACGACGGGAGATGATCTGAGTACGATGGGTTATCTTGAAGTGGTGCAGGTCGGATCATCGACGTTTGCGATCGAAGGGGCGCCGATGGCCGCGGCCGCGGGGGGAGACCTGAAACTTTCGGGGTCGATGATCACGATTTTCGATTCGGAACTTTCCGTGGGAAGTACGATCAAATCCAGCAGTACGCTCGCGGCCGGGACTACGCTGGGAGCGGTCATAACGGCATCGGAATCGTTCATCGCGAATTCCTCGAGCAAAGATTCATTGCTGACGGTCGGATCGATCATCGCATCGGGCAGTAAAATCAATGACGGCTCCGAACTGGCATCCAAAGTTCAGAATACGACGGCTGCGGCACTGAGCAGCGATATGTTTGTTAAAGCGGGTTCTACCCTCGGATCGGGTACCGTCTTTGATGCCGGTACGGTTCTGAATCAGGATATTACGGTCGCAGGTGTCACGTACAAAGCGGGGACGGTTCTGACCGTCGATTTGACGCTGACGTCCACGGTGACCCTATCCAAAGACATGACGATGAGCGTCGATCTGCAGGCTCCGAACGCGACACTGGGATCGGGATCGACCCTCATGGCCGGAACCGTGGTGGGAGCCGATATCACGACGACCGGAAATTCGACGCTGGCATCGGACATGGTTCTCAAAGCGGGGAGTATCCTCGTGACCGGCAGCGAAATGGCGATCGGAAGCCAGATGGGGGACAATGTACTTGTCTCCGGTGACCACACGACAACGGCGGTGACCTATCTGAAGACCGGCTCGACCCTCACCAGCGGTTCGATGCTCAAAGAGAATTCGACGGTGGGCGGGAATATCGAGCTCAGCTCCGCCGTAACGTTTAACCAGGATATGCTGGTGAAAACCGGGTCGGTACTCGCGACGGGGACCGTCCTCAAAGCCGGGACGGTACTGATGCAGGATCTGACCGACGCGCAGGTCGGCGGCGGTGTCGGATCGGGGCTGAAAGCCGGTACGGTCATCGGGACCGATATCACCGTAACGGACCGGATCTATGTGCTCAAGGACATGACACTGCTCAAAGGGGAGGGACCGACGTACGGCTCGATCGCGGCCGGATCGGAACTTGCCCCGAATGCAGGGAATCAGAACAGCGTCAGCCTGAGCGACGAAGAGTTTACCAATCTCTCGCAGATTGACGTAACGACGCTCGAAGGGGCGATGAAAGCGATCGATACCGTCACGGCGGCGATCGGCAATCTCGATACGATCCGTTCGGATCTGGGTTCGGTGCAAAACCAGCTGGTAGCGACGATCAATAACATCAGTACGACGCAGGTCAACGTCAAGGCGGCCGAATCGCAGCTGCGCGACGTCGATTTCGCGGCGGAATCGGCCAATTTCAGCAAACACAACATCCTCGCTCAGTCGGGAAGCTACGCGATGAGCCAGGCGAATGCCGTTCAGCAAAATGTCCTTAAACTGCTTCAGTAGTTTAAATAAAGCAGCGTAAGCTGCGGGGACATTTCTGTGGAAATGTCCCCGGGTTACTCCCGTAATCGAGACATCTCCCCTCCTCCCCTTATTTCAAATAATCGCTCAGTTTTGATATGTACAGATCGGACATCTTCAGCAGCTGTCTGACCAACAGGGCATCGATATGGGAGATGTGGCTGTTGGGGTTTTTAAGCTCCCGGGTGTTGAACAGATCGAAAATGTAGCTCAATACGATAGGAAAGTATTCGTAATAGACCTGGGCCAGATCGGAATTTTTTTTGTAGTCCATATCGCTCAGATCCCAGGAGAGCTGTGCCAGGGAGTTGAGATAGGCTTCGGCGTTGGCGAATTTCTTCTTCTGATGTTTTTTGATGATTTTTTCGAGCTCTTTGGCCGCTTTGAGCTGGTGCCGGATCTGCTCTTTGTCCTCTTCGCGAAATACATCGGAGCCGATTTCGTGTACAAAGGCTTCGATTTGCGAATGGATCGAATTGCGCTCAAGAGGGGGGAGGGTTTCCCAGTCAAACGCTTCGAGCCGCAGCGGCTCGCACCCTTCCAGGTAGGCGCCGTTGCTGAGGTTGTAGAGGCGGTGGTAATCGCGTTTGAGTGTTTTCGTAAAAATGCTCACCTGTTCGATCGAAATCTGATACGAAGAGTAGGTCGGGATCTGGTCGAGGAAATTCCCCCGGACGTAGGTGATGGAGCTGCTGGGGTCCAGCGAGGCGTTTTGGGTGTTGTACTCCCCTTTGGTCTGGAACGGGTGGAAATCGCCGTGCGACTGGAGCGTATCGGGATCGAGGGCAAGGTCCACCCCGAGCATGAAGAGATCGGTGGCTCCGAAAATCAGCATCAGACCGTAGGTGTATTCCCCCACGCTGGGGGCGGAGAGCCGTCCGAACCCTTTTTTGTAAAGGGTCCCCTGTTCGATGAAATGGACTTGCGAACGGTCGAATTTTGCGAGGGTCGCTTCATCGACATTGGAAGCCAGCAGAATAACGGAGTCTCTGAAGTACGTCCGGGTATCGAGTCCTTCGAACAGCAAGGCGGTGTTTTCACCCGGATCGATGTGGATGACGATGTCGGGAACGATGCCGTGCCGGCTCAGGAGACGGCAGGTGGAGAGGGCGGAGACGAGAACAAAGCGTTCCCGGTTGGCGATCACCCAGTCGATGTTTTTGGACGTGGATGGGCCCGAAAAGAGGAGCAGTACCGGTTTTCCGGCAAAACACGAGTCTTTATGGATTTTATTGACGTTCAAAAA
>CAZBIR010000006.1:3332-11164 GCA_964491035.1 uncultured Sulfuricurvum sp.
GAGGCGTATTTGCTGACGTAGTTGATGATCTTGATGGTTGCCCAGAGGGAATTATGAAACGAAAGTTCGCTCTGATCGATCGCATCGGCCTGGGCGTCGGTCGCGTACACGTATTTTTGCCCTTTGAAAATGGCCCCGGTCCGTTTGAGATCGATCGCATCGACCATCCGCCGGGCACTGGCGATGCTGTTTTCTTTGTAGAGGTATTCGCCGGTAGCGAGTTCGAGGATATCGAAATACCCTTCGGGTTTGTATTCGAGTGCGTAGCGCTCCGGGTATTTTCCCTCATCGATCAGGTGGTTGAGGAGGGTGATTTTATCAAAAACCGCTTTATGATTGTTCTCCAGGTAAATCAGGTTGTCGTGAAACGTCTGAAGCGCTTTGAGGGTGATATCGTCCATGTAAAAATCCTTATACCGATCTGACGGGGTAGTGGTGATGGTGCAGTTCCTCTTTGATCATTTTGGGGGTATACTGCGTAAAGTGAAAAAGGTAGGCGGCGGCAAGGGCATCGGCCCCGTGAGCCAGGGCTTCGACGCCGTGGGAAGGATTTCCCAGCCCGCCGTTGATGATGATGGGGATCGAGAGACGGTTGCGGAAGCGATCTAGCAGCTCCAGGTCGTATCCCTGCGCCAACCCTTCGTGATCGACCGACGTCAAAAGGATCTCCCCGGCCCCCTGTTTTTCGTATTCGATGGCCAGTTCGACGGGGTCGAGATCGGTGATACCGAGCTTTTTACTGAAAACGCGGTGGTTTTCTCCGCTTTTTTTCACGTCGATGGACGCGACGACGCACTGGGAGCCGAAAACCGTTGCGATCTCCCGGATAAAGGAGGGGGATTCGAGGGGCCTGGAGTTGATGGCAACTTTGTCCGCACCGGCGTTCAAAACGGCATAGACGTCGTCGATGGAATTGATCCCGCCGCCGATGGTGAGGGGCATGAAACATTCGTTCGCCATATCGGTAATGATTTCAACGTTGATCGGTTCGTTATTGAGGCTCGCGTCGATATCGAGCACGATCAGCTCGTCCACATTGCGGGCGTTATATACCCGCACCGTCGTCGTGGGGTGGCCGATGGTGCGGAAAGAGCCGAACTGGATGCTTTTGACCAGCTGCCAGTCTTTGAGGAGGACGCAGGGGATGATACGGTGTTTTAGCATGATGGGCCATCCTCCAGCGCCGCGAAGTTTTTTAACAGCTGCAGGCCGTAGAGCTGGCTTTTTTCCGGATGGAACTGGGTGGCGTAGATGTTGTCGCGATGGACGGACGAGATGAAGTCGATGCCATAGTCGGTGAGGCTCGAACTCTCCTGCGGATTTCCCTGAAAATAGTACGAATGGACGAAATAAAAATCGGATTTGTCCGGGATGTCCGCAAACAGCGGGGAGGGATTGGTCTGCGTGACGCTGTTCCATCCCACGTGGGGAATTTTAAGCGGTA
Source organism: uncultured Sulfuricurvum sp. (assembly GCA_964491035.1). Classification (GTDB taxonomy): domain Bacteria; phylum Campylobacterota; class Campylobacteria; order Campylobacterales; family Sulfurimonadaceae; genus Sulfuricurvum. The sequence continues at coordinate 4,777 of CAZBIR010000006.1, forward strand.
CATTCTCCCCCGAAAAATCGAACCGGACGATTTGCGCGTCGATCCATCCGAGCCCTTCGGTTTCTCCGAATTCGTAGCTTTTGGTCGCGATGAGCTGCATCCCCAGGCAGATACCCAGAAAAGGCTTTTTCCGCTCGCGTACTTCGGTATTCAAAACGTCGATGAGTCCGAGCGTGCGGAGGTTGTTCATTGCGTCTTTGAACGCGCCTACCCCCGGAAGGACGATTTTTCCGGCGGCACGGATCCGTGCGGGATCGTTCGTTATGAGGGCGTTGACCCCGATTGCTTCAAACGCTTTTTGGACCGAACGGAGATTGCCCATCCGGTAATCGACGATGACGATCGGATTATCGGACGACATACTCATCTTTGCGGACGAGGGAGCCGTCGATATCACGGATGAAACGGCCGTTCTGGTCACGTTTGAAGATTTTTTTGTTGGTAAAAGAGTCGCAGATCCGGCCGAATTCCTCGGCGGTGAACCCGGTATAGCGTAAAAATTCGCCGATCGCTTTCATCGGGGGGATCCCGTCGTATTTGTTGACGAGACGCACCCCCTCTTCACGGCTGATGTACCCCAGTCGGATGTCGAGGCAGGCGTTGTCCGTCGCGCGTCCGAAGCCGTATTTGAGGTATTTGAGGTAGTCATGGACATGGTTGCTGTAACAGTCGAGATTCTCAAAATTCTCATAGGTCGTTTCGACACGGCGATCGGAGGTTGAAAAACCGTTTTGGCGGGCGGTTTCGAGAACTTTCCGAAGGTCCCATTTGATGTAGTACCCCAGGAAAAGGCCGGTCACGCCGACCCGGTTGATCTCTTCGTCTTCGGGATAAAAATAGAGGGCCAGATCCCGTTCGGTAATCCCCTCTACCCCGATCATATCCGAAGCGCGGTTCCCCAGCAGCCCTCCGAACTCCTCCAGCCACTGCCGGTTGAGGTAGGGGTTGTTTTTGCTGGCGGCGGGACCGCCGTATTCGATCTCGGAGTTTTCCCCCCAGATAATGAGGGGGATGTTGAAGTTGACGGCGATATGGGCGGGGGTGGTGAAGATGCCCAGGTGATTGGGCCATTCGCAATCGCCGACGCGCCGGGTGGCTTCCTTGATCATCGCTTTGTAGACGTTGGGATTGCGCTTGATGTGGATCAGATCGACCCCAAGGGCGTTGAGATTCGCGAGGTTTTTGCGCCCGATTTCGGTCGGGATGGTCGGTTCGAAGCAGACGCACAGCGGGTTGAGCCCCAGTTCCAGAACGGTTTTAACCTGAAACGTCGAGTCTTTGCCGCCGCTAACCCCGATGATGCAGTCGTAGTGCCGGTTCCGTTTGTTTTGGCGTACCAGCTCCAAAAATTCCGCTTTGCGTTGTTCCCAGTCGATTTCGAGGTCTTTGGAATGCTGCGAACGGCAGGCGTCGCATACCCCTTCTTCATCGAAATGGAGATCGGGTTTGGTATCGGGCATGACACATTTGGTACAGAATTTCATCCGTTTTTCCCCAGGACAAGTTGCATTTTATACCCCATTTTGGCTTCATGGAGCGTTTTCTCATCGATCAGCGATGCGAGCATTCTAAGCTCGGTCGTATTTCCCAGATAGGGATCGTCGTAGTTGAGATAGTTGTTCATGACCCCGATTTCGGAAATCACCGTTTCGTGATGCAGAATGCTCAACCCGCATTCGCGGGCCAGTGCCGCGATCGCTTGGTAGGAGTAGAGGTTGACATGTTCGATCCCATCAAACATGTTGCATTTTTCCTGAAGCATTTTAGCCGCGAGGGAATCGGCGCTGGGGATCTGGAGAAAAATCACTCCGTTGGGAGAGAGGAGGTTTTTGATCTGCTGCAGGTAATGGTAACCGTCTTTGAGGTGTTCGAAAACGTCCCAGAGGGTGACCGCATCCATCGGTTCGGGAAAGGTGACGCTCTCCAGCAGCCGGTTGTAAACCCGGTGCCCTTTTTCCGAAGCGTAGGCGGCCTCTTTTTCATTCAGTTCCACGCCGTACGTCGACCATCCCGAAGTGAGCGCGATATCCAGGAAATTACCCGCGGAGCAGCCGATATCGAGCAGATTCCCCTTCGGGGCGACCGCTTCGATCGCTTTGAGCCCTTTGGTGTAGAGCGCGGTATAGAACTCGCTGTCGTTGGAGACGATTTCGCTCTGGCAGTCGTGGTTGTTCCGGTAATGGTTTTCGAGGTGTTCGTCTTTGAAAACCGGGTTGAGATACACCATCGAACACTCGGTGCATTTGACGTATCTCCCCCCGTCTTTAAAAAAGACGAACTGTTCGTGATCGGTATGGCAAACCGGGCAATGGCGCGATTCGAGCAGCGATTCGTAAAACATCCCGGTAGAAGGATCAAAATATTTTTGACGGTCGGAGAGGTTCGCATAGTGCATTTTGAGACGTTCCTGGTGAATCTCTTTGGGTAGACGTGAACTCATGGCACTCCTTTAGGCGTTCGGCAGAAAATCGGGATACAGGGTATAAAACTCATCTTTTAACAGACTGAATTGAACCGTGTCGTAATATCGGCCGTTTTTGTAAACTTCTTGACGTTTGATCCCCTCCTGGCGCATCCCCAAAGAGAGGGCCAGACGCTGCATCGCGTCGTTCGTTTCCATCGTGCCGCACCAGATCCGGTTGAGGTTCATCGTACCGAATCCGTGCCGGAACATCAGGAGGGAGGCCTCTTTGGCCAGCCCTTTTTTCTGATGGCCCGAATCGCCGATCAGAAGGGAAAACTCGGCGCTCCGGTGAAGGGAGGAAATCGCCGAGAGGGTGATATTGCCGATATGGGCGTCGCTTTCGCGGTGGATTACGGCGAGCATAATCCGATCGCGGCTGTGGCGAAGCCCTTCGATGTATTCGGCTGCGGCTGTCCGGCTGTAGGGGAATACGTGGTGTTCCAGATAGCGGCAGGTGTATTCGTCGTTGAGCCAGCCCGGATAGGGGCCGTTGGCATCGGAAACGTCCAGTCCCCGCAAATATACCTTTTCCCCGATTAAAAACGGATTGTTCATAGCAACTCCTCTTTGTGATTCCACACTTTTTGAAATGCCGCTACGACGTCGTCCATATCGGAACGCTCCATCCCCGGGCGCATGAATTCGTGGGTGACGAGCCGTTCAAAGTGCATCGATTCGGTAATGGGGCAGAGCCCCTTTTCGTACGTGACGTCGCTGAGGCTGAAGGGATACCCCTCCCTTCCAAACGCGATCCGTTCCTGGTACAGAGGCTGGAGGTAGAGCGGTTTGACGTAGCCGTAGCTCAGCAGCACCTGGGATTCCTCGCGCAGCAGGGTCGGGGGAAGTTCGGCCTTGACCGCGTCGATGAAGCGGTTGCGGTGCATCCCGGCGATCCCGGCGTCAAACTGCAGGGGGTGGACGTAGAACGCGTGTCGTGAACCCTCACGGATTTTGGTCGGAGCGAGGCAGGGGATTTGAGCCAGTTTTTCGTTCAGGTAGGCGGTATTTTCGAGCCTTTTTTCGAGCAGGGAAGGGAGCTTTTTGAGCTGTTCACGGGCAATGGACGCTTCGATTTCGGTCATCCGGTAGTTGTAGCCGACCATGTTCACGAGCTCGCTTCGCTCCTGTACCCCCCGGGCCGAGAGGACCGCTTCGGCATGGTTGCGGATCAGGCGGAGGCGGTCGGCGAGGCGGTCGTCGTCGGTGACGATGATCCCCCCCTCGCCGGAGTGGATGTGTTTGTGGTAGTTGAGCGAAAAGACCCCGATGTCCCCCAGCGTCCCGGCGTATTGACCTCCCAGCATCGCGCCGGGGGCCTGCGCCGTATCCTCGATGACGAAAAGGCCGTGCTTTTTTGCCAGTGCGTTGATGGCGGGGGCGTCGTAGGGCTGGCCGAAGATATCGACGACGATGATCGCCTTGGTGCGCGGGGTGATTTTCGATTCAATCGAGCGGGGATCGAGGCAGTAGAACTCTTCCTCGATATCGGCGAAGACGGGGATGGCCCCGTACACGAGGGCGGCGGTAGCCGAGGCGCTCATGGTATAGGCGCTGACGATCACCTCGTCGCCCGGGCTTATCCCGCAGGCCCCGACGGCGGCGTAGAGCCCCGATGTCGCCGAATTGACGCTGATGGCGTGTCGGACTCCGAAATATGAGGCCCACTCCGCTTCGAGGGCGCGTACCTCCGGCCCCCCGAAAAAATCGTCGTGCCAGGTCCCCAGGAACGTGGAGAGTTTGCCGCTGCGGAGTACCCGGAGGGCGGCTGCCTCTTCTTCGGTTCCGATCGTGTTGTAGGCGGGAAAAGGGGTGGTGCGGAGTTTGGCTCCGCCGTTGATGGCCAGTTTCATGAATCGTAAGCCTTTGCGATGGTTTCATAGATCAGTTTGTGCAGATGCAGATGTTCCCGGAGGATATCGTGGCACTGTTCGTCGCTTTGGCCGAGGAGGAATTCGAGCGAGTCGAGGGCGTAGCGGGAAAGGCCGGTCGCTATCGTCTCGCTCGGCGCGAGGGTGAAGTACCCCTCGTAGAGCGGGGAGGGGATCTTGGAATGGATCTCGATGATCTCTCCCCCCTCGAGGAGTTTGATGACCCCTTTGTCGAACCACAGCGTCAGCTCGAATAGGGAATATTCGGGATGGCTGAGGACCGATACGGTCCCGGGCGCAGCATCGCAGGAGATCCCGAATTCGCCGCAGACATCCCCCTGACAGGGAGATGTTCCGAGCGGTTTGATGGTTTTGATCGGGCCGATAAAATGGCTTAGGACACCCAGCAGGTGCGATCCGTTGTGGAGCAGCCCTTTGGTACAGACCCCGTGAAAACCGATGAGGTTTCCGAACTCGCGCGCATGAATCCGTTCTGAGAGGGCAATGAAGGCGCGGTTGTAGCGCCGCATCAGGTGGATCAGGATTTTTTTGTTGCTGTGTTCTACGAGGGTTGCGATCGCGTGAAACTCTTCGGCGGAAGCGACGAGGGGTTTTTCGCACAGGATATAGCGGCAATCGGAACGTTTGAGTAGCGTGCTGAGGTGGCAAAAATGCTCTGTTGTCGGGGAGGCAATTGAGACGATATCGAAGGTTTCATCCCCGCCGATTTCATCGATCGAGGCGTAGCGGCGGCTTTCACCCCACCGTTCCATGAACGCAAAAACGTTGAGCTCGCCGGGTTCGCAGATCGCTGCGATGCGTGTACGCGGGTGGAGATGGTACGCGTGGGCATGGCTCGCGATCGCTTTGGCATCCGGAGAATCGATCAATCCCCCGATGCTCCCGGCTCCGATGATGAGTGCTCTGAGTGGTTCTGCCATTTAACCCGTACCTGCAATGGTTTTGGCTAACGAAGCAAAATCCATACCGAAATCGTTGATTTCCAGACGCTCCGGAGCCAAATGATCGGGCGTCAGGAGATCGAGACTGCGCAACTGCCGCTTGGGGGGGAGAGGGAGGAGAAAATCGCGCGAAGGGGAGGGGAGATACGAGATGACCGCTTTTCCGAGCAGCGCGGCGATGTAAAGGGCCATCGTATCGAATCCGATGATCACTCTGGCCGCGAGGAGCTGGTCACTCAGCTCTGCCGCGCGGGCGTCGTTGATCCGGGCCTGGACATGGGGGAAGCGATCCAGAAGCGTTTCGTACCCCGAGGCGGTATCGCTGGGATGGAGGCGGATAGTCAGTTCCGAACATCCGAACCGTTCAAACCGCTCAAGGATATCCTCCAGTGCCGTGTACTGGGTGAATCCCCAGTGCATCGGGTCACCGTAAGTCCGCTTGGCCACCGCGTCGGTCGGTTCGCTCAAAAACAGCAGCTCATCGCGCCGGGGGACCTCGCGTTTAGCCGCATCGCAGAGGAGTGAGCGGAGGTGGTAGTTATGTACCCCGATAGGATGGGGAAGCCCCAGCGAAGTGGCCAGAGCGAGCGCTTTGGGATCACTGAGGGCACTAAAGTCGCCGCAGTTGGCTTCCCATCCCGTTTCGGGGAAGCCGAAGCGCTCGCGGTAGTTGCTCCAGTGGTCCAGAAAGGCGACCGTCGGGATGGACCTGCTTTTGCAGTAGTGCACGTAGGGGCGTTCCACCCGCTCCTGCCACCCCGTTCCGAACAACAGGGCGTCGAGGCGGAGGGGACCCAGCTGCTCGGCGGGATCGCCCGGAGGGGTGAACGGCAGCGCGTAGCGGGTGCAGATCTGTGCCATAGGGCTTTCCGGGGCGGCAAAAATATGCCATGACGCCTCATCTGGGTGTGCGGCGATGAGGGCGCAGAGGAGCTCCGAACTTCCCGCGTCGTTCGAGACGACGGCGAAGTTCATCCGATCAGCTCCCACGCCATGGGGGTTCCTTTGGCCGCATCCCGCACGAACCGTTTACCGAGGATCTCGCCGAGGTGTTTCGGGGCCATCCCGAAACCGGGGCGGACGGAGCGGACGTT
>CAZBIR010000006.1:11264-22095 GCA_964491035.1 uncultured Sulfuricurvum sp.
TCCCACGGGGTCATCGCCTCCGCGTAGAGGTCGGAAAATTTGCGCTTGTCCCACAGCGTCCCCTGCGAGATCGTGAACATCTCACTGTCGCAATCGAGGGTGATCGTACCGGGGGTATAGGTCTGGAGCTTCACCGCGTCCGCCCCCGCTTCTTTCATCGCGTCGATCGTGCGCAGGGCGGTGTCGAGCGAGCCGTTGTGGTTGGCGGAGAGTTCGGCGATGATGAATACCTTTTCCGCTGTATCGTGATTCCCGATTTTCATTGCCTTAGCTCCATATGGATCAGCTCCCTGTCCCCGTGATCTGTCCGTTTTGTTTCGGTAAAATCGAATTTTTCGTACAAATGTTTAGCCCGCTCGTTGTCGGCAAAGACCATGGCGGTGAGGGTTCTCACTTTGAGCGTCGAAAACGCGTAATCGATTAGCACCCTCATCAGCGTCTTCCCCACCCCGCGTATCCCGGGATTGGCATAAATTCCCAGTTCGGCGGCATCTTCGGTTATATCGGTAAAATCGATGACGCCGAGGTATTCACCGTTCTCCTGAACCAGAAAATAGCGCTTGTCCGGTCGCCGTCTGAGCGATTCGACAAATCGAAAATGATCCTCCGGCGAAATTTCATCGCGGCAGAGCATCCATCGGCGGATCTGGGGATGGTTGCGCCACGACAACACCAATGCGAGCTGTTCCGGATCAAGCGTTGTAAAATCGAGTAATCGCATCGGCATCCCACTCCTTTAAAACGGGGTAGTTTCGTTTTTGTAAATAGTCGGCCATGTCTGTTTGGTTCGCGGCGGTTTGGAGCGCGATAAAGGGGATCTCCATGAACAGAACCTCGTGCACCATGACGCTGGGGGTGACGATCGCCAGGCGGCTCTGGTGGAGAAGCTGTGCGACGCGGTTTGAATCGACCTCCAGCGTGACGTTTGGTTTCCTCTCTGCAAAGGTTTGCAGCGCATCCAGATGGGGATTGCCGGAAGTGGTTACGACGCAGACCGTTTGATCATCGCCCAGCGTTTCGAGAATACGGAGCGTCGCGTTGGTCGGGTCGGTTCCCCCCATCGCGACAAAAACATCGTAGAGCTTTTCCCTTGTGCATTGTTTTTCATCTCTGAATTCTGAACGTATCAGCGTATACTCCCCACCGCACCGGAGTTCGCAATGCTTCGGAACGAGTCCGGCATAGCGGCTGGGATCGGCGGAAACGTTATGGTTGAGGAGGATATCGCAATGGTGTTTTTCGTAGGTGTCATCGAGTGCCATGATCGTGACGCCGGTGGCCTCTTTGATCTGTTTTTCGAACGTCGCATCGATGGCGTAATGATCGAAGATCACCCGGTCGATCTTTTCGGCGCGGATCAGACCGATCAGTTCTCTGGATTCGTTTGTGGAGAGGATATGGACCCGATGGGGGATACGGTTGATGATGTTTCCGGGGAGATCGCGGCAGGCGAATAGGACGCAATCGTCCGGATAATCCTCAGCGAGAACCAGATCGCGCATGATGTGCCCCAGCCCGATCGAGCTCGAGGAGTCGGCGCGGATCAGGATTTTTTTTGACATCGGATGCTAATTTCGGTATAATTTTCTTTCATTTCGCCCTCGTTGGCCGTTCCTCTTCTTCGGAAGAGGTAATCTTCATAAACTCCAAAACTGCTTTTTCAAGATTCTGATACGTTTTTTTGCTTAGTTGACCGCTATAATATTCGCTTCTTCGAATATCAAATACCCGCATCTGATGTAACATAGCGGTACTCTGTTTATCGTGTTTGTAATGGAATGAGAAAAAATAGCTCCCCTCTTTTTCCTGAGAGGTGAGAGGAATCCCTAAAAAGAGGGTTGAACTGATTTTTTTGTAGACCACTACGGGACGAAGAAATAGCTCTTGTTTTCCATACGATTCATGTCCGATATTATGTCCGACTGACATAAAATAAACGCTTCCGGATTTGAAACGGATAATCGTCTCTTTGTGATGGAGTTTTTTCTTGAGACGGTTCCATGAGTCAAAACGATCCGGGAAAAGGACCTGGTGCATCAGCTCTGCCCTCGTCCAGTCTTCGGGGGTGTCGATATCCTGTACCAGGTGACGGGGAAGGACGATCGTCGTCGCCGCGTCGGAGAAGATCGGTTTGCCCGATAGCCACGCATCAGGCGTTCCCCAGTAAAACTGCCCGACGTCGTGGTACGCTTCGCTCAAATCCTGACTGCGGGTGGCGAAGTGTTCGGGCCAGAACATTTCGATGTTTCCCTCCTCGTCGCGCTTCACTCCCCGCCATATCGGGAAGGGAAAGGTTGTGACCGGGAAGGCATAGCTTTTGCGGTGGGCGATCATCGCCTCAAGGGCGCTTTTGATATCTTCGGCACGGACAAACGGCGCCGTGGCGTAAATGCAGCAGGCGGCTTCGATCGCTACACCTTCCTCCTGAAGCGTCCGGATGGCGTGGGCGATCACGGGGATGGTCGCGGTATGATCGTCGCTGAGTTCTTTGGGCCGCATAAAAGGGATCTCGGCACCGTACGCTTTCGCTATGTCGGCGATCTCTTCATCGTCCGTCGTCACGATAATCCGGTCAAACACCCCCGATTCCTGCGCCGCTTTGATGCTGTGGGCGATGATCGGCAACCCGGCGAAGGGTTTGATGTTTTTGCGGGGGATCCGTTTGCTCCCCCCGCGGGCGGGGATAATGGCCACTTTCATTTATTGTCCTAACGCAATCTGAGCAAAGCTCCATATTGACCGTCGGCGGAGCACGCCCTTCGCCTTTGGTTTCAAACCTATCGACGTGAGGTTTCTCACCTCGATAGCGGTTTTCATGTTAACACTTGGTTTCCTTCGGCAGGAAGCCCATTGCGCTTGCGCAATCATAACGAACACCCCCGATAGCGGTATTTTTCGATCACGGAGAGCACCGTATCGGCAACGCGCGCGGCATCTTCCATGCTCATCTTCTGATGGCAGGGGATGGAGAGTTCGGATCGGTAGAAATGCTCGGCGCCTTGGAAGCGCTGCTCCCCGAAGCGCTTTTTGTAAAAGCTGTTCTGATAGATCGGTTTGTAGTGGACCTGCACTCCCAGACCCTTTTCCTGCAATTCGGAGAAAAGATCCTCTTTGACGCAGTGCAGTTCGGGGGCTAGCAGCAGCGGATAGAGGTGGCGGGCACTGCGTTCGGTGGGGTCGAGCGCTATCGTAGAGAAGAGTTTGTGCCCTGCAAACCGATCGTCGTAATAACGGGCGATCGCTTCACGCGTCTCGATAAAGCGTTCCAGTCTGGCCAGCTGCGAAAGCCCCAGTGCGGCGGCAAACTCGGTGAGGCGGAAGTTGTATCCCAGGCTCACCATGTCCGAGTTCCACAGCTGTTTTTTAACGATCCCGTGGGAACGGAAGAGGCGGAGTTTTTCGGCGAATGCGTCATTATCGGTGACGACGGCACCCCCTTCTCCCGTCGTAATCGGCTTGATCGCATGGAAACTGAAGATCGTCATGTCGGAGAGCGAGCCGACTTTTTGGCCGTTGAGCGCACTTCCCAGTGCATGGGACGCATCTTCGATGACGAGGAGGTCGTGACGCCGGGCAATATCGGAAATAGGATCCAGTGCGACCGGTTTTCCGGCAAAATCGACGGGGACGATCGCTTTGGTTCGGGGGGTGATGAGTGCTTCGATGAGGGTTTCATCGATATTGCCGTCAGGTTTGACATCGCAAAATATCGGCTTGGCTCCGAGTGCGATGGCCATATTGGAGGTTGCGACGAAGCTGATCGGGGTCGTGATGATCTCATCATCCGTTCCGATCCCGGCCGCGTCGTAGGCACCATGGAGCGCCGAGGTGGCGGAATTGAACGCGACGCAGTGGCGCGCTCCGACGTAGTCGGCAACGGAGCGCTCGAACGCCTCGACGTTTGCCCCCTGCGTGAGGTGGGAGCTTTTCAGGACGGCAACAACGGCGGCAATGTCATCCTCGTCAATCAGCTGGGTCGAATAGGGGAGCACGGCTACCTTCTTTTATACGCCATCGGAATGCAATCCCGACTGGCTACGTTAACACGGTGGTCACTTCGGCAGTGAGCCCAAGAAGAGAAATGCCCTTTCATTTCTCTTCACCAATCGTAAGGGCTATTTTTTCGAGGAGCGCCTGCGGGGTGAGCCAGTCGGAGTTGTTGTCCGAGCTGTACTTGAAGCCGTAGTCAACCGGCTCTCCCTTTTCCCCGCAGTTGTTGAGGGTGTAGTCGGCCGTTTCGGTAAACTGGATCGAGGGTTTGATGACGTAATGGTCGTGAAACTCGAGGGTGAGATGCGAATCGTCCCGGGGGCACATCACCTCGTGCATCTTTTCACCCGGGCGGATCCCGACGATTTTGTGGGGAAGATTCGGCGCCATGGCGCGGGCGACGTCCACCACTTTCATCGAGGGGATTTTCGGGATAAAAATCTCTCCCCCGTGCATCCGTTCGAAATTTTTCAACACGAAATCGACCCCTTCCTGGAGCGTGATCCAAAACCGCGTCATCCGATCATCCGTGATGGGAAGTTCGGTGGCCCCTTCGGCCATCAGCTTCTGGAAGAACGGGATGACCGAACCGCGCGATCCCATGACGTTGCCGTAGCGGACGACGGAAAAAGCGATGGCTTTTCCCCCCGTAATGTTGTTGGCGGCGACGAAGAGTTTGTCGCTGGCGAGTTTCGTCGCCCCGTACAGGTTGATCGGGCTGGCCGCCTTGTCGGTCGAGAGGGCGATGACCTTGCTGACACCGCTGCGGATTGCGGCATCGATGACGTTCTGTGCGCCGTTGATGTTGGTTTTGATCGCTTCCATGGGATTGTATTCCGCGATGGGGACGTGTTTGAGGGCAGCGGCATGGACGACGTAATCAACCCCGCTCATCGCTTTTTCGAGGCGGGGCAGATCCCGGACGTCGCCGATAAAATAGCGCATGCATTTGTCGTTGAAGCGCTGCGCCATTTCGTACTGCTTGAGTTCGTCGCGGGAATAGATAATGATTTTATTGGGCTGATAACGTTTGAGTATCGTTTTGACGAACTGTTTGCCGAAGCTGCCGGTTCCCCCGGTAATAAGAATGTTTTTTCCGTTAAGCATGGGCGACCTTGGTATGTGATTGCGGTTTGGTGTCAGGAACAAACTAGCAAAAACTATACCATTTTTTCGCCGTTCCCCGTGTGAATTTTCCGGAGCTCTTCACGCTTTTCGACCAGTTCGAGATATGCGGTGTTGAGGAGGGTTTCGGCATCCATGCTCATAGCCAGGGCTTCACGCCTCTGGTCGTTGTTTTCAAAATCGGGGAGGGTTTTCAGCAGCCTCCCGATCTGGAGGATGTTTTTTGCGGCAATCGCCTCGACGAACGCTTCATGCCATGTTTCGTAACGCATCAATCTTTGCTGTTCGCCATGGCATCGATCTGCTGTTGCAGAACGCTGAACTGGTTATTGAGTTTGCTGATCATCGAATCGTAAGCGGCGAATTTCGCACTCAGGGTGTTGTAACGTGCTTCGAGCAGTTTGACCGCCTTGGCGCGCTCTTCATTCAGCGAAGTGGTCGCATTTTTCGTATCGGTAATCAGATTCGTAACGGTTCCGGTCGAACCCAGGTAATTTTTCATCAGATTGCTCAGAGAGGTGAAAACGCCGTCCGTGACCGTTTCAGCCCCGCTGGCGGCAACCGTCGTTTTCCCGCTGAAAAAGGCTTCGGTCCCCTCCGGATCGGCATTCATCTTATCGAGGAACGTCGTTTTGTTAAAAGACATTACCCCGTCCCGGTCCAGATCGATGCCGTAATTGGCCAGTGAATACCCTTTGAGATCGACCGAGGTGATCAGTTTGGTAATTTCGCGTCCGACGCTGCGGATCGTGTTGTCTCCGCTGAAAATACCGACGCTTCCGCTTTCCCGATCAGAAGAGATCATGTCCCCCAGCTGGCTTTGGAGGGTATTGTAGCTGGTGACCAGCCCTTCCAGTTCGGTTGCGATCTGATCGCGGTCCTGGGAGATCGAGATATTGGCGCTTCCCCCGTCTTTGAGCAGGTTGAGGGTAAGCCCCGTCGCGATATCGCTGATCGTATTCGACGAACGGGTCATCGCGATTCCGTCAAATTTGAAGGAAGCGTCCTGTCCGTTTTGAACGACATTTACTCCTCCCCCGGTGGAGAGTGTCGTGGTGATCGTGTTGAGCAACCCGGTACCGGATGAAGGGGTATCGGTGATGCTGATGGCGTCCGTTTCGTTCCCGTCTTTGGGGGTCAGAACCATCCGGTAGTCGTTGGCCCCGTATTGGACGATGCTGGCGGAAACCTTGGCGCTCAGTGCGCTGTCGGCATTGATGTTGTCCACCATCGTTTGCAGGGTCGTGTTTTCATCGTATGCGAAATCGTAAGTGCTTCCGCCCACGTTGACGTGCATCGTACCGGCCGAACCGCTATTGGCGATAAAATCATCTGCGGCGAGAAAAGAGCCGCTGACCTCCCCTTTGCTGAGTAGATTTCCGTTGTTGAGATTGCCGTCCAGGTCGGTGAGGGAGATGGTTTGATCTTTTCCCGTCTCTTTTGATGAGATGACGAGACTGAACTGCGACGTCGAGGTTTGGAGGATGCTTGCCGTTACCGCTTCGCCTGCCGTATCGTTGATCGCCTGTTTCAGATCATCGAGGGTGGTGGCCGCCGTATAGCCGATCGAGTAGTTTTTCCCGCCGATATTGAGATTGAGGGTCCCTTCGCCGGATGCGACCGTATCGGTTGCTGCCGAAAAAGAACCCGATTGCAGGACATTTTTTTTCGCGATATTGGTCACTTCGAGCGAAAAAGAGCGAATCTGGCTACCTGCCGCGGCAGAGACGGTGACACTGTCGTTATTCCCCGCTACCGAACGTTTCTGATAGAGGGTATCGCCGTTGAGGGCGTTGACACTGCTTTTGAAATTCGTCAGGAGACTGTTGAGGAGATCGAGTGCCTGCGATTTTTGCTGGTTCAAAGTGATTTTGCCGTCGAAAGGCTTGACCATTAACGTTTCATCGTTGGCTTTGAGCTTATCGATCAGATCGGCGGTCAATACTCCCGATCCCAAACCGAGCGAGTTGATGGTTCCGGCCATGATACATCCTTTTCTCTACAATTCGTTAAATCTATATCGGCAAAAGAGGCGTTATCCTTTACCGTTTTTTCGTGATCCCGAACCGGCGGGGGCGGATCGTGAGTTCGGTGATCGCGACCCCCTCGCGGAGGGAGAGGACGTTGCGCACCGCGTCGGCGATGTCGTCTACGAAGAGCCTGGTGTCCTCGGGTTCCCCGACCCCGAACCGAAGTTCGTCGAAAAAGGGGGTATCGGTCATGTCGGGGTTGATCGTCAGGACCCCGACCCCGGCGGAACGGGCCTCTTCGAAGAGGCTGTGGCCGAAGGCGTGGAGCCCCGTCTTGGTCGCCGTGTAGAGGGCGGAGAATTTGGCGTGGCGGGTCGCCTCGATGCTGGTGATGTTGACGATGAGCCCCCGGTTGTGCTTGAGGGGGCGCAGCAGCAGGTTGGCCAGCAGGATCGGGGCGGTGAGGTTGATCGCAATCATCTGCGTGATGATCGGGGGCGAGAGCTCCTCATGGGGTTCGAACCGTCCGAATCCGGCAGCGTTGACGAGGAGCGCGAGGTGATCGGCGGCGAGGAGCTCGTTTCTGACCGCTTCGATCCGGGCGGGATCGGCGAGGTCACAGGGGATGTGGGAAAACGCGTCGTGCTCGATCCTCCCCCGCCGCCGGCTGAGGCCGATGACGGTGTACCCCGCTTCGAGCAGCATCCGGGCAATCGCCTCGCCGATCCCCGAACTCGATCCCGTTACGATTGCCGTTGCCATGTCCGTATCCTCTCCTTGGGTAAATAAAATGTCGCCTTCTTGATCATCGCATCGAGGATCCGTTGCTCTATCTCCGGGGGGTAGGTCGCCATTTCGTCGCGCACCTCGTAGGGATAAAACGCGACGTCGCTGCGCCCCAGTTTTTTGAGGCTCCGGAGGTGGCTTTGCGACATCCGGAAACTCCCCAGGGTGAGGTGCTCGATTCTTTCCGGATCGATGGCGGCGAAGATCGTATCGATCAGAGGGGGATAGAGGGTGTCGAACCGATCGGTGTGGATGACAGGGTCGATGCACAGCCGCACGTTCCACCCGGCTTCTACTGCTTCGGCAGCCGCCCGCAGCCGCTGTTCGAGTGTGGGGGTGGCGCGTTCGTACCGCTCGATGATCGGCTGCGGAGAGAGGGTCCAGGCGAGCGTAACCCGATTGAGTGGCTCATGCGCTCCGAGGGAGCGGAAATTGGCGCTTTTGGTCCGGATCTCGAGATGGAGATTCGGATGGTTCCGGGCGAAGCCCAGCCATTGGGAACTCTGGTGCGAGAGCGATTCGACGGCCAGCGAGTCGGTGTCGTACGAGGTCGCGACGAGGGTTTTTGCCCCCAGATAGGGGACAAGCTCATCGAATGCATCCTCGAGGTTGACGAACAGCACGGTGTTGGCGCTGGAATAAAGCCCCTGGAGGTAGCAGTAATCGCAGTCGTAGAGGCACCCCATGAGACTTGAGGCGTAGAAAAAGTTTTCAAACCCGAAACCGTCGCTGTACTGGCTCCCCTCGTGGAGGAATTTTCCCTCTTTGCAGGCGAGGATGAGGTTCTTGCTGCGGCTTTGGGCGGCGAAGCTCTGCCCCGCGCGGTTGAAAACCTCTTTGTAATGTTCGATCACGATGACTTCGGAATCGGAAAATTTCCGCCGTATTTTCTCGGTTTGCGGATGCTCCAGCACCCTGCGTTCGACGTAGAGATGCGAAAAGAGTTTAGGCGGTGAGGGTTGCGATGAACGACTCAAGCAGCGCACTCCTTTCGCGTTTGGAATCGGGGAACGGCGAAGCCGGGAAGACGATCGCCTCTTTTGGGTGTCTGAGGCGGAAATAGGAGAGGGCGTCACCCAGCCGAATCCCCTGCGCGGCGGTGCACATGGCTTTCCATTCCGCGATCCGGGCCTGTTCGGCATCGTTAAAGAGCGGTTCTTCATGCAGGCTCTGTCGCATCAAGGCGATAAGCTCTTCGAGCGTCGCAAAATGCGATCTGAGCAGTGTTTGGACGTTTTCCTTCGTGACGCCTGCGGGGTTGCAGTGATCCGAGACGATTTTCAAAAACGCGATCCGGTGGAGTCTGAAAAACCGTGATGCGGCCGCGAAAACGCCGCCGCTTTCCATGTCGACGGGGAATTCCCGGACCGTATCGGCGGGCTCATCGAGGCACAGGAGCGGACTTTCGCGCAGGGTATGGGGATAGAGGATGTCGGGGTAGTAGCGGCGCGCGCCGTCGTGGATCTGGTGGATCAGGAGTGCTTCGCCGATCGGAAGATGTTCCGGCCCCCCGCAGATGCCGACGTTGATCAGGATATCGTTCGCTTGGGGAACCCTCCACCCCAGCAGGGCGCTGGTGGCCATCATCGCGTTCAGCCGCCCGGGCTGGGTGACGAGAACGAGTATCTCCTCATTGCGGTAGATCGCATAGGGGAGGGTGCTCTCGCGTTTGAGGCGGTAGTGTTCGATGAACGGCCTGGCTTCGGCATCCAGAGCGGTGATGAGGTACGTCATGGTCGAATTATACCACCATCTTGCATTCGCACGCCAAAACGGCTATAATTCGGCCAACTCTTCTAGACCTGTGCAAGGGTGCCTATGGGCAGCGTGTCAGGGTAGGAATACAGCAGCACACCGGTAGGTGCTTTGTGCCGCAGGTATCTGGGAGAGCCACTTCTGATTACTCCCCCTTTTCCCCCTCTTCATTATTTCGGTATTGACCCGCTTTACATCCGTTCGGCGCGCTCGGAGGATTCTCTTTCAGATAACACAGATCTTCGTACGCCTGTTTGAGCACCTTGCTCTCACGCAGCAGCGGTAGCATTTTTTCATCTTTTTCGTTCAGGGAAAGCGACTGGTTGTAGAGGAGCGCCTTGACTTCTTTGTCGACGGCTTCCATCGCCGCTTCGAGATGGGTTAGGGAGATCATGGGAGCCCTTTGGGAGAGATTACAGCGACCGCATTGTAAAATGATATCCATATTTTGTAAAGGGATCGGATGTATCAGTTGCTGCTGGGAGTGGCGTTAGCGGTTTTGTTGGGAGGATGCGCGGTGATCAGCGTGGTGGATACCGCCGTATCGGTGACGGCAACGGTCGTCGAGACAACGGTCGATGTCGCCGCCGCGGTCGTTGACGTGGCGATCCCTGATGATGATGACGAAGAAAACAAAGAGGACGAATAATGCCCTTTTAAAACAGGGTAGGCTGCAAGGCCTTGAGTTTGAAACTGCGCCGGTGAATCTCGCAGTAGCCGTAACGCCGGATCGCTTCGATATGAGCCGCACTTCCATACCCCTTGTGCCCCTCGAACCCGTATTCGGGATAACGCGAGGAGAGTTCGACCATCTCCCGGTCCCGTGAAACTTTGGCCAGGATCGAGGCGGCGCTCACTTCGGGGACGGTGGCGTCGGCCTTGATCAGGGTGCGCACACCGCTGACGCCGAAAGCGGAGTTCCCATCATAGAGGTAGTCGGCTTCCCCCAGCGCTTCCATGATCTCCCTCAATCCCTGCGACAGACACGCAGAGATCCCCATTTCATCGATCTGGGCGGCATCGAACCGGGCAATGTGGTGAACGCTCTCGTCCCGTATCGTTTCAAAAAGGGCTTCCCTTCTTTTCTCGTTCAGCTTCTTCGAATCGGCCAGCCCCTCGATCGGCCGGCGGAGAATCACCCCGGCGATGTAGAGGGGCCCCGCCAGCGGTCCGCGCCCCGCTTCGTCAATCCCGCAAAAGTTCAT
>CAZBIR010000006.1:22195-45871 GCA_964491035.1 uncultured Sulfuricurvum sp.
AGAGGGGCCCCGCCAGCGGTCCGCGCCCCGCTTCGTCAATCCCGCAAAAGTTCATTGTCCTTCCGTCCCTTCTTTTTGTGAATTGTAAACTATCCGTTGCCTGATCTTTCTTATTCTTCCCCCAGCGTCCATTGGCTGAAGGGGATCATTTCGATTTTGGCGATCGGGTGGGTAAGGGTGCTTTCGAGATTCATCGTGATCGCGATGATCTCATGGACACCGTGCATAATGATGTACCCTTCCAGGCTTTCCACCTTCTTGAACAACGCGTGCTCGTTGGCAAACGGGAGGGCGAGGAGAATCTGCCCCCGCTGCGGCAGGTAAAAATCGATCCCCTCGTCGTAGTAGCATTCGATGCCGTGCTTGAGCAGTTCCAGGTAGATGAGGTTTTCAAACACCCGGCCGAAATGTTTTTGCAGGTTGAGTGCCTGCTGGATCGCGGTGTCGCAAAGGTACAGCTTTTTGACGGCACTGGGATGGTCGAATTTCTCCAGCATCAGCAGATACCCTTTATCGACCAGCGACTGGACGTGCAGGTAGAGCTTGTCCTTGGAAATTTTTCGCTCCCCTTTGAGCCGCTCATAAAGGTTAAAGGCGGAGACTTTTTGGGTGACCATTTTTGACGCCTGGGTCAGGATATCGAGTTCGATGGGCTCGAGAGCTCGCAGGAGGGTTTTTTGGAGGTAGAGAACCCGCTCCGAGGCAGGAATGCGGTGCATCGCCGGAAACCCCCCCAGCTGAAAAAAATGGTTCAGCGCCGAATCGTCGTGACGCGACTCGAAGGCTAGAAATTCTTCGTAGTCCAGCAGCCCGAGACGTACCGTTTCGATCCCGATATCCGCAGCGGACTCCGAGGAGAGGATGAGCTGATCGATTTCAAAGAGTTGTATCCCCGTGCGATAGTTGTCGAGGGCGAGGATCGAGATTTTATGTTCTCGGCAAAACGGTTCGAGGGTTATGTTGAGTTCATCGATGTCCAGTCGAAGATCGCGGCAATCGAGATAGAGATAGGTGGACTTTTTTTTGGAGGCGAGGTAGTGCCGGATGAGATACGTTTTCCCCGACTGGGCGATGCCGCTCAGCGCGATGCTCTCCGATGGGATCGAAATTTTTCGTTCGACGTATCCGCCGACGTGCAGATCGTAACGGTAATATTCTTCCAAAAGTTCCCGCATCCTGATTCCTCGAATAAACTGCGCCAGTATATCATTTCCTTCTTAAAAGGAAACAAATTTCTTAAATATTGCTGTTTTTGGTCCCAGAATCCTTGACCCCGGGGGGGGATGTCGGTATAATTTCACCGCCTTATATAGTCAGCATCGTCTGACGAGTTCTTTATTAAGGAAAACATTATGGAAAAGATTCGTTTGAAACTTAGAGCGTACGATCATCGCGTACTTGATCGTTCTGTTGCCTCTATTGTTGAAGCTGTAAAGCGAACGGGTGCGGAAATTCGCGGCCCAATCCCTTTGCCAACCAAGATTCGTAAGTATACGGTTCTCCGTTCACCGCACGTCAACAAAAGTTCACGTGAACAATTCGAGATCCGCATGCACGCACGTTTGATCGACATCGTATCGGCTACGCCGGATACCGTTGATTCGTTGATGAAGCTTGACTTGGCTCCGGAAGTGGACGTAGAAGTTCGCTCTATGGACAAGTAAGGAGTAGGGTGTGGAATACATTGTAGAAAAAATCGGCATGAGCCGTACGGTCGGCGTACCCAGCAAAGCGGTTACCCTTTTGAAAGTCAAAGAGGTAAAAGTTTGCGAAGTGAACGACGGTAAAGCCCTGGTCGCGTACAGCGAAGGGAAAGCATCGAACAAATCGGTTGAAGGTCAGCAGAAGAAGTACAACCTCTCTGCAGAATTCAACAAATTCGCAACGCTTGACGTTGCCAACACGGAAGCCGGTGATCTCGACGTCGCTCCTCTGAGCGAAGCAAAAGTCGTTAAAGCGGTTTTCAATACAAAAGGTCGCGGTTTCACCGGTGTTATGAAACGCTGGAACTTCGGAGGCGGACCTGCAGCGCACGGTCACCGTTTCCACCGCACCAGCGGTTCGATCGGTAACCGCGAATGGCCTGGTAAAGTCCAGAAAGGGCGCAAAATGTCAGGTCAGTACGGTAACGAGCAAGTAACCGTCAAAAATGAAGTGATGTCGTATGACGCACAAAACGGTGTATTGGTTGTCGTGGGTTCTATCCCGGGCGCTAACGGTGCACTAGGTCGTGTAAAGGTAGTGAAATAATGAGCGCGATTGTACTGAACGAAAAATTCGAAAAAGCCTCTGAACTGGCATTGCCTGAGAGCTTCAGCGGTATCAACCCGCACAACCTCTACCTGTACGTTAAGTCGTATCAGGCGGGGCTCCGCGCCGATACGGCGTCTGCCAAAACACGTGCAGACGTTCGCGGCGGCGGTAAAAAACCGTGGGCCCAAAAAGGGCGCGGCGGTGCGCGTGCCGGTTCACGCCGTTCACCTGTATGGGTAGGCGGTGCGGTAGTACACGGACCAAACACCGGTCGTAACTACGATCAGAAGGTCAACAAAAAGCAAAAGAAACTTGCGTTGAAATTTGCTTTGGATGCACTGGCGAACGAGGGGAAACTCTTTATCGTTGACAGCATCGAAGTTCCAAGCGGGAAAACAAAAGACGCTCAGGCCCTGTTCAACACGTTGAACGTCCGCGACGCTCTTCTGGTTAAAAAGATTCTCGACGAGAAAACCTATTTGGCATTCCGTAACCTCTCTAAAACGTACATCGTGGAAGAGAATGAACTCAACGCCTTTTTGGCTGCGACATACCGTTCGGTAGTAATCGAAAAAGCGGTATGGGAAAATCTGACTAAAGAGAGCTAAGATGGCAGATATTACTGATATCAAATCGATCCTGTATACAGAGAAGACTCTTGGTCTTCAAGAAGAGGGCGTAATCGTAGTTCAGACGTCTCCACGTATGACTAAAAACGCTCTTAAAGAGGTGTTCAGAGAGTACTTCGGAATCGTTCCGGCTCGTGTTAACTCTTTGAACCAAAGCGGAAAAGTAAAACGTTTCCGCGGTCTTACCGGTAAACAGAACGACTTTAAAAAGTTCTATGTAAAACTGCCGGAAGGCGCACAAATCGATAGTCTGGCGGTGTAATATGGCGATCAAAACGTATAAACCAACCACCCCGAGCCGACGTTTCTATACAAACATCGACAACTCGGACATCACGGCAAAAGCGTCGGTTCGCTCTTTGTTGGTCAAACTTCCTGCCGCTGCGGGTCGTAACAACAACGGTCGTATCACGTCACGTCACAAAGAAGCGGGAGCGAAAAAGCTCTACCGTATCATCGATTTCAAACGTAACAAATTCGGTATCCCCGGCAAAATCGCCGCGATCGAGTACGATCCGTTCCGTAACTGCCGTATCGCGCTTGTCAACTACGCAGACGGTGAGAAACGCTACATCATCCAGCCAAAAGGTCTGAACGTCGGTGATACCGTCATTTCTGCTGAAAGCGGCCTGGATATCAAAGCCGGAAACGCGATGAAACTGATGAACATCCCCGTCGGTACCACGGTTCACAACGTTGAACTCAAACCCGGAAAAGGGGCTCAGATGGTCCGTTCTGCGGGTGCATCTGCCCAGATCATGGGTCGTGAGGGCAAATACGTATCTCTCCGTCTCCCTTCCGGCGAAATGCGCTACGTTCTGGGTGAATGTATGGCAACGGTTGGTACTGTCGGTAACGAAGAGTACATCAACATCGTTCTCGGTAAAGCGGGACGTACACGCCACATGGGTATCCGCCCGCAAACGCGTGGTTCTGCGATGAACCCAATCGATCACCCGCACGGTGGTGGTGAAGGTAAAACCAACTCGGGACGTCACCCGGTTACTCCATGGGGTAAACCGACCAAAGGTGCTAAAACACGTCGTAAAAAATCGAGCGATAGACTTATTATCTCTCGTCGTAAAAAGGGTTAATCAATGGCTAGATCGGTAAAAAAAGGACCGTTTGTCGACGGACACCTTATGAAAAAAGTGATTTCTGCCAAAGAGACGAAAAACACTAAACCTATCAAAACCTGGTCACGCCGCAGCGTGATCCTCCCGGAAATGATCGGTTTGACGTTCAACGTCCACAATGGCCGTCAGTTTGTACCGGTTTTCGTAACGGAAAACCACATCGGTTACAAACTTGGTGAATTCGCACCAACACGTACGTTCAAGGGCCACAAAGGTTCTGTACAGAAGAAAATCGGGAAATAAGGAAGAGATATGGCAAGAGCACTATTAAAATTCGTTCGCGTATCTCCGACTAAATCTCGTTTGATCGCTCGCGAAGTTCAAGGAATGAATGCTGAACAAGCAATGGCTGCGCTGGAGTTTACTCCGAACAAAGCGGCTAAAATCATCGCCAAAGTAATCGCTTCCGCGGTTGCCAACAGCGGACAGGAAGCGGAAGATTGCGTTATCAAATCATGCCGCGTCGATGCAGGCCCGGTTTTGAAACGCTTTATGCAGCGTGCTCGCGGTAGCGCCTCTGGTATCCGCAAACCGACGTCGCACATTTTGGTAGAAGTAGAAGGTAAATAATTATGGGTCAGAAAGTTAATCCTATCGGACTTCGTCTGGGTATCAACCGTAACTGGGAATCTCGCTGGTTCCCGAACTTCAAAACGGCTCCGGTTTCCCTCGGCGAAGACCATAAAATCCGTACATTCTTGAAAAAAGAACTCTACTATGCCGGTGTGAGCAACATCGTCATCGAGCGTACCGCGAAACGCCTTCGCGTTACGATCATCGCGGCACGTCCGGGTATCATCATCGGGAAAAAAGGTTCTGACATTGAAAAAATCAAAGAATCTCTCCAAAACCTGATCGGTAAACCGGTTGCCGTAAACATCAAAGAAGAGAAAAAAGCACAGGCTTCCGCACAACTTGTTGCAGAAAACGTTGCGACTCAGCTTGAAAAACGGGTTGCATTCCGCCGTGCGATGAAAAAAGTTATGCAAAATGCCCAGCGCTCAGGCGCAAAAGGGATCAAAGTATCGGTTTCAGGACGTCTCGGCGGTGCTGAAATCGCCCGTACCGAGTGGTATCTCGAGGGACGCGTTCCCCTTCATACCCTCCGTGCAAAAATCGATTACGGTTTCGCGGAAGCCCACACGACTTACGGTGTAATCGGTATCAAAGTATGGATTTTCAAAGGTGAGGTTCTCACCAAAGGGATCCAGCCAGAAGCAAAAGAATCCAAAGAAGAGCGTGGCGAAGGTGAACAGCGCCGTCCCCGCAGAAAGGCTAAATAATCATGTTGATGCCTAAACGTACGAAATATCGTAAGCAAATGAAAGGGCGTAACCGCGGTTACGCTACTCGCGGAAACAAACTTGACTTCGGAACCATCGGTTTCAAAGCAACGGAAGCGGGACGTATCAACTCTCGCCAAATTGAAGCGGCTCGTATCGCGGCTACCCGTCACATTAAACGTAACGGTAAAATCTGGATTCGCGTTTTCCCTGCGAAACCTCTTACTGCTAAACCACTCGAAGTGCGGATGGGTAAAGGTAAAGGTGGCGTCGATCAGTGGGTCATGAACATCGAACCGGGTCGTATCATTTTTGAAATGGGCGGCGTTGAAGAGGGCTTGGCGCGTGAAGCGTTGGCACTTGCAATGCAGAAACTCCCATTCAAAACAAAAATTGTTACAGCGGAGATGAGCAATGAAGTATACTGATTTGAACGGTAAAACAGCTGCTGAACTTCAGGGAATGCTCAAAGAGAAAAAAATTGAGCTCTTCACTTTGAAGATCAAGCAAAAAATGATGCAATTGACTAATACGAGCGAACTTCGCACGGCGAAAAAAGACATTGCACGCATCAACACCGCGCTTAGCGCAGTGAAGTAAGGGCCTAGCTATGACACATAAACGTGAAATTCAAGGTATCGTAGTCAAAAAAGCGGGTGACAAAACAGCGACGATCGTTGTTGAGCGCCGCGTTATGCACCCACGCTACCACAAAACGGTAAAACGTTTCAAAAAATACATGATTCACGACGAAAACAACCAGCTCAACGTTGGTGACGAAGTCGTTGCGATCGAGTGCCGTCCGCTCTCGAAAAGCAAATCATTCCGTTTCAAAACTCTTGTTAAAGGGGTAGAAGCATGATCCAGAGTTTTACCCGTCTTGTTGTAGCGGATAACACAGGGGCTAAAGAGCTCATGTGTATCAAGGTTCTTGGCGGTTCAAAACGCCGTTATGCGACTGTCGGTGACGTTATCATCGCATCGGTCAAAAAAGCGGCTCCTACCGGTAAGATCAAAAGAGGTCAGGTTGTAACCGCGGTTGTCGTCCGTACGAAAAAAGAGGTTCACCGTGAAAACGGTTCTCTGATCCGTTTCGACGAAAATGCTGCCGTTATCCTTGACAAAAAACGTGAGCCGATCGGAACACGTATTTTCGGACCTGTAAGCCGTGAAGTTCGTTACGCAGGTTTCATGAAAATCGTATCCCTGGCTCCGGAGGTTGTATGATGGCAAAATTTAATTTCAAAAAAGGCGATACTGTCGAAGTAATCGCCGGTGACGACAAAGGGACTAAAGCAGAAGTGCTTCAGGTAATGCCTAAGAAAAACAAAGTGATCGTTAAAGGTTGCCGCGTTGCGAAAAAAGCAATCAAACCTAGCGAACAAAATCCACAAGGCGGATTCATCAGCAAAGAGATGCCGATCGATGCATCGAATGTCCGCAAAGTAGAGGCGTAATCATGGCACGTTTGAAAGATAAATATCTGGCTCTTAAGCCTGAGCTTCAAAGCAATCTCGGGATTGCGAACGTAATGCAGGTTCCTGCTCTGGAAAAAGTGGTCATTTCTGTCGGTTGTGGTTTCGCCATGAAAGACAACAAACTGATCCAGAACATCCAGGACACGATCAGCAACATCGCCGGTCAGCGTGCGATGGTTGTCAATGCTCGTAAATCGGTTGCGGGATTCAAAGTACGTGAAGGGATGCCCGTCGGTGTTAAAGTTACACTCCGCGGTGCCCAGATGTACGATTTCATGGACAAACTGATCAGCGTATCGCTTCCCCGTGTTAAAGACTTCCGTGGTATCCCACGCAACGGCTTTGACGGACGCGGAAACTACAACTTCGGTATTACCGAGCAGTTGATTTTCCCGGAAGTCAACTATGATGATATCATGCAGATCCACGGGATGAACATCACTGTGGTAACCAGCGCAACCCAAGACAAAGATGCATTCAAGCTTCTTGAAATGCTTGGAATGCCGTTTGCCAAAGGGAGAGAATAATGGCTAAAAAGTCAATGATCGCTAAAGCGGCACGCAAACCAAAATTTGCCGTCCGCGCTTACACTCGCTGCCAGATCTGCGGTCGTCCGCACTCGGTTATCAGCGATTTCGGAATTTGTCGCGTTTGCTTCCGTAAAATGGCAAACGAAGGGTTGATCCCAGGCGTTAGAAAGTCAAGCTGGTAATTCCGGCTTGATACTCCTAATGATTAGATAAGGAAAAAAAATGATTAATGATTTGATCGCGGATTCGTTGACTCGTATCCGTAATGCGGCGATGCGCCGTTTGGATTCTACAACTTTGGTTCACTCTAAAGTTGTTGAAGCGGTTGTTGCCATTCTGGCGGACAAAGGTTACATCGAAAGCTTTAACGTTGTCGAAGACGGTGTTAAAAAATCGATCAACGTTGTACTCAAATACGACGAAAAAGGTCGCACGGTAATCAATGAAGTAAAACGTGTTTCCAAACCGGGACGCCGTATTTACAAAGGCAAAGACGAGCTGAAACGTTTCAAAAACGGTTACGGTACGATCATCGTCAGCAGTTCAAAAGGGGTACTTCCTAACGATAAAGCGTATGAGCTTGGCGTCGGCGGCGAAGTCCTTTGTACAATTTGGTAAGGAGATAAGATGTCACGTATTGGTAAAAATCCTATTTCTATCCCAAATGATGTCAAGGTAACCGTTGAGGGAACCGTCATCACGTTCGCAAAAGGGAACTTGACGCAGGTTCTGGATACACGCGGCAACTGCGGCGTAACTTTCGAAGACAACGCTTTGACGTTCAGCACCAACTCTGAGCACCGTCAGGACCGCGCGTTCTGGGGAACCTACCGCGCGCTGGCGGCGAACATCGTTACCGGTCTGACTGCCGGATTCGAGAAAAAACTCGAGATCAACGGGGTCGGTTACCGTGCAGCGGTCAACGGAAGCGTTCTGAACATGCAACTCGGTTTCAGCCACGATATCAACTTCGAGATCCCAGCGGGAATCACGATCGCGGTTGAGAAAAACGTTATCAGCATCAAAGGTGCCGATAAACAGCAAGTGGGTCAAATCGCTGCTGAAATCCGTTCATTCCGTCCGCCTGAGCCTTATAAAGGTAAGGGTGTTAAATATACTGATGAGACTATCCTGCGTAAAGCCGGTAAGACATCTAAGAAATAAGGGGCGATGAAATGACAGGTAAAATACTTAAAATCAAAGCGGCAAAACGCGTACAGCGCAAACGCCGCATCCGCTCTAAAATCGCAGGATGCGCGACACTTCCACGTGTTTCCGTATTCCGCTCAAACCGCTACATCAGCGCGCAAGCGATCAATGATGAGCAGGGTGTAACGCTGGCTAGCGTACATTCAAAAACTTTGGGTCTTCGTGCAAACAAAGAAGGGGCTGAAAAAGCGGCCGCAGCGTTTGCTAAAACCCTCAAAGACGCCGGAATCAACGAGATTACGTTCGATCGTAACGGTTTCTTGTACCACGGTGTGGTTAAAGCGTTTGCCGAATCGCTTCGCGCAAACGAAATCAAGTTTTAAGGGCTGATGATGCAAGCGATTAACAGAGAAGAATTTGAAGAATCGATCGTAAACATCGGTCGTGTAACAAAAGTTGTAAAAGGGGGGCGCCGCTTCCGTTTTACCGCTCTTGTAGTAGTCGGAAATAAAAAAGGGACTGTCGGTTACGGCGTCGGTAAAGCCAAAGAGGTTCCCGATGCGATCCGTAAAGCGGTTGACGAAGCGTTCAAAAATCTGACGGAAGTCAAGATCAAAGGGACGACGATCGCTCACGATATCGAAGTTAAATACAATGCAAGCCGCATTCTGCTCAAACCTGCTTCGGAAGGTACAGGGGTAATCGCCGGTGGTGCTACCCGTCCGGTACTCGAGCTTGCGGGAATCCAGGACATCCTTACGAAGTCTTTGGGCTCCAACAATCCAAACACCGTGGTACGCGCGACAATCGACGCGCTTTCACGCATCAAAGGATAAGTGATGGCACTCGAAAATTTGACTCCTGCTGCGGGTTCGACCCACAGCAAAAAACGTATCGGACGCGGCCAGGGCAGCGGAAACGGTAAAACTGCCGGTAAAGGGCACAAAGGTCAAAAAGCGCGCAAAGGTTACAATGAAAAACGTAACTTCGAGGGTGGACAGCAGCCACTTGCACGCCGTTTGCCAAAAATCGGGTTTACGTCTAAAATCGTTAAACCATACGTTATCAACGTCGAGAAAGTGAAAGAAGTAGCTGCTCTCGCGGAGATCACGATGGAAACGATCCGTGGCGTACACCGCATGAAAAAATCGGTCGTTAGCGTGAAACTTGTCGGCGCAAGTGCTAAAGACCTCGCATCTAAAATTAAAGACGAAAACGTTACAACTACTGGTAAATAATGAACCAACAGCTTGTAAACAAGATCTTAATAACGATCGGTTTTCTCTTCATTTTCCGGTTGCTGGCCTATGTGCCGGTACCGGGTGTCGACACAGCAGTCATCGCATCGTTTTTTGACGAGCATGCCGCAGACGCACTGGGTCTTTTTAACATGTTCAGCGGTAATGCCGTAGAACGCCTCTCGATCATCTCTCTTGGCATCATGCCCTACATCACCGCATCCATCATTATGGAGCTGCTTGCAGCGACCTTCCCGAACCTGGCGCAAATGAAAAAAGAACGCGACGGTATGGTGAAATACATGCAGATTATCCGTTACGCGACGATCGCCATTACAATCGTTCAGGCCATCGGCGTCAGCATCGGATTGCAGGGGATGACGGGCAAAGACGGCAGCAGTGCGATTCTCGTGGATCACACGACCTTCACGATCCTGGCGGTATTCTCGATGCTGGCCGGAACGATGCTGTTGATGTGGATCGGAGAGCAGATTACCCAAAGCGGTATCGGAAACGGCGTTTCGCTGATCATTTTCGCGGGGATCGTCTCGGCGATTCCCAGCGGTATCTCCCAGGCGGTGACGATGGTCAATACGGGGGCGATGAGCTTCCTGACGCTGCTCGTCGTCATCGCGCTCATCATTGCCACGGTACTGGTGATCATTTACGTAGAACTCGGTGAACGCCGTATCCCGGTTACGTATGCCAAAAAGACGATGCTTCAGAACCAGAACAAACGGGTTATGAACTATATCCCGGTCAAAGTGAACCTTTCGGGGGTTATCCCGGTCATTTTCGCTTCGGCGATTTTGATGTTCCCGATGACGGTTCTCTCATCGAGCACCAATCCGTACGTTCAGGGTGTCGCCGACGCACTGAATCCGAACGGATATTTCTTTAACTTTCTGACATTCCTGTTTGTCGTTTTCTTCGCGTTTTTCTACGCGTCGATCGTCTTTAACGCCAAAGACATTTCCGACAATCTGAAACGTCAGGGCGGTTTCATTCCGGGGGTACGCCCGGGTGAATCGACCAAGGAGTTTTTGAATGAAACGGCCAGCCGTCTCACCTTTACCGGGGCAATTTATCTCGGTCTGGTGGCGACACTGCCGTGGGTCATCCTCAAGGGGGTCGGGGTTCCGTTCTTCTTCGGGGGGACGGCCGTTCTGATCGTCGTTCAGGTAGCACTCGACACGATGCGCCGCATCGAGGCGCAGATCTATATGAGCCGTTACCAGACGCTCAGCGCCGTAGGCCTGTAAAAAATGGCGATAGCGCTGCGCAAAAACGACGAGATATCCAAGTTGCGCGAGGCGAACCGCATTGTCGGCGCAACCTTGGACCTTTTGACTCAGCATACCCGAGCGGGAACAACCCTGAAAGAACTGGACGCCCTGGCCGAGGAGTACATCCTCTCCCAGGGAGCCACCCCCTCTTTCAAGGGGCTCTACGGCTTTCCCAATGCCGTCTGCATTTCCGTCAACGAAGTGATCATTCACGGGATTCCGACCGACTACACCCTTAAAGAGGGGGACATCGTCGGCTATGATGTCGGTACCTGCAAAGAGGGTTACTACGGTGATGGCGCGGTCTCTGTCGGCGTCGGCGGCATCAGTGCCGAAGACGAAGCGCTGATCGCGTGTGCCAAAGAATCCCTTTATCACGCCATCGGAATCATCAAAGAGGGGATGCGCTTCAAGGAGCTCTCGCACGAGCTGGAGAAGTTTATCCGCTCCCGCGGTTTTGTTCCGCTGCGCGGGTTTTGCGGGCACGGGATCGGGAAAAAACCCCACGAAGAACCTGAAATTCCCAATTATCTGGAAGGGAACAATCCCAAATCGGGACCCAAGATCAAAAACGGGATGGTGTTTTGCATCGAACCGATGATATGCCAGAAGGAGGGGAGTTCCAAAATCCTCTCCAACGGCTGGGATGTGGTGAGCACGGACGGGCTGCGAGGCTCTCATTACGAGCATACGGTTGCGATTATCAACGGTAGAGCTGAAATATTATCAATCGCGTAAAGGAAACCCTATGGCAAAAGATGATGTCATTGAAGTAGACGGAAAGATTATTGAGGCGCTACCAAACGCAACGTTTCGTGTAGAACTGGCAAACGGGCATGTGATTTTGTGTCATATCGCAGGAAAAATGCGGATGCATTACATCAAAATCCTCCCCGGAGATACGGTCAAAATCGAATTGACCCCTTACAGCCTCGACAAAGGGCGAATCACCTACCGCTACAAATAAACGCTCTGCATAACGCAGAGACGTTTCCCCCCCCAAATAGACTATAATAACGCATATTATCCCAAAGGGACACGATGTGCATCCACCCCGACCACCCTCTTCTGATTTCGCTGGTGAATACCCTTCGCGACGTTCGGCTCAATCCGCTTATCTTTCGTCACACGATCGGAGAGATCGCAAAACTCCTTCTGTACGAAGCGATGCGGGAGTTCCCGCTGAGTTTGCGTCCTCTTCCGACATGGAGGGGAGAATTCGACGCCGAAGTGATCGACGAAGGTTCACTGATGATCGTATCGGTCCTGCGCGCGGCGCTGCCGATGCACGAAGCGCTGATCGAAATCCTGCCCTATGCGGAATCGGGTTTTTTGGGGATCAAGCGGGACGAAGAGAGTCATCAAAGCCGCCTCTACTACGACCGGCTGGGGGAGTGTCAGGGCAAGACGGTGGTGCTGGTCGATACGATGGTGGCGACCGGCGGATCGGCGTGCGATGCGATCGAGATCATCAAACGAAAAGGGGGAAGCCGGATCATCGCACTCCACATTCTCGCGTCGCCTGAGGGGATCGAAGCGATAGCACAGCGTCATCCCGATGTCGAGATGGTGGTGGCCCAGATCGATCGCGGCCTTGACGGGAACAAATTCATCATTCCGGGCCTCGGCGATGCCGGAGACCGTGCGTACAATACTTTCTAAACAGGAGAAGCCATGAAAAAGATAGCGGCGATACTATTGTTCTGGGGAACGCTGTATGCCCAACAGGCGGTTGATTTGCGCCAGCCGAAATACCAGGAATCGTTCTGGGAGGTGTATACGAACGCGTTGAGGGGAGATCGGATCGCCGAATTTCAGGTCGGAGTTTTGTACGAACGGGGGATCGGTGTCGACCAAAACCAGACCCAGGCGGCACTGTGGTACGAAAAATCGGCATGGCAGGGATACGTCCATGCGCAATACAATCTTGCCCTCATGTACGCGTCGGGACGCGGTGTGGACAAGAATCTCGAACGGGCGATGGCCTGGCTGTCCAAAGCGGCCAAACAAGGGGACCGCGAGGCGCGCGGGCTTCTGCTCGAAATCATCGACGGAAAACACGATGCCGATGAGCAGGTGAGCCCGGAGGGGAATGTCGAAGGGGTGGAAACGCCGATCATCCCCGTTACGCTGGTCACGAAAGAGGGGGCAAAGGTATGCGACGGGAACGGAGAATGCGTAGCGTACCGGGAAAAAACGGTTCTGACCTCGACGGCCAAAAAAGGGGAGTACTATAAAATCAGCGGGATAGTGACCAAGCAGGGGTGGAAACGGTTTGGGGGCGAGGGATGGATCAGCGAGAACGACGTCGAACGCCGCCGCTGAAGCGTGTCGTGTAAGCGTGCCGGCGTTGCAGCTTATTTGACGAAGTGGCAGCAGTAGTCGCTGACGCTTTTGACTTTGAGGTGAAACGCGCTGTTGGCTGCGACTTCGAAGTTCTGAGGCCCCATGATGCTGATCCACTCGTCCGAGCCCGGAAGCTGCACTTCCATTTCGCCACTCATGATCTCCATGATCTCTTTGTCGCCGGTGTTGAAGGTGTATTCTCCGGGGAGCATGATCCCCAGTGTCTTGATTGTTCCGTCCTCGAAGCGGACGGTGCGGCTGGTGACGTTGCCGTCGAAGTAGATGTTGGCTTTTTGGTCGATGGTGACGTTGCTGAATTGTGACATGGTAAACCTTTTTTGATTGGAATTATAGCGGGTTGATCTCTTTCTTGATCTTTTTGGGGAGGTGGGCGAAGGGGAAATCGGGGACGATTGTGGTTTCGCTCCCCTCTTTGACTTCCACCTCGATCTCCATGGTGTCGCGGTTCATTGAGATGAGGGTGATGTGGCGCCCCCCCTCTTCGTAGCTGATCTGGCGGGCTTTGAGCTGGATGATCGGGTTACGGCGGCGCGGTTTAAATCCCATAGATGCCGTTCTCCTTGATGAGAATTTTTTGGTTTTCGGCGAGCTGGTTCAGGGCCGCCTTGAAATTTTTCTTGCTGAGGCCGAACGTTTTCTGGATCAGTTCGGGGTCGCTTTTC
Organism: uncultured Sulfuricurvum sp.; assembly: GCA_964491035.1. GTDB lineage: Bacteria > Campylobacterota > Campylobacteria > Campylobacterales > Sulfurimonadaceae > Sulfuricurvum. The sequence goes on from CAZBIR010000006.1 coordinate 36,207, forward strand.
GTGTTGTAGGGGAGCATCCCCCCGTTTTGCTGCAGCATCGCGTAGATCTTGTCGGCGGCGCTTGACGCTTTGGCTTTGCCGGTCATCTGGAGCGAGAGGTCGAGTTTCCCGTCGGGGCGCAGTATTTTGACAAACCCGTGTTTGATCTCCCCTACGCGCACCTCCTCGAAAATCTCGTTGGTGTAGATCATCCCCTCGTAGCGGTGGTCGACGATCGCCTTGTACCCAAGCGGCGTTTTGGCGATAACCATGAAATCGACGGGGGTATTGGGATAGAAGTGTCTGGGGGGCGGCAAAAGGGCAGCGGTGATTTTTTCGGTCCCCACTAGCCGCCCCGTCGCCTCATCGAGGATGACGCGAATGAGCCGTTTTTCGCCAACGGCAAAGGGGCGCTTCTGGAGCGTTTTGGGGACGAAGAGGTCTTTCATGAGCCCCCAGTCGACAAACGCCCCGATGGGGGCCGTATCGACGACCTCCAAAAAGGCGATCTCTCCCAGCATCGCTTTGGGCCTCAGCGTCGTGGCGACGGGGCGGTCTTCGCTGTCGGTGTAGACGAAGACGTCGATCGTGTCGCCGATGTGCATCGCGTCGGTGACGTACTGGTTGGGGAGGAGGATGTCGCTGCCATCCAGCGCGCGCAAAAAGAGTCCGGGTGCCGTTGAGCGGTCAATAACGAGGGTGTTGATCTCCCCGATGGTTAATGTTTCATTCATGGGTATAATTATATCGATATTTACCTTTTTGGAGTCGGGATGCGCATCATTATCACGGGGGCCAGCAGCGGACTGGGGGAAGCATTGGCGCTGCACTATGCGGCCCATGAGAATCGGCTTGTGCTGATTGCACGGCGCGCAGAGCGGCTGGAGGAGGTCGCGCGGCGGTGCCGGGATCGGGGGGCGGAGGTGGAGACGATCACCGCCGACGTGAGTGACTTCGCTCGGATGCGGGAGGTGGGTGAAGCGCTCTGCCACGATTCCATCGACCGGATCATTCTCAACGCGGGGGTGTCGGTCGGGCACGGCGGCGGAGTGACCCCGTTCGAAGATTTTGAACGCCTCTTCAAAACCAATTTCCTCAGTGTCCACGCCCTCCTCGAACCGATCATCCCGAAGCTGATCGAGCAAAAAAGAGGGGAGATCGTCTTTATCTCCTCGCTCGCTTCGCTGTTGAGCATGCCTACCTCGATCGCCTACAGCAGCTCCAAACGGGCCCTCAACGCCTACGCCGAGGGGCTGCACCATCAGCTCCGCCCCCACGGGATCTCGGTGATGACGATCATGCCCGGGTTCATCGATTCGGAGATGACGCAGAAAAACCGGTTTAAAATGCCGTTTTTCCTGTCGACGGAGGAGGGGATACGCCGGATTACGCGGGCGATCGGGGCGAAAAAACACCGCTACGCTTTCCCTTTTAGATTTTACTTAATGATCCGGTTTGTGTCGCTCCTTCCGCAACCCTTAAGAGACTTCATAGTACACTTCACCAATTTTAAAAAGGGCGCCTAGCCTGAAAAAGCGGAGATGTATCCGATGGTCATAGACAGCGTATGTACCTATTGCGGTGTGGGATGCGATATTTCCGCTGACGTCGAAGACAACAAGATCCAGAAGATCTTTGCCAAAGAGGAGGGGGTCGTCTCGCAGGGGCGCCTCTGCATCAAAGGGAAGCAGGGGTGGGATTTTCTCACGAACCCCCGTCGTCTGCGCAACGCCCGGGTCCGCAAATCGTTTTTGGCCAAAAACGCGGCCCTTTTCGCCGACCTGGATATGGACTACCTCGAGCCGGTCGGGACCGAATGGTACGAGATCAGCTATGAGAGCGCCTACGACCTGGCCGCGCGCAAGCTCAAATCGCTGACCGACGAACACGGTCCTCGCTGCCATGCCTCGATCGGGGGGGCGCGCACCAGCTGCGAGAGCTCGTATCTGTTCCAGCATTTCACCCGCCACGTCGTGGGTTCTCCCCACGTCGACAACTGTGCCCGCGTCTGCCACTCCCCCTCGCTCAAGGGGATGCGCACGACGATCGGGGAGGGGGCGGCCACCAACCCGTTTGACGACATCTACGAAACCGAGTTCATGATCGCGATGGGGACCAACACGACCGAGGGGCATCCCATCGTCGCGAACCGGATGCTCGACGTGATCAAAAACAAAGGGGTGGAGCTCGCCGTTCTCGACGTCCGCCGAATCCAGCTTTCCAAGTCGGCCACCCACCACCTGAGTATCCCCTACGAGGCAAACCTGATGGTCCTCAACATGATGGCGTATGTCATCATCACTGAAAATCTCGTCAACACCGAATTCGTCAACACCCGGACCAAGGGGTATGAAGAGTACAGGGAATCGATCCTCTCCGATCCTTTTGCAAACCCCGATTTCTTCCTCCGGATCCCCGGCTACGAGTCGCTCGCTGATGAGGTGCGCACCGTCGCCCGCAAGTACGCGACCCGCAAGAGCCTTTTTTTCTGGGGACTGGGGATCAGTGAACACCTGGACGGCTCTTACGCGGTCATGGCGATCACCCACCTCTCATTGCTGACGGGGAATATCGGCAAACGGGGAGCCGGGCTCATGCCGCTGCGGGGGCAGAACAACGTCCAGGGGACCTGCGACATGGGGATGCTCCCCTATTACAATCCCGACTATCAGCCCCCCAAAGAGGTGGGGATGCAGACTCCCGAGATCATCGACGCCATGTTGGAGGGGAAGATCAGGTCGCTGTTCAATATCGGCGAGGACATCGCCCATATCCACCCCAACCAGAACAAGATCCACGAGGCACTCGGCAAACTCGACCTCCTCATCGTCAACGAGCTCTTCGATAACGAGATCACCCGTTTTGCCGACATCGTCTTCGGGGTCAAGAGTGCGTATGAAAAGACGGGGGTCTATGTCAACGCCGAGCGGCGCCTGCACCTCTCCCAGCCGCTCGTGAGCGCGACGATGCCCGATGACTGGGAGGTGATCGCCGAGATCTCCAAGCGTTACGGCACGGACCTCGGCGTCCACAGCTCACGCGACGTATGGGAGAAAGTCCGTATCGATGCCCCCAATCGCTACGGCGGGGCGAGCTACGAGAAGCTCGAGGCCGCTCGCCTGCGGGGGCTGCAGTGGCCGGTGCAGGAGGAGGATACCCCGGTCCTGCACCTGCGTGATTTCCGAACCAAAGACGGAATCGGCCGATTTCATTACAAACAGTACGAACTCCGCGGACAGGTGGAAGAGCTCCTCGCGGCCGGGACGCACGAGGGGTACTACCTCACGACGGGACGGATCCTCGTCCACTACAACAACGCAGCCCAGACCAACGCGTGCGACAAGCTCAGCCGGAGCCACAGCGAGGACATCCTCCTGGTCAGCGTCGAGGATGAGGAGTTTTTCGAGTTCAAGGATTTCGTCGTCCTCAAAAGCGAATACGGCCAGAGCGCCCCGTTGCGGGTCAAGGTGAGTTCGACGGTCAAGAAAGGGACGATGTTCACGACGTTTCACCACGCCAAAAGCCGGATCAACTTCCTCTTCGGTGACGAGCGCGACGAGCTGATCAACACGGCCCGTTTCAAATCGGTCAAGGTCGAGGTGATCAAGCCTGACTATCTGGAGTAAGCGGTGCACACCCGCGCCAAAGGGAACATTGCCGAAGAGCGCGGATGCGAGTTTCTGCGAAAAAAAGGGCTGCGGATTATCGACCGCAACGTCTACAACCGCTTCGGCGAGATTGACATCATCGCGATGCACGGCAACGTGCTCCGCTTCGTGGAGGTCAAAAGCGCCTCTTCGTACGAACAGGCCATCAATAACATCACCCCTGCCAAACTTGCCAAACTGAACCGCACGATCCAGAGTTATCTCCAGCAGAAGCGGCTGGAGTGCGACTACTGTATCGATGCCCTCATCGTCAGCGACGATGGAGTGGAATGGATCGAGAATATCACTCTGGCGTAACGGGCAGAGGGGCGGGCTCGTAGAAATAAAATCCCTGGGCCGAATCGATTCCCAGTTCGCAGACGATTTCGGCAACCGCTTTGTTGTGGACGAATTCGGCGACCGTTTCGATCGAGGCGCTGCGGGTAAAATTGACGATGGTCTGGACGATGGTGATCGCCTTGTCGTCATGGTCGAGGTGGCGGATCAGCGAACCGTCGATTTTGATGATGTCGACGGCAAGATTCAGGATCCGGGCAAAATTGGAATAACCGCTTCCGAAATCGTCGATCGCGATCCGGCAGCCGTGGTTACGGACCAGGGCGATAAACCGGACGATCCCCTCGTATTTTTCGGCCGCTTCACTCTCGAGAATTTCGAAGATGATCCGTTTTCCGATCCCCTCGTAACGTTCGAGCAGATCGACAATCATCGTGACCGTTTCGTCGTTGTCGATGTCGTCAATCGAAAGATTGATCGAAAAGTCTCCGGGATAGCGGGAAATGAGAGCGAAACTTTTGGTGATGATCGAACGGGAGAGGATATGGTAGAGACGTGATTCCTGGGCGGTATAGAGATAGGGATAGACGGAGCGGATTTCCCCCTCGGCGGTGATGATCCGGCCGAGGACCTCATGTTTGGTAACGGTATGGGTCCGGATATCCACGATCGGTTGGAAATAGGGGATAACCCGCTCTTCCTCCAGGGCCGTTTTGAGTTCGCGCGCTTTGGTGACGTTTTCCTCGACGATCGAGCGGAGATTGAGCCCTTCGTGGTAGAGGACGGGATTGATCTGCTGTTTGCTTTTGAGGGCCATATCGGCGTTTTCCAGCAGCGGAACGGTATCGGAAGCGGCGACGGTGAGGGAAGGGGTACGGGGTTCGTTGTCGATGATGATCGGACGCCGGGAAAACAGCTCCAGTACGCTGCGGGCTGCCGGGTCGAGGGAGAAATCATCGCTCTCTTCGAACAAAATACCGAAATCATCGGCACCGAGTCGGTAATAGGTGGCATTGTTCCCCGCGAACCCCATCGTCTCGATTCGGCGCGCCGTTTCGATCAGAAGGCGGTCCCCGGCTGCCACGCCGTAAAAATCGTTGTAATGCTTGAATTTGTTGATATTGATCAGAATAAGGGCGAGTTTGCGGGACGCATGGCGGATCCGTTCTTCATACGCTTTGCGATTCCCCAGCCCCGTCAGCGAATCGCGGCGGGACTCTTTTTCGCTCCGGATCAAAAAGAGGGTGATGACGCCGATGCTGACGATGAACAGGGCGACGAGGAGATAGGAGAAATAGGTGATGAGGGTCAGTTCGCGGTTTGATTCTTCCAAAAAAACGCGGTTGCTTTTTTCCAGCGAGCGGAAAATCGCGGGGGAATGGATCTGCTCGAAACGCTCCGTGTACTGGGGGAAATGTTCTTCGATAACCCGGAAATGGGCGATGGCGCGATTGAGCAGATCGTTTTTGGCCGGGTCTTTGAAGCGGCGGGTTTCCAGCTCATCGATCAAAGGATGCAGCGAATCGATGAGCTGGGCATCCATCCCGTTTTTGGCCAGGAGGATCGTTCCGCTGATCCGGCTGATGTCATGAAAGAGCGATTGCTCTGCGGGATTTGAAGCGTTTAGGGCGAAAAGGCGCTGCTGGAGGGCGAGTATGGCGGTCGTGGAGTTTTTGATGACGGTATTGACGGTCTGAAAATCATAGATGGCGTCCACTTTTTTCCCAAACACGGCGGAATGTTCCTGAAGCTGTCGCAACGTTTGCGGATGGGCGCCCTGAAGGTGGGGAGTGCCGGAGAGATCATCGATCCGTTTTTCCACCTCGGCGATCCGGAGATTAACGTCGTCTTGATTGGTGTAGAGGAAAAACGCGTTGTGAAGGATCTGGTAGTCGAGCCGTTTGTGGGCCGCTTCAATCTCTTTGAACGCAACTTCGCCGTGATTGCGGTTGACAAAATACTCCTGCGAAAACGATTTGAACAAAAAGAGGGCGGCCAGGGCGCTAAGCCCCAGGGCAACGGTCAGGAAAAGCTTTACCGAGAGCTTCATTTCCCGCCTTCTCCCGGTACAGGGAGTTTTCCGGTGAGGGTATGCAAAAATGCCACGAGCTGGCGGACTTCGTGCTCGGTGAGTTTGACGCCGAGATTATGGTACGACATCTTCGTAATCGCGTCGCTCAGCGTCGCCGCGCTCCCATCATGAAAATAGGGGGCGGTGAGGGCAATATTGCGTAACGTCGGAACCTTGAAGACGTTTTTATCGCCAAGGCGTTTGGTGAGGGCAAAACGGTCATCGATCGCGGCGCTGTGGGGGATCGGGACGACGGCCCCCATTTTCTGGTACGAATTTCCCCCTACGTTGATACCGTTGTGGCAGGAGACACACCCGAGGGTTTTGAACAGCGAATACCCCTGCGCTTCGAGGGGAGAGAGTTTTTCTTCCCCTCTGAGATAGCGGTCGAATTTGGCGTTGGGGGTGATGAGGGTTTTTTCATATTCGGCGATCATCACGGCGATATCCTGTGCCGTGATGACGTTGCGCCCGGTCATACGGGCAAAGGCTTTGCGGTATTCGGGTACGGCGGAGACCCGCCGTGCCGCCTCTTTGAGTTCCAGCCCCATTTCAACCGGGTTGTGGATGGGACCGAGCGCCTGTTCATCAAGCGTCCGCGCCCGGCCGTTCCAGAACTGGACGAAATTGAAAACGGAGTTGAAGACGGTGGGGGAATTCATCGTCCCCTGAAGGTTCCGGATACCCGTCGAGACTTTTTTCCCGTCGGCCCCGCTTCCCGAGACATCGTGGCAGGAGACGCACGCGACGCTCCGGTCCTGGGAAAGGATGGGATCAAAAAAGAGCCGTTCGCCGAGCGCCGCTTTCGCCGCGTTGTGCGGATACGAGAGGGGAATCGGTACGATGGGCTCAGACCCGAGTGCCGCAGCGGCATAAACAATCCAACCGATCCCGACCCATTTTTTCATGCCGAATCTCATTCTTTGCTCTGGATAATAAGGGGTGATTATCCCCAATTATTGCTTAAAAGAGATGGAGAACCTTTAGAGAAAAAAAGCGCTTCGGGGCAATAAGACATTTTAAAGATTGGGGCGTTATAATGTCCCCATAAACATTCGCAACTCAAGGAAAATAAATGGGTAAATACATTGAATTGACAGTATCAAATTTTGATGAAGTAACCAAAGAAGGGGTCGCGCTGGTCGACTTCTGGGCTCCCTGGTGCGGACCTTGCCGTATGATCGCTCCCGTAATTGAAGAACTGGCGGCCGATTTCGACGGCAAAGCGAAAATCTGCAAAGTGAACACGGACGAAGAGCAGGATATCGCTGTCAAATACGGTATCCGTTCTATCCCGACGATCCTTTTCTTCAAAAACGGAGAAGTGGTTGACCAGATGGTCGGAGCGGCTTCCAAGCAGGCGTTTTCCGATAAACTGAACGCGCTCCTGTAATTTTCCCTCCTTCACCCGTTCTGCACGGTCGGTGCGGAACGAGGGTTTCCCCCTGTTTTCTCCAGTCTTGATTATTCTTTTTTTTGATTTTAAAAATAACATTCCCTTTCACTTTTTTAGTGTGTTTCGACTATCCGTATTCCCAAAGACCCTCTTTATCTTCAAGAAGGTATCATACCCGCTATATCCATATGAGGTAGGAGTTTAGGTATGCTTGATTGCGCGATTATCGGAGGAGGACCGGCCGGACTGACGGCGGGATTGTATACGACACGAGGCGGGCTTGCCAACGTTACAATGTTTGAAAAAGGGATGCCCGGCGGGCAGATCACGATGAGCTCCGAGATCGAAAATTACCCCGGGGTAAGCGGACACATTTCGGGGATGGATCTGATGATCCCCTGGCCCGAGCAGTGTCAGCGTTTCGGCCTGAAACACGAGATGGCTGAAGTGAGCCGAATCAGCCGTGCCCAGAACGGCATTTTCACGATCCATAAAAGTGACGGAACGACCGAAGAGGCCAAAAGTGTCATCGTCTGCACCGGATCGTCTCCGAAACGGGCCGGATTCGTGGGAGAAGATACCTACTTCGGTCGGGGAGTCAGTACGTGTGCCACGTGCGACGGTTTTTTCTATAAAAACAAAGAGGTTGCCGTGATCGGAGGGGGGGACACCGCCCTCGAAGAGGCCCTCTACCTCGCCAAGATCTGCTCCAGGGTCTATCTGATCCACCGCCGCGATTCGTTCCGCTCTGCCCCCAGTACGATCGAACGGGTCCGGAATACCCCCAACATCGAACTGGTCCTGAACGCGACACCGGAGGAAGTGACGGGGGATGCGATGGGAGTGAACGGAATCCGGGTCGCCTTCAATGACGGAACGACGCGCCATATCGAGGTGCCGGGGGTCTTTACGTTTGTCGGCTATAACGTCAACAATCAGGTGCTGATGCAGGAGGACGGGAGTTTTCTGTGCGAGATGACCCCCTGGGGGGAAGTCAAGGTTGACCTGAGCATGAAAACGTCGGTTCCGGGGCTGTTTGCGGCGGGAGATATGCGCGAACAGGCTCCCAAGCAGGTGGTGTGCGCGGCCGGCGATGGCGCAGTTGCGGCATTACAGGCCATCGGATTTGTCGACGGCCACTGAAGCGCTTACGTAGGTTTAAACACTGACAGGGTAAAATGCGCTTTAGAATAATCCAATACAGGATCGTACAGAGATGATTAGAGCGGGTGTTTTTGGAGCCGGCGGGCGCGTAGGCAAACTGTTGATCGAAGATCTGCGTCATGAAAAAGAGATCTCGCTTGGGGCCGTGTACGTCCGCAACGAGCTGAACTTTTCGATTGATCCCTCGGTGCTGGTCACCAACGACATGGCGACGCTGCTGAAAAGTTCGGACGTCATTATCGATTTTTCGCTTCCCGAAGCGACGCAGCTGTTGTTGGAGCAGGCGATCAAACATCCAAAGCCGCTCGTCGTCGGTACGACGGGAATGGACAACCACCAGATGAACCTCCTCAAAACCGCCAGCGAATCGATGCCGATCCTGTACGCGACCAATATGTCGCTGGGGGTGGCGCTGCTGAGCCAGCTGGTCCACATGGCGTCCAGAACCCTCGAAGGGTTCGACATCGAAATCGTCGAACAGCACCATCGCCATAAAAAAGACGCCCCCAGCGGGACGGCGCTGACGCTGGCCCATTCGGCGGCGGCAGGGCGGGATCTCGATCTGGACGCGGTCCGCGTCAGCGGCCGTAACGGCAACATCGGCGAACGGAGCAAAGACGAAATCGCCGTGATGGCGCTTCGAGGCGGCGATATCGTCGGACGCCACACGGTCGGGTTTTACAACGACGGCGAGTTTATCGAGTTGCATCACACCGCGACCAGCCGGAACACCTTTTCCAAAGGGGCGATCCGGGCGGCAAAATGGCTGGCCGGGAAACCCAACGGTCTGTACAGTATCCAAGACTGTCTAGAACTAGCATAAGGAATAATGAGTGCGTAGCTTGAATGAAAAATGTGCCGTTGTCGGCATCTTCGACCATCCGGAGGCCTCCAAACTGGCCTATTTCTCCCTCCATGCCCTCCAGCACCGCGGCCAGGAAGCAGCCGGGATCAGTACCGGGGACGGTGAAAAACTCTACACGATCAAAGACCGCGGCCTCGTGACGCAGGTTTTCGATACCCAGAAGCTCAACACCCTCAAAGGGCATATGGCGATCGGTCACACCCGCTACTCCACCGCGGGGGACGATTCGATCCTCGACGCCCAGCC
>CAZBIR010000006.1:45971-51784 GCA_964491035.1 uncultured Sulfuricurvum sp.
GGTTACGTCGTCGCTTCCGAGACGTGCGCGTTTGATCTGATCGGCGCCGAATACATCCGTGACGTCGAGCCGGGTGAACTCCTCATTTTCGAAAAAGGGAAAGCTCCAAAATCGATCAAGGTGTTCGAACCGACGCCGAAACACTGTATCTTTGAATACGTCTATTTCGCCCGCCCCGACTCGAACGTCTATATGCAAAATGTTTACGAGATGCGTAAATCGATGGGGAAAGAGTTGGCTAAGGAGCAGCCTGCGATCGGTGCGGATATGATCGTCCCCGTCCCCGATGGCGGAGTCCCCGCCGCGATCGGTTACGCCCAGCAGAGCGGAATCCCTTTCGAGATGGCGATCATGCGCAACCACTACATCGGGCGGACGTTCATCGAACCGACCCAGGAGATGCGCGACCTGAAAGTCAAAATGAAACTCTCCCCGATCGAACACCTGATTAAAGGGAAAAGCCTTGTTGTCATCGACGACTCGATTGTCCGCGGGACGACGAGCCGCCAGATCGTCCGGATGCTCAAAGCCGCCGGTGCGCGTGAAGTGCACATGCGGATCTCCAGCCCTCCGACGACCGACCCGTGTTTCTACGGCGTCGATACTCCCGACAAAGAGAAGCTGATCGCCGCGAATATGTCGATCGAGGAGATCTGTGCCTTTATCGAAGCCGATTCGCTCGGGTATCTGAGCAATGAAGCGTTGCTGCGCAGCGTCAACGGCAAGGAAGAAAACTACTGCACCGCCTGTTTTACGGGCAAATACATCATCTAAGAGGCCCGATGCGGGAGCAGATTTTCACGTTCGGGCAATATCTGCACCGCAAATTCGGCGTCAAGGTTTCCAAGGTTCCCGTCTCTATTTCGGGGTTTACCTGCCCCAATATCGACGGGACGGTGGCGCGCGGGGGATGCACCTTTTGCGAAAACGACTCCTTCAGCCCAAGCCTTGACCGCGCCCGCGAACTCAAAGGTTTTTTTCTCAACCTTCAGAGCGACCACAATCCCTATCTCGAAAAGCAGCTCGAACAGCTCGAATGGCAGTTCAATGCCCTCTCACGCCGCCTCCGGGAGCAAAACGGCTCGGAGAAATTCCTCGTCTACTTTCAAAGTTTTACGAATACCTACGCCCCTCTCCCGACGCTAAAGGCCCTCTACGAAAAAGCACTCTCATTCGAGAACGTCGTGGGGCTGAGCATCGGGACCCGCTCGGACAGCATTACGGACGAAACCCTTGATTATCTCGCCGAACTCTCGCGCCGAACCGAAGTGTGGATCGAATTCGGTATCCAGTCGGTTTACGATGCGACGCTGCAGCGGATTAACCGAGGCCACGACAGTGCCAGCGTCCGGGAGGCCATTGTGAAAGCCAAATCCAGGGGATTGAAAGTGTGCGGACATCTCATTTTCGGTCTTCCCGGAGAGAGCAAAGCGATGATGATCCAGACGGCTAAAACCGCCTACGCCCTCGGAATCGACTCGGTCAAATACCACCCCCTCTACGTCGTGAAACGAACCGCACTGGCCAATGAGTATGCGCGGGGAGAATTCGAGCCGATATCCGAAGAGCTCTATCTGGAGGTGCTCGTCGAAGCGCTGAGGCTCAAACCCGAAACGCTCAGCGTTCAGCGGATCAGTGCGGGAATCGACGATGAGAGCCTTATTGCCCCGGAGTGGTGCCGGGACAAAAACGCCCAGGTCAAGGCGGTGAACGACGCCCTCAAAGCGAGCGGATTCAAATATTAATCGGCTTTCGCCTCGATCGTGTAGGCGGCGTTTTTAAAGTGGGAAGGGTAGTCCATCATAATCCGGAAGGTTTTGGCCGCACCGGGGTTGAGATGATCGGCGATTACGTGCTCTTCCAGGACGTTTTGGCGTTTGAATTCGGGGGAGTCGTCTTCGAACAGTTCGGCAAAAGCGCCGGGCTGGGCGAACTGGCTCGCTTTGGCCTTGTTCCCGCTTTGGAAATTGGAAAGTTTGATGCGCGCTTTGACGTTGGCTACGGGATGGTTTCCGACGTTGCGGACGGTCCCTTTGATGAGAATCTGCTCGGATTGGTAGAAACGCTCATCACTGAGGTTGGAGACTTCAACCTTGTAGACGCTTTGGTTGATCGAATTCCAGATAAATGCACCGATCAGGGTCAGAAGAACGGCGATCGTCGTAATAATCGAAAATTTCGACCGGCTCCGCATCGCCAGTACGCTTCCCAGCAAAAAAATCAGCACAAGAACGGCCAACAGAAAATAGTGCCAGGGGGTCAGGGGACTCATTTACAATCTGCCTTTAGGGTAACGTTATAATCTTTGCTATATCGGAAAGGTTCGATAAAAAGTTTAAAAGGGGCTGCTTCACCGGGGGCGATGGGTCCCTCGATTTTCATCCCCCCTTTTTTAAAGGGAAGATAGGGGTAAATCGGATCGACGTATCGGTTATGGGTCACCTTGTAGACACCGGCGCTGAGGGTACATTCGCGAAAAGGGCGTTTGGAGGTGTTGTTGATATCCCCCTTGATGAGAAGCGCTTCGGTGAATTCGAGGGCTTTGACCTCTTTGAGATGAATCGTGTTTTTGAAAAGATAACGGTGCATCATCTGGTAGCCGACGACGCTCCCCACACTCAGGACCCCAAAGGCAACGAGGACGAGAAAAATCGCGATTCCGATCCGGTGGCGTACCAGAATCGCCAGCGTCAGGATCAGGATAAAGGCAAGGACGATGGTGCCGAAGAGAAGATAGTCATACAGGATCAGTTGGTCGATAAACGACAGAACTTTGGTTTTCATGAAGTCCTTGAGTTTTTCTCCGCGATGCCGCTGGTGCCGAAGCGCCGGGCGAGTTCTTGTTTAATGCGGTCGGGAGAGATGTTTTTATGCCCCAGCGCGACCAGGACGTGGTAGACTAAATCGGCACATTCGTAAATAATTTCATCTTCGTTGCCGTCTTTGATCGCAAAGGAAAATTCTCCCGCCTCTTCGACCACTTTTTTCAAAATGGCGTTATCCCCTTTGCTGAGGAGCTTGGCGGTCCAGGAGGTTTCGGGATCGGCGTTTTTGCGGCTGAGGATGATATGGTAGAGTTCGTCGATGATACCGTAGGCGGATGCCGTATCGATTTGCGGTTCGCTGATCGCCTCGCCGCTTTCGATGTCGGTGAAAAAGCACGATTTGCGCCCCGTATGGCACGCTACCCCTTCCTGGCGGACGAGGAGGAGAAGGGTATCGTTGTCGCAGTCGAGCAAGAAGCGCTCGATGTGCTGGAAGTGGCCGCTGCTCTCCCCCTTTTTCCACAGCCGCTGCTTGGAGCGGGAATAGTAGTGGGCGATTTTGGTAGCGAGGGAGAGCTCGAGGGCTTCGCGGTTCATGTAGGCCATCATCAGCACCTCGAGGGTTGCCGCATCCTGCACGATAACGGGGAGGAGTTCTGATTTTTGCCAGTCGATATGGTCAAGATTCATAGGGAGCCTTTTGCGTATTTGAAAGGAATTCACGCTTGAATCCCTCCCAAACCCTCCGAGGAGGAGAGGCCCGGATTATTCCTTGGAAGAAATTTTCTGGGTGTGTTCGGTTTTCATGTCGACCCAGATGTTGGGGGTTGAGCCTCCGGGAGTGAGGAAAATCTTGGCATCCTTGTTCTCTTTGAGCGCTTCGTTGAATTTCCCCTGTACCTTGACCTGTTCGAGTTTGAGCAGCCCCGGCGTGAGGGAATTGGCGATGAGCTGGTTGGCCTTGGCCTGTGCCTGCGCTTCGATGGTCAGGGCATTGGCGGCCCCCTGGGCTTCGGTCTCTTTTTTGAGCGCCTCTTGTTTGGCCCGTTCGACCTCCTGCTGTGCCCGTTCGACCTCCTGCTTGGCGAGCTGAACCCGTTCGATCTGCTCTTTGACTTTCGCAGGGAGGATAATCTCCCTCAGCTGGATCGATTCGAGTTCGGCGGGGGCGTTTTTCTGCCCCTCGACGCTTTTGCGGATTCCCGCTTCGATCTGGGTGGCGATTGCATTACGCATGATCGGCAGGTTCTCGGCTTCGTACTGTCCTACGACGTTGCGGACGATATCGCGGGCGACGGGATCGATGATCTTGTCTTCCCAGCTGAATCCCCAGTTTGATACGGTCTGGGCGGCCACCTGTGCGTTGAGGCGGTACTGGACCGTCAGGTCGATCCCGACGGGGAGACCGCGTTTGTCGAGGACGGTAATGGTGGGTTTGAGCAAAATCCCCTCGCCTGCGGCGGCAGGACGGTCTGCGACGTCGGTGTAGTTGATGATCCGTACCTTGGTATCGACGATGTAGACTTTCTGGATGATCGGGATCAGGAAATGGAGCCCCGGGAGAAGGGCCTGCGATTCGTATTTACCGTTGGTCGAGAGGATACCCCTCTCCCCTTCGTTGATGATGACGAAAGGTTTGGCCAGGACGAGTATGAGGATGAACCCCCCGATCAGCCAGAGCATCCCGGCTTTCTGGCCGCTCATGTTGAAGTCGATTTTAGGGGGCTTCGGGGTCTGAAACCCGCCGCTTCCCCGCTGACTTTCGTTTTTCTTTTTGTTGAAATAGTCATTCATATCACTGGCCATGCCGGATCCTCTTTCGTGTATTGGTCTCTATCGCAGACCGGATTGTCTGTCGATTTATACCCTAGTTTAGTCAATGTACGTCAAATAGTGATCGAAATCGGGATTGCGCCCGCAGACGATGTCGAAATAGCCGCTCTGGAGTTTTTCGGTGATCGGTCCGCGCCCGCCGGCGCCCAGGACGCGGGCGTCCACTTCACGCACGGGGGTGAGTTCGGCGGCGGTGCCGGTGAGGAATGCCTCATCGGCGGTGTAGATCTCCTCGCGGCTGATGCGGCGGCGGGTCACTTTGTACCCCAGGTACTCGGCCAGTTCGATGACCGTTTTCTGGGTGATTGAGGCCAGGGAGTTGTCGTTGGGGGGCGTGACGATTTCGTTGTCTTTGATCATGAAAAACGCCGCGCCGCTCGCTTCGGCGACGTACCCCTCATCGTCGAGGAGGAGCGCTTCGTCATAGCCCGCTTCGACCGCTTCGAATTTGGCCATCTGGCTGTTGAGGTAGTTCCCGACCGCTTTGGCTTTCCCCATGTTCGATTTGTTGTTGGGGCGGCTGAACGAGGAGATTTTGAGACGGATCCCCCGTTTCATCCCCTCTTCGCCAAGGTAGGCACCCCATTCCCATGCGGCGACGGCCACTTCGACGGGAGCTTCTTTGTGGTAAACCCCCATGACGCCATAACCGAGGTAGACGATCGGGCGGAGGTAGACGTTTTCCCCCGTAAACCCGTTGGCTTTGAGCAGTTCGATCTGTGCGCGGTTCAGCTCTTCGATCGTGTAGGGGACGGTGATGAGGGTCATCTTGGCCGACTCGATGAGGCGCTTGGTGTGGTCGCTCAGGCGGAAGATCGCGTACCCTTTGGGGGTTTTGTAGGCTTTGGTCCCTTCGATCGCGCCGTTGCCGTAGTGCAGCGTATGGGAGAGGACGTGGATTTTTGCCTCGCTCCAGGGGAGCATTTTGCCGTTCATCCAGATGTATTTGGCTTCGTTCATGCGGGAATTCTCCGGTAGTTAAAAATTGGACGATTTTAGCGAAGATGGAGTTTGATCTGTATTAAACTTGACACTTTTTTCGCTTTAGCCTATAGTATTCTTCAGAGATGTTTCCACCCATTCCGAAACAGGAGACCCACGATGGCCGTTTCTCCCATTCCGGTGGATCAGCGCGTGATCGATATCGATTCGCGCCGTTTTGCCTCGATTGAAAAAGCACTGGTAGAACTGATTACCAACAGCGACGAGAGCTAT
>CAZBIR010000007.1:0-2561 GCA_964491035.1 uncultured Sulfuricurvum sp.
TCCGAAGCGCTCGATTTTCTCCGTTCCCACTCCGTGGCCCTTCTGTTCGGGGATACGGGGGCCGGGAAGAGCGAGATTTACATGAAGCGGATGGACGAGGTGCTCATGAGGGGGAAGCGGTGCCTGCTGCTGCTTCCCGAGATTTCCCTGACGCCGCAGATGGAGAAACGGTTTAAAAACCACTTCGGCGATGCGGTCGTGCTGTGGCATTCCAAGATGACCCCGGCCCAGAAAAAAAAGGTTCTCCAGCGCATCGACGAGGGGAGCGCGCGGATCGTCGCCGGTCCCCGCTCGGCGCTTTTTCTGCCGATCCGTGAACTGGGGCTGATCGTCGTGGATGAAGAACACGACGAGAGCTACAAGTCCTCCTCCCGCCCCCGCTACCATGCCCGCGACATGGCCCTCTACCTCGGCGCACTGTTGGGGATCCCCGTCGTGCTGGGGAGCGCTACCCCGAGCCTTTCCAGCTATGCCCGTTTCCCTTCGTTCCGATTGCGGGGAGGGTATTTCAACTCGCGGCGGCGCTACGTTTTCGAACCTTCGATCGAGGCGCTGACCCCCGGCCTCGATGCGGCGGTGATGGCCAATTTCCGCGCGGGACACCAGGGGATCGTTTTTATCCCGACGCGGGCCAATTTCAAATACCTCGTCTGCGACGCGTGCGGCTATGCGGTTGAATGCCCTTTTTGCAGCGTCGGGATGAGCCTGCACCGAAACGCCCGGGCCCTCAAATGCCACTATTGCAACTATACCGAGATCGTCCCGAAAATCTGTCCCAAATGCCAGGGGGGGCACCTGGAGACGTCGCGGCTGGGGACGGCCGAGGCGGTGGAGCATTTTGCGAAGCTCTCGGGAGAGCTGCGGGTTTCGCAGTTTGATCGCGACGTCATCACGACCCAGAACAAGCTGGTCAAAGTGCTGCGAGCGTTCAACGACCGGGAGATCGATCTGCTGGTGGGAACCCAGATGCTCTCCAAGGGGCACGATTACCATGATATCGCCCTGGCGGTGGTGATGGGGATCGACAATATCCTCGCGCAGGGGGATTACCGCGCGCGGGAGAAAGCCCTCTCGCTGCTGGTGCAGATCGCCGGGCGCAGCGGCAGGGCGGGGGAAGCAACGGTGCTCGTGCAGAGTTTCAACGAGTCCTTTTTCCGCCGTTACCTGGACGATTACGCGTTATTTCTGCGCGATGAGCTCAAGCTTCGGGAAGGTTTTTATCCTCCCCACAAAAAGCTCGCCCGGTTGCTCTACGCCCATAAAAACGGCCTCAAGGCAAAAGGGGAGATGGAATCGGCCCTCCAGTCGCTGCGGGCGATCGAGGCGGTCGAAGTGATGGGACACGGAGCGTCCCCGATCGAGCGGCTCGCGGGGAAATACCGTTTCCAGATCCTCCTGCGTGCCGACAAAAGCACCGACCTGATCCGCGCGATCAAATGCGTCAAATCGCCGCTGTGCGAGATCGACATGGACCCGGTCGAATTTACGTAAAATTAACATCATTGTCGTTACAATCGTTTCATGATAAAACGCCATCCTACCAAACAGATTTTTGTCGGAAACGTCGCCATCGGGGGGGATGCCCCGATTTCGGTGCAGTCGATGACCTATTCGCGCACCGCCGATGTGGCCGCTACGGTCGAGCAGATCAACCGTCTCCATTTCGCGGGGTGCGATATCGTCCGGGTCGCCGTTCCCGACGAAGAGGATGCGTACGCGCTCAAAGCGATCCGGGAACAGATATCGCTCCCCCTCGTCGCCGATATCCATTTCAACTACAAGCTCGCCCTTATCGCAGCCGAGAGCGTCGACTGTATCCGCTTTAACCCCGGAAACATCGGGGAGAAAAACCGGATCAAAGAGATCGTCAAGGCATGCTCTGAACGCAACATTCCGATCCGGGTCGGGGTCAATGCGGGGAGCCTGGAGAAAGAGTTCGAACAGCGCTACGGCGCAACGCCGGAGGGGATGGTCGCTTCGGCCGAGTACAACATCAAGTTTCTCGAAGACCTCGGATTCACCGACATCAAGGTCTCTCTCAAGGCCAGCGACGTCCAGCGCACGGTCGAGGCGTACCGTCTGCTGCGCCCCAGAAACGATTACCCGTTTCATCTGGGGGTGACCGAGGCGGGGACCGTATTTCACGCGACGATCAAAAGTGCGATCGGCCTGGGGACGCTGCTGCTGGAGGGGATCGGGGACACGATGCGCGTCTCGATCACCGGGGAACTCGAAGAGGAGATCCGGGTGGGGCGTGCGATCCTCAAAGACAGCGGGGTGGCCAAAGAGGGGCCCAACATCATCTCCTGCCCCACCTGCGGACGGATCGAGGCCGATCTGGTGAGCGCGGTCAGCCTGATCGAAGCGCGGGTCAAACACATCAAAAAGCCCCTCGACCTCTCGGTCATGGGGTGCGTCGTCAACGCGATCGGAGAGGCCAAGCACGCCGACGTCGCGATCGCGTACGGCAAGGGATCGGGGCTTGTGATGGTCAGGGGGGAAGTCGTCGCCCGTCTCGACGAGGAGAAGCTCGTGGAGCGTTTTGTCGAAGAGGTCGAAAA
>CAZBIR010000007.1:2661-46050 GCA_964491035.1 uncultured Sulfuricurvum sp.
TCGCCCGTCTCGACGAGGAGAAGCTCGTGGAGCGTTTTGTCGAAGAGGTCGAAAAGATGGCCAAAGAGGAAGAATAATGAGACGAAACGATTCTGCCCCGTCAGGGGCAAGCTTTAGTGACCCAAGCGGTCTCAGCGTAGCCGTATGGGCTTTCGAGGAAACATTTTTGCTTAGAGCAAAAAGCGGTACCCTTGTTTTGCTCATGCGGCGTCTGCCGGAGGCAAACTAGATGGAAGAATCACTGTACAATCTGGCCTTTGAACGCTCGATCCTCAGCTCGATCATTTTCGACCCGTCCCAGTTCGACGAGTTCGAAGCACTCCTTTCCCCGGAGGATTTTTACCTCTCGGCGCATCAGGAGATCTACCGCGCGATGCTCTCCCTCTCCCACCGCGACCTCCCCATCGATGAGGAGTTCATCAAAAAAGAGCTGAGCGGCAAGGGGCAGTTTGACGAGCGGGTGATGGTCGAGATTCTCACCGCCAACCCGATCGCGAACACCAAGGCCTACGTCCAGGAGATCAAGGACAAATCGATCAAGCGCCATCTCCTGAGCCTCACGACCGAGATCAAACGGGTCACCCTCGAAGAGGATCTGGGGGGAAGCGACGTCGTCGATCTCGTCGAGAAAAAGCTCTACGAGATCACCCAGAGTTCGCAAACGACCGATTTTCGCGACGCCCCCGAGGTGACCGATGCGACGATGGCCTATATCGAGGAGATGAAAGCGCGCGGAGACGCGATCCTCGTCGGCGTCGACACGGGGTACGCGGAGCTCAACAAGATGACGACGGGATTCGGAAAAGGGGACCTCGTCATCATCGCGGCGCGTCCGGCGATGGGGAAAACTTCTTTCGCCCTCAATATGGTCCAGAACCTTCTTGAAAAGGGGCGGGGGGTCGCCTTTTTCTCCCTCGAGATGCCCGCGGAGCAGCTGATGCTGCGGCTGCTGAGCGTCAAGACCTCGATCCAGCTGCAGCGGCTGCGGGTCGGGGATCTGAACGCCGAGGAGGAGAAGCGGCTGAACGATGCGGTGGAGAAGATGCGCAGTTCCAAGCTCTTCGTCGACGATCACGGCTCGGTCAACATCCACCAGCTCCGCTCCAAGCTGCGTAAACTCAAAAGCCGCCACCCCGAAATCGAACTGGCGGTCATCGACTATCTCCAGATCATGAACGGCACGGGGGGAAAAGACCGCCACCTCGAAGTGAGCGAGATCTCCCGTGGGCTCAAGATGCTCGCGCGGGAACTCTCCATCCCCATCGTCGCCCTCTCGCAGCTCAACAGGGGGCTCGAATCGCGCGCCGATAAACGGCCGATGCTCAGCGACATCCGAGAATCGGGTTCGATCGAGCAGGACGCCGACATCATCCTCTTCGTCTACCGTAACGACGTCTATCTTTACAAGGAGGAAAAAGAACGGGAGAAAGAGGCAATCGCCGCGGGGAAGGAGTACGTCTCCAAATACGTCGAGAAGGAAGAGGAAGAGGCCGAAATCATCATCGGAAAGCAGCGTAACGGCCCGACGGGACATGTGAAGCTGATGTTCCAGAAAAAATTCACCCGTTTCGTCGACCGACCGACGTTCGGAGCGGCGCAGATCGTGTATGAAAACATCGACATGAAAAGCGCGACGATGAATGTGGGGGATAACGAAGTCGTTTCGATGCCGGTGATATAGATGAACAAGCTCGAGCGCGTCGACCTCTTTGACCGCCAAAGCGGCGCGCTCTTTCTCCTTTTTCTCCTCATTATCGCTTCCCTCTCCCTTTCGTGGGAATATCTGCAGTACCGAGAACTGACCCGCTTCGACGATCCCCTCGTCCGCGCGTCGGTGATCGATCAGGAGGTGCGGCTCATCGGCGAAAAACCGATGACTTCGATCAAATTCCGTCTCGAGAACGGCACTGCGGTGCGCTCGGCGATGAGTCCCTACCTGCGTGATCTGAGAGGGCGGGAAGTGCTCGTCGAGCTGAGGGTGGCGAAGGTGACGTTTCTGGACTACCTAAGCGGGTTCCGGACACGGGGGAACATTCAGGAGGTCTATCCCGAGCTTTCGTTGAAAGAGCGGTGGTACCGCTCGATCGCCGCAGCCCATGAGGACGGGTGGATGCAGGAACTCTACGGCGCGCTGTTTGTCGCGACCCCCTTTTCTCAGGAGCTGCAGGAGAAGGTGGGGGCGATGGGGCTCAGCCATATCCTCTCGATCAGCGGCTATCACTACGGGATCATCAGCCTCGTCGCCTATTTCCTCCTCCGAAGCCCTTACCGCTGGGTGCAGGGGCGCTATTTTCCCTGGCGACACGGGAACCGCGATCTGTTTGTCGTCGTGGCGGGGATCTTGTTTTTCTACCTCTGGGCGCTGGAGTTCAACCCGGCGATGGTGCGCGCGTTCGGGATGCTTGCCGTCGGCTACTGGCTGTATGACCGGGGGATTAAAATTATCTCGTTTCAGACGCTTCTGATCGCGGTGGGGGTGCTCCTCGCGTTCTGGCCGAAGCTCTTTTTTGCCCTCGGGTTCTGGTTTTCGGCGTTTGGGGTTCTTTCGATCTTCGTTTTTGTTCGCTACTATGAGCACTGGAAGGCTTGGCAGATCTTTCTGGCCCTTCACATCTGGTGCTATCTCGTCCTGCTGCCGATATCGCTCGCCGTTTTCGGAAAATTCGGCTGGGCCCATATCGGCTCGATCCCTCTGGCGCTGGCGTTCAATCTCTATTATCCCGCCGTTTCGGCTCTCCACCTGGCGGGGTGGGGAGAGCTGTTCGATCCGTGGCTCGTCGCATTGTTCGAAGCGGGGGATGTGCACGATGTGGCGGTACCGATGTGGGCGGGGTGGCTCAGCATCGCCCTCGCGATCGGGGCGATGTGGCGCAAAGAGGCGTTCTGGGGTTTAGGGGCGCTCGGGCTCGCTACGCTCGTCGGGGCGGCTTATCAGATAGCATAGCTTCATCCCGTAGATGACGATGATCCACGAAACGTAGATCCAGAGGAAGAAAAAGATCAGTGACGAGAACGATCCGTACATCGTCGCGTAGGTCTGGTTCATAAAAACGTACTGGACGAAGCTGTTTTTGGCGACTCCCCAGACGATCGCGACGACGAAGGAACTCAGCGCCGCCGCGCGGGTCGGGACCTCGGCGTTGATCGCGATTTTATAGATGACGAAAAAGATTCCCCACAGCAGCAAAAACGGGAAGATCGAGAGGGCTGCGACGACGAGGGCGTTTTCAAATGAGGCCTGGATATAGCCCCGCAGGCTCATCGAGGCGATCAGGACGATCGGGGTGAGGGTGATGAGGGTCCAGTAGGTAGTAACCGCGTCCCAGAAACGGCGCTGTGGGGCCTTGTAGATTTTTTCGGCGATGTGTTCGAAATTCTGGAAAAAGAGCATCGAGGAGATCACCATCGTCGCAAATCCGATCACCCCAAGTTGCACCGAGTTCTGGAAAAACGATTCGAGGTAATGGGCGATCGCCTCGGTATGGACGGGCATGATGTTCTCGAAGATGAAAAGCTGGATTTTGGCGTATTGCGCTTCGAAAACGGGGACGTTGGCGATGAGGCTGAGTGAAATGATCAGCAGCGGAACGACGGTGAAGATCGTATAAAAGCTCAGACTGGAAGCGTAGACGGTGATGTCGGGATCGAACATCGCCCGGATAAAGAGCTTGAGATGCTTCCAGAGCGATGTGATTTCCATCGGCTATTCGAGCCCCATCTTGGCGGGGTTGAGGATGTTGTTGGGATCAAACGCCCGTTTGATCGACTGGAACAGCGCCATCTCCTCGGGGGTGAAGGCCATTCCCATGTAGGGAGCCTTGGCCAGCCCGATGCCGTGCTCGCCGCTGAGCGTTCCCCCCAGGTCGATCGTCGCCTGGAACACCTCTTCGATCGCCTTGTAGCCGATTTTGACCTGTTCGGGGTCCTTGCCGTCAACCATGACGTTGGTGTGGACGTTGCCGTCCCCGGTATGGCCGAAGCAGGGAATCTTGATGCCGTATTTGTCGGCGATCGCGTAGAATTTCTCCAGCAGTTCCGGGAGGGCCGAGCGGGGGACGGTAACGTCCTCGTTGAGCTTTTTGCTGCCGTAGACAGCGAGGGACTGGCTGGCGTTGCGGCGGGCGAACCAGAGGTCGCTGGCCTCCTGGGCATTCTGGGCGATCTTGAATTCGCTGCATCCGTTTTCACGGAAAACCCGCTCGATGACGTCCAGTTGGAAATCGAGGTCCTCTTCGAGGTTTCCGTCGACGTCGGTGACGAGGATGGCCCCCGCTTCAACCGGAAGCCCTTTGGAATAGGTCTGCTCCACCGCTCGGATCGTGAGGTTGTCGAGGAACTCCATCGCGACGGGGGTAACGCCGCTGGCCATCGTCTTGTAAACCGCCTCCATCGCGTCGTGGACGGTGGGGAAGATCCCCATCGCGGTTTTGGTCATTTTGGGTTTACTGAGGAGCTTGAGGGTCACTTCGGTCGTCACCGCGAGGGTCCCCTCGGAGGCGATCAGGATTCCCGCGATGTTGTACCCCGCGACGTCCTTGATCGTCCGTTTGCCCGCCTTGATGATATCGCCGCTGGGGAGGACGGCACGGATCGCCATCACGTAGTCTTTCGTGATCCCGTATTTGGCCGCCCGCATCCCCCCGGCGTTTTCGTTGACGTTGCCGCCGATGGTGGAGTACTCCTGCGACGCCGGATCGGGAGGGTAAAACAGCCCCACCTCTTCGACCGCCTTTTGGAGATCCTTGTTGATGACGCCGGGCTGGACGATTGCGACCATGTTCTGCATGTCGATTTCGAGGATCTTGTTCATGTGCTTTTCAAACGCGAGGACGATCCCGCCGTGGGCCGGGAGGGCGCCGCCGGTAAATCCGCTTCCCGCCCCGCGGGGGACGATGACGATCCGGTGTTCGTTGCAGTAGCGGAGGATATCGCTCACATCCTGCTCGTGGCGGGGGAAGAGGACGGCGTCGGGCTCGAACCGCTCCCGCGTGGCGTCGTAGGAGTAGGCGATCAGGTGGGCTTTGTCGAAGTAAACGTTCTCCTGGCCCAGAAGATTGGTAAAAAAGTCGATGGCACCGGGGGCAATCATGGGTTATTCCTTCAGGTCGAAATGGCGCAATAGTGCACTTTTATCGCTGAATTTTGCTTTGTAGAGCTCATATAGCGCTTTGTTTTTGGGATTGTTTAAAGCGATCACGTCGAGGTAATAGGGCTCGTACGCGTCGAGGCGTGAGCTCCCCTCTCCCCACCATGCGGCACGGATCGAGGGGATACGGCTGTAAAACGGAGTCATCCCCTTTTGGGCGGACGCGCGCGAGGGGGCGTTTTGGAGCAGCGCCAGGCTTTTGCAGTCGAGGGTGAAGAGGGTATCGGCGCTCTGGACGTAGAGGAGCCCGACCGAATTGGCTGTACAGTAACGGTTGAAATCCTCTACCGTCGGGGTCGGATGCCCTTCGCGGGAGAGGTAGGCGGCGAAGTTATCGGGGTGGACCCATTCGACATCCGGCATGCTTTTGGTGATGATTTCGTAGGCGTCCTCACTGGGGGCGATCAGCAGGGCGCGGGAATAATCGTACGCGAGTACGGCGGTATCGGAGGCTTTGACGCTCCAGTTCCCCGAGGGAAGGGAATCCTGATGTACCCCGTCATAGGGGCGAAGGGTGAGGATGGCACGACCGTTGGCAGGATTGACCTGTTCGACGACGGTATTGGCGATAATCGTGGTGTGGGAAGGGTCGAGCTGACGGAGGATGAAGCCGCTCATCCCTTTTTGCAGATGCCCCGAATTCACCGCCGCACGGTCGTTCTGGACCTCGAGCAGGGGAGTCGTGATGGGCTCGGCGCAGAGTGCACCGAAAGTGATCAGGGAGATAAACCAGATGCGCATCTTGGTAACCTTTTTAGGAAGTAAGTAGGGGGGATTATAGCCTAAGGAGTCTTTGTAAATGGAATTTTTGCTATTATTTATTTCTTTTTTCCTCTTTTGTCCGGGTAAAAGGGGTAGTTCACTGAAGGATGAGAATGGGTCGGTTCCTCGCGTTGTTATTGTTGCCCATGCTCCTTTTCGGTGCGGTTGTAAAGCCTTTTAAATGGAAAGACGGGGAGAGTTTTTTGAGCTTTCTGGAGCGCAAAAAAATCCCCCTCTCGGTCTATTACAATATGGACAAAGAAGACCAGAAACTGACCGAAGATATCCCCTATAACGCTAATTGCCAGATGCTCGTCGATGACAGGAAAATCATCCGGCAGATTTTGATCCCCGTCAATGACGAGCTTCAGTTGCAGGTGTACCATGTTGCGGGCAAAGGGTACCGGATGAAGGTCACCCCCATCGTGAGCGAATCGTATACGGAGACGCTCTATATCCCCCTTCAGACGATTCCTTACGATGATATCCTCAAAACGACGGGTTCCAAAAACCTCGCGTCGGTTTTCGTCAAAATGTTCAAGGGGAGGGTCGATTTTCGCAAGGGGATCAGAAAAGGGGACCCGATCGTAATGGTCTATACCCAGAAATACCGCCTCGGAAAACCCTTTTCGATGCCGGAGGTGCACGGCGCGATGATCGAAGTGGGGGGAAAACGCCACGCCGTCTACCGCCATAGCGACGGACGCTATTATGATGAAAAAGGGGCGCAGTACGAGAAATTCATCTTCAAACTCCCGATGCGTAATCCCCGTATTACCTCCCGTTTTACCAAGAGCCGCTTCCACCCGGTTCTAAAACGGTACCGCGCTCACCTCGGGGTCGATTTCGGGGCGCGTCCGGGGACGCCGATCCTCGCTACCGGGGACGGGAAGGTGAGTTTCGCGGGGTATTCCAACGGGTATGGCAAAACGATCAAAATTCGCCATTCCAACGGTCTCACCAGCCTCTACGCCCACCAAAAATCGTTCAAGTCGGGGATCAAAACGGGATCGAAAGTGAAGCAGGGGCAGGTGATCGGCTACGTCGGTTCAACCGGCCTCTCTTCGGGGCCGCATTTGCATTTCGGGATGTATTCGGGGAGTGCCGCGATCGATCCGCTCAGCGTCATGAAGAAAAAAACCGAAGGGTTCAGCGGCAAAGAGGCCAGAGCCTTCAAGGCGATCCGCGAGAAAATGGATCGCCAGTTCAAGCAGGCGCTTGCAAAAAAACCGATCCGAAAACCCTATTTCGATTTCCACGAAACCTACTATGTCGATCATCAGACGTTCAAAGCAAAACCGTTCTAGGAGGGGGCACTAATGATCGATGAGGTACGTCTGCTCCCGTGCGAAGATTCCCTCTATCTGCGGCCGGTGCGGATGGCCTATCGGCAGGAAGGAATTTCCAAAACGTGGGATATGGTCGGCGTCCATGACAGCGTCGCCGTTTTGTTGTACCATCGTACCCGCGATACCCTTATCGTCGTGCGGCAGTTCCGTCCCCCCGTCTATCTCAAAAACGGCGACGGTTACACCTACGAGCTGTGCGCCGGAATCGTCGACAAGGAGATTCCCCTCGTCAACATCGCCCACGAAGAGATTGTGGAGGAGTGCGGCTACGACGTCCCCCCCGAAACAATCGTTCGGATCACCTCGTTTTACACGGCGGTCGGATTTGCCGGGTCGGTTCAGACCCTCTATTACGCCGAAGCGGATGAGACGATGCGGGTCAGCGAAGGGGGCGGAGTGGACGCCGAATCGATCGAGGTGATCGAGATCCCGATCAGCGAGGCCAGAGCATTTGCGATGGACGAGACCAGGGCGAAGACGCCGGGGCTGATGTTTGCGTTCGGGTGGTTTTTCGAGAATCGTGAAGCGTTGATGAAACGGTGATGCCCCGAAGGGCAGGGGTTTAGAATTTGTAGCTGAGGGTGGCGTAGAAGTTTCGGCCCAGTTCGTTGAGGACGGTTGGTTCGGTTCCCGTTCCGGTGAGGACGCCCCGCCCGATGTAGCTGTTGCTCACCGCGTAGGTGCGGTCAAAGAAATTGTTGATCCCGGTCATGACCGAGAAGCCGTTCGAGAAATCGTGACCGTATTTGAGGTTGAGGATACCGTATCCGGCGATCTCTTTTTCGCCGTTGTCCGAATCGATGGTCTGGAAACGGGCTCCCAGCCATTCGGCCATGGCGTAATCGGTCGTATTGTCGAATACGAGGGCGATACGTCCTTTCATCGGCGGGATTTCGGCGAGGTCTTTGTCACTCTGTCCCGCTCCCAGCTGTGAAGGGTCTTTTTTGGTCCCTTTCTGGTAGGCCATGCCGGTTTCAATCATCCACGTATCGCTCAGGGCGTAATCGGCCGAGAGGTCGAATCCGACGATCCGGGCATCAATGTTGGCAAACGTCGTCGTCATTCCCGTTTTATAGGTATAGATATAATCTTTGAGGTCGCTGTAGAACATTGTCCCCTTGACGTGGAGATTTCCGAGAGTGTGTTCGACCCCCAGGTCGATTTCACGGTTGATCGTTTCATCCAGTGAGGTGTTCCCCGCCATTGCCAGTACCCCATTATTTACCGGAATGTTACTGTCATTGATGAAATAGAGCTCCCGGGCATCGGGGACGCGGACCGACTGGCCTGCTCCGAGGAAGAGATGACCGTGAGCGGAATAGTTGTACTTGGCCATCAGGTTGGCGCTGATGTTGTCGAAATCGCGATCCGGCATAGCACTCAGGTAATTGCGTACGTCGGTCGTTTGCATCAGGTAGCCGCTGACGTTTGCCAACCCGCGATCGGGTTTGATCGAGGTGGCATCATAGCGCACACCTGCCGAGAGATCAAATTGGCTGATCGATCGGGCCGCTTCGGCGTAGATGCCGATGTTTTTCGTATCAACATCGGGGATGCGGGTCTGACGGGGAGCATCGGTCGGTTCGGATTCACACCGGCCGTTCCAGTTGCGTACGCTCGTATCGATTCCAAGCGTCGTTTTGACGTCGGAGAGGGTGAAGGTGTTTTCGATCCGTGCCCCCTTGATCGTCGCTTCGACGGCGTGGGTGCGGTAGGTCATGCCGGTTCCGGAATTGCGAAATTCGGTCCCCATCTCGTGGACGACTTTGGAGTGATAGGCTTCGAGTTTGAGTTCGTCAGACCATGCGCCGAGATCGGTTTTCTGGTACTTGACGTTGAACATGTCGGTATCGTCGATCTGGGCGTCCATCCCGAACGCGGGGTAGAGGACATCGTCGGCGCGGTCCCCGAAATAGGAAAAGGTCACCTTGTCGGTGTCGGTCGGGGTAAAAACGAGTTTCGTCCAGAAATTCGTCCGCTCATACGCGTCACGGTCGATCTCGTCCGTCTTGTACTGATCGCCGAGGGCGGCCCCTTTGGCGACGAGCTGCTCGGCCATCGTCCGCCCCTCACCGTCTTTGTACTGACTGCTTGTCTCGCGGCTGTACCCTACCACCGCCTGCACGGTGTCGTTACCCGCTTCGAGGGTGGCGCCGGCTTTACGGTAGTCGAAACTTCCTACCGTTGCGGAGACTTCCCCGTGAATCCCTTTTGCGGGATCTTTGGTGACGACGTTGATTGCTCCCCCGAGACTGCCGAACTGGGTCACGTCAAAAGGGCCTTCCTTGACTTCGACCGCGGCGATCTGGCTACTGGAGACATGCATCGCGGGGGGATCCATCCGGTTGGGGCAGGCGCCACACACTTTGGCATCATCGATCGTGACGTTGATGTTGTCTTTTTTCAATCCGCGCAGGATGATGTCGTTACCGACCCCGCTGGCGCGGACATGGGTGATTTCGGGTAAGGTTGAGGAGAGCATCTCCCCCAGGTCGGACTGGCGGGAGAATTTGACCATTTCGTCTGCCGAGACGGTTTTGCCGTCGCTTTGAGCCGAGGAGGCTTCGACGGTGATCTTCTGGATCGTGACGGGTTCGGTGGCGAGCGCAGCAACGGCTGCCAGCGAGAGAAGGGTAAAATTCTTCATAAATCTGTTCCTTAAGCAAATATGAAGAAGTGTAGAAAAAAAGTGTTACATTAGTGTTAAATCGCTATACTTTCGTTATGAAACCAACCTACCGACGTATCGCATTGACCGTATTACTCTTCGCCGCTTCGGGCTATTTCCTCTATTCCGGCTTTAGCATCCTCTTTAAATAAGCAATTGGTCGATGATTTCTCTCGCATCCGGAAGATGCGAGAAGCTTTAGGGGGTTGTATGGGTGAAAAGCGTGAAAAAAGCCAACTGCTTGGCTTTTTTAGCTTTGGAACCAGGCCGATGTACGAAGTACCGACCAGGCCGTCCCTGCCGACTCAACGGGCTTTGCTCGTTTGGTCGCTTTTAAAATCGCAAAAAGCGACAAGGTCGCGTGAGCCCTCGGCTGACGAGTTCATTGCCGGCTTTGCCGGCAATGTGAGCATCAAAATCGCAACGACACCTCTTCGGGGAACTGCATCGTAACACAGTGCAGCGACCCGTGCTGGCGGATGAGGATCGAGCAGTCGATGGGGACGATGTCGCGTCCTCTGAACGCCTTGCGGCAGATTTCGATCGCTTCGGCGTCGTGCGGGTCGTTGTAGACGGGCAACAGTACCGCGTCGTTGATGATGAGGAAATTGGCGTAAGTTGCCGGAAGGCGTTCCCCTTCGAAGTGGGCGGGGGAACACATCGGCAGGGGGATCAGGGTAAACCGCTCTCCCTCAAGATTGCGGAGCGCTTTGAGTTCGGCTTCCATTTTCCGCAGTGCCTCGTAATGCTCATCCTGCGGATCGTCGCATTTGACGTACATGATGGTGTCGGTATCGATGAAGCGGGCCAGGGTGTCGATGTGGCTGTCGGTGTCGTCCCCGGCCAGATAACCGTGGTTGAGCCACAGGATCTGCTCGGCCCCGAACTCTCTTCGCAGAATCGCCTCGGTCTGTTCTTTGGAGAGGTGGGCGTTGCGGTTGGAATTGAGGAGGCACTCGGAGGTGACGAGCAGCGATCCCGCACCGTTGCTTTCGACTCCTCCCCCCTCCAGGATCAGATCTACTTTTTCCATCGGTGCTCCGTAGACGTGGGCGATCGCCGAACTCATCGCGTTGTCGCGGGAAGCGTCGAATTTTCCTCCCCATCCCGTAAAGGTAAAATCAAGCAGCAGCGGCTCGTCTTCGTTTTCGTCGATGACGGTGAGGGCGCTGCAGTCGCGTGCCCACGTGTCGTCGGTCTGGTAGGGGACGAAGAGCAGATTGGTCTGGTCGGGGAAATACCCTTTGACGACGTCGACGTCGTCGCAGACGATGAGGCAGGGCTCATAGCGGGCGATCGCATTGGCGATGGCGACGAACGTAGCACGCGCTTCTTCGAGGTAAGGGGCCCAGTCGCTTTGCGGATGGGGAAAAATGAGCTGGACAAAACTCTGGGGTTCAAATTCGGCGGGGAAATAACGCATTAATTTACCTTGATCTATAATTGCGCCATCACAACCCCGCAGGACGCCCATGGGAACCATCAGACTCAGCCGCGAGGCATTGACACATAATCTTGACATTATCGCACACCAAGTTGGAGCCAAAGATAAAATGGCCGTTGTTTTGAAAGATAACGCCTACGGGCACGGAGCGGTGATGGTAGCCGAAGCGTGCGCGGCGTACGGAGTCAGGCAGGCCGTGGTACGCAGCGAAGCCGAAGCGCTCGAAATCGTCGGTTTTTTTGACAACGTGCTGATCCTGGCGGATCATCCGACCCGGCAAAACCCCAAACTCAGCTATGCCGTCAATGCGCTGGAAGAGATCGAAAAATTTTCTCCCGGCACCCGTGTCGAGCTGAAAGCGGATACGGGGATGCACCGCAACGGCATTGCCCCCGCACAGCTGGAAGAGGCGTTCGGGCGGATGGCAGAGCGGGGACTCGTCTGCATCGGGTTAATGAGCCATTTGCGCAGCGCGGATACCCTCAGCTCCGAATGGTACTGGCAGCGCCGACGCTTCGACGAACTCAAGCAAAAAGCTTCCACCCTCGCGCCGGCTTACGGGTGGAGTCTGCGGTTTCACCTCTCCAACTCCGCCGGGATATTCCGCAGCGGCAATTGCAGCGACGATATGGTGCGTGCCGGGATCGCCCTGTACGGGTGCCTGGAGATGGACAGGGGATTGACTGCTCCGCCGCTTCGGCCGGTACTGTCGCTGTGGGGGAACAAGATCGCGACCCGTCTGCTCCGGAAAGGGGAGCGGATCGGGTACAACGGGATTTATGAAGCCCCCGCCGACGAGGTGGTCTCCACGTACGATCTCGGATACGCCAACGGCCTCGATCGCCTCGCATCCAACCGTTATGCAACGCCCCAGGGGAACGCGCTGCGGGGACGAATCTCGATGGACAACGCCGTTTTCGCGGGTGATGCGGAGGAGTTGCTGATCTTTGACAACGCCAACGACTACGCCCGAGCCGTCGGGACGATCGGGTATGAAATCCTTGCCTGCCTCGACAAAAACCTCAAACGGGAGTGGGCGGAATAGGGAAAGCTCTCTTTAGGTCGTTACCTTGATAATGGCCTCGGGGAAAATCACCCCGTCCAGCCGCATCTGGATCGCTTTGTCGAGGTCTCGGATATCGTCGATGAGCCCCAGCACTTTGGCGTCAAAGAGGTAGTGCTCGGCAATGCTCTGGATGGCCTGGGCATTTTTGGGGTAGGCGATGAGGTAAGAGGCCCGGAGATTTTCGGCAATCACCGCATCGGTGGGCGTTTCGACGAAGAGGGCGAACCGGACGCCGTTGGTGCGCAGATAGGCGATGATATCCAGATTTTCGGGGGAATAGAAGAGGGCGACCGCGGAGTTGGCGGGGGTGTGGCGGACCGCTTCGGCCGAGTCGATATGGTAAAACGGCTCGCTGGAGACGCAGGGATGACCGAACAGAATCATGTCATCCCTCCATGCATTCGCGCGAGCAATAAGACTTGCCCCCGCGCAGGAACGCTTCTTTGGCCTGTACGAAGGTACCGCATTTTTCGCACGGCACCATGGCCTCTTCCATCCCTGTGTCGTTTGAGGGGGGAGTAAGCGATTTTTTCTTGAAAAAGAAGAAATAAACGGCGGCCAGGACGCCGATCAGCAACAGCAGTTTCAGCATATTATCTCTTTATCAGGAGGTAATGGCGGTTATGCGCTTCGATGATTTGGTAATCGAGGCTTTCGTCCACTTCATCATACACTCTTTCCCCTTTGTAAAAGAGCAAAAGGGTCCCGGAAACGCAAAAAGGTTCGGAGAGTTTCAGGAGCATCTGCGTATCGGTAACGGCCCGCGACGTGATCAGCTCGTACCCTTTGGGTTCGAGCTGCTCGACGCGCAACGCTTTGACCTCGACGTTCTCCAGTCCCAGATCGGCTTTGACGAACTGCAAAAAACTGGCCCGTTTCGCTAGAGGTTCGACGAGGGTGAAGCGGGTCTCCTCCATCGCCATCGCCAGGATCATCCCCGGAAATCCCGCCCCGGTGCCGATATCCATCGCGGTCGCGACACGGGGGAGAAACGAAACGGGAGTCACTGCATCGGCGATGAATTCATCGATCTGGGCGGGAGTTTTGGCTCCGGTGAGGTTGTGGATTTTGTTCCATTTGGCCAGCAGCTCTTTGTACTGCTCGGCCCGCCGGTAAAAAAGTTCGGGGAGGGTAATCTCCTGCTCCTGGAGCAATCGGTGCAGATTAGTCAAGGAAATGCCCCATGCACTCTTTTTTAACCCGAAGGTACCCTTCGTTGTAGGGGTTGGGATCGATGATGACGGGGATCCGCTCGGTGATTTCGACGTCCAATCCCTCCACGACGCTCACCTTAGCGGGGTTGTTGGTGAGGAGACGGATCCGGGTGAGGCCGAAATCGTGAAAGATTTCGCGCACGACGTCGTAGGTACGTTGATCGGGTTTGAACCCCAGCTCGACGTTCGCTTCGATCGTATTGCGCCCCTGGTCCTGGAGCGCGTAAGCGTTGATTTTGTTCAAGAGCCCGATATTGCGCCCTTCCTGGCGGTGATAGATCACCATTCCCCCTTCCCGCGCGATCAGCTGGAGGGCTTTGTGGAGCTGGTTGTTGCAGTCGCATTTGATGCTTCCCAGCGTGTCGCCGGTCAGGCATTCGGAGTGGATACGCACCAGCGGCGCTTCGGCTTTTTCGAACCCCTCGGTGAAAATGGCGAGGTGTTCCTGGATCCCCTCTTTATAAACACGGATTTTGAAAAGGCCGTATTTGCTCGGCAGGTTCGCTACGGATGATTTTTCGAAGGTTGGTTGCATACTCATGGGGCAATTATAATTTCCTTTTCTTAATCTAAGTATCGATACACTTACCCACTTAGATTTACACTGGAGCATTTTTATGGAGCGTTTTCGCCGTACACGGCTCAATTCCCGCCTGCGGTCACTGGTCCGCGAAACCCATGTGAGCGTCGATGATTTCATCTATCCGCTGTTTGTTCGTCCGGGGGAAGGGATCAAAACCGAGGTTGCCTCGATGCCGGGTGTTTACCAGATGTCGCTGGACGAGATTTTAAAAGAGTGCGAGCTGCTGCAGTCGCTGGGGATCCATTCGATCATCCTCTTCGGGATTCCCGAGGTGAAAGATTCCGTCGGAAGCGACGCGCTGTGCGACCACGGGATCATCGCCACCGCCGTGCGCGCGATCAAAAAAGCGTACCCGAAGATGTTCGTCGTTACCGACCTGTGCTTTTGCGAATACACCGATCACGGCCACTGCGGGATTCTCGACCATGTTCACGAAACGGTGGACAATGACGCGACCCTCTCGATTTCGGGACAGCAGGCGCTGGTGCACGCCCGTGCCGGTGCGGACATGATCGCCCCTTCGGGGATGATGGACGGGATCATCACGACGCTGCGCGATGCGCTCGACGGGGGCGGGTACGTCAATCTTCCCATCATGAGCTACTCGACCAAATTCGCCAGCGGTTACTACGGTCCCTTCCGCGACGTCGCCGAATCGACCCCCAGCTTCGGAGACCGCTCGACCTACCAGATGGATCCCGCCAACCGCCGCGAAGCTTTGCGCGAAAGCCTGGCCGACGAAGCGCAGGGGGCCGACATCCTGATGGTCAAGCCCGCACTGGCCTACCTGGACATTATCCGCGATATCCGCGAAGCCTCCTCGCTCCCGCTGGCGGTGTACAACGTCAGCGGCGAATACGCGATGCTGAAATACGCCGGAAATGCCGGGTTGATCGATTACAACCGGGTCATGATGGAGACGATGGTGGGATTCAAACGTGCCGGCGCCGATATCATCATCAGCTATCATGCTAAAGAGGTAGCCAAAATTTTAGGTTAATCCGATGAATTTATGCTATGATTATTTTTTGCAGCGAAGGAATCTTGTGAGACATTTTTTAACATTAAAAGATTATTCGA
Source organism: uncultured Sulfuricurvum sp. (assembly GCA_964491035.1). Classification (GTDB taxonomy): domain Bacteria; phylum Campylobacterota; class Campylobacteria; order Campylobacterales; family Sulfurimonadaceae; genus Sulfuricurvum. The sequence continues at coordinate 17,974 of CAZBIR010000007.1, forward strand.
AAGAGGAGATCCTCGATATCCTGAATCTCGGATTGCAGATCAAGGCCGAAGTGAAAGCCAAAACGTTCACCCCCCGTCTGGCGAACCAGACGCTGGCAATGATCTTTGAGAAAAGTTCGACCCGCACCCGCGTGAGTTTTGAAGTCGGGATGTATCAGCTCGGCGGCCATGCGCTGTTTCTTTCCAACCGCGATATCCACCTCGGCCGCGGCGAACCGGTCAAGGATACGGCCCGCGTCATCAGTTCCATGTGCGATATGGTCATGATCCGCACCTACGAGCAAAGCAAGCTCGAAGAGTTCGCCCGCTATTCGAAAGTCCCCGTCATTAACGGCCTCAGCGACAGTTATCACCCGGTGCAGCTGCTCGCGGACTACATGACGATGATGGAGTGCGGAAAAGACAAAAACCCCGTCGTCGCCTACGTCGGCGATGGCAACAATATGACCCATTCGTGGCTGATGCTGGCCGGTAAACTCGGTTTTGAACTCCGCGTCGCCACTCCGAAGGGGTATGAATGCGATCCGGCCATCATCGCCGACGCCATGGCTTTTGCACAGCAGAGCGGGGCGAAAATTTCGATCACCAACGATCCCAAAGAGGCGGTTGCGGGGGCTACCGTCGTGACGACCGATACGTGGATCTCGATGGGACAGGAAGAGGAAAAAGCCCAGCGGCTCCGCGCGTTTGAGGGGTATATCGTCGATGAGGCGCTGATGGCGCTGGCGGATGAGGAAGCGATTTTCCTCCATTGTCTCCCGGCTTACCGGGACGTCGAGGTGAGTGAAACGGTACTCGAAGGGGAACAAAGCCTGATCTTCGAAGAAGCGGAAAATCGGCTTCATGCTCAAAAAGGGTTGATGGTCTGGCTTGATAAACATCGATAAAAGGGGGTTTCATGCGTTGGTTGGCGGCGTTAGCGGTGGCGGTCTTCGCCCTTGAGGGGGCGCAGGTGGTTGCGGTGGGGGACAAATTCAAAGACTCCGGAAAATGCAAGGCGTGTCATAGTCATATCGTCAAGGAATGGGAAGACTCGTGGCATGCCAAATCCCATTACGCCAACGATGAATATTTCCGTAAAACGATCGATTACGTGGCCCGAAAGCAAAGTGGAAAGTCGCTCAATACGATCAAGATCGAATGTGCGGCCTGTCACAACCCGCGCATCTCGGTCACCTCGACGACTGCCGAATACGAAGCGATCGCCGCTTTGAAACTCGATAAAAATCTCGCGGCGACGAAAGCGCTTCAAAGCGATACGATCAGCGAGGGGATCAACTGCGTCGTATGCCACAATATCGACCAGATCCACGACAACCTCCCCGACAACAAACGGGGAATCCATCGCGTCAGCTGGATGAAAAGCGGGATGATGAGCGGCCCTTACGACGATGCCAAATCTCCCTATCACAAAACCGAACGGCGTGATTTCATGGATACCAATCCCGACCAGCTCTGTTTTGTCTGTCATGCCAACGATACCTCCGAAGAGGGACACCGTTTTACCGACATGCAATCCGAATACAAGAGCGGCGGGAAACAGTGCGTCGATTGCCATATGGGACCGCGCAAGGAAGGGGTGGCCGCGACGCTGCGCAACGCCAACGGCCAGGTTACGAAACGGCTGATCCGGTCGCACGGGTTCATCGGAGCCCATACCGAAAAAATGTGGCAGAACGCCCTGAAAGTGGAAGCCAAAGCCGATTCGGGAGGGATCCGGGTCGTTTTGAATAACCCTCAGCCCCATGCGCTTCCCAGCGGGTTCGGGGCGCGTGAACTTCTCGTTGAAGTCCAGTACTACAGCAAGAAAAAACTGATCGCGACCGAAGTGCGCTCGCTGACCTCCCGTTTCCTGAACAAGCGGGGGAAACCGACGGTTCCCCACCTGGCGGCTCAAACGGTCGAAAAAAATTCGGTCCCTGCCTACGGGACCAAAGTGATCCAATTCCCGCCTAAGGGAGCGGCGGACGAAGCGGTAGTAAACGTATCGTATCGGCTGGTTAACGATGAGGTGAGAGAGCTGCTGGAACTTAAAGAGGCGATCTGGTCGAAAAAAATGGCGGTTAAAAGCGTAAAAATCAAGCTGTAAGGGGGAATGTTCCCCCCGGATCAATTCATTTCTACTTTGATCATAAGGTCGTTTCCTTCTTCGACGACCGAAAAATTGTGTTTCTGGCAAAAGGTTTCGTTCATTTCGGCGGCCCACTGGCTTGCTTCGATCATTGCATCGTCTTTGTTCGTGAATGTTTTGCTGCTTTCCATGCCGCTGCGTTTGAAACAGCCGCACTCTTTTTCAATTCTGACGGTAAACATACGTTGTTCTCCTTGTTTTTTGTATCATTTTCGGAAGTATAGTGGCAAAAGATTAAAAAAATCGGACAAAATATAAACGATTTGAAACCGAAGGTTAACTTTAGCTTCTATTAATACCGCTTTGTCAGCGAAGATTATGTTCGAAACAGGTATAATTCGCGAAATTTTTGGGTACCTTCGCAAGGCTTCATAAAAGAGGCTTTCCAAAGGTACCTTCCATGGTAGAGATTCTGATCTCTGAAAATTTCGGCCCGAGCCAGGGCACAACAGCGCCGCAGCCGCACAGTGTAGCAACATGGGCTTTTGAGGAAACGTTTCCGAATGGCGGAAAAAGGGTTTCTCTTTTGCGGGGATGGCGTACATACAAAGGTAGAATTATGAGTAACACAGAAAACACGACTGAAAACCTCGTGACGTTCGAGGCATTCGGCCTCCGCAAAGAGATTATGCAAAGCATCAACTACGCCGGCTTTACCCAGCCCAGCCCGATTCAGGAGATGGTTATCCCCGTTATCATGGAAGGTCGCGACGTTGTCGGACAGGCCCACACGGGGACCGGGAAAACAGCGGCTTTCGGCCTTCCGACCCTGAACAAAATGCATCTCAGGGGGGGGATTGAGACCCTCATTATCACCCCGACACGCGAACTGGCCAACCAGGTGAGCGACGAGATCTACAAATTCGGACGCCATCTCGGCGTCAAAACGGTCACGATCTACGGCGGAAGTTCCTATAACCGCCAGATCGACCTGATTGAGCGTGGAGCGCAGGTGATCATTGCCACTCCCGGACGTCTGCTCGATATGCTCAGCCGTGACATGCTCAAAGGGTTCGCCCCCTCCACCGTCATCCTTGACGAAGCGGATGAGATGCTCGACATGGGATTTCTGGACGATATCAACGAGATTTTTACCTATCTCCCGACCGAGCGCCAGACGCTGCTCTTCTCGGCAACGATGCCCGCACCGATCAAGCAGCTGGCCGAACGGATCCTCGTGAACCCGTTTTTCGCTTCGATTACGAAGACCGAGACGACCAACACCGATATCAGCCAGCAGTATTACGTGATCGAAGAATCCGAGCGCGACGATGCGATCATCCGTCTCATGGATGCCGAAGACGCACAGAAAACGGTCGTGTTCTGCCGTACGAAAAAAGAGGTTGACCGTCTCAGCAACGTCCTTTCCGCCGTCGGTTATTCAGCCAAAGGGCTGCACGGCGATATGGAACAGCGCCAGCGCGAGAGCGTCATCAAAGGGCTGAAAACCGATGCGGTCGATGTCCTGATCGCCACCGACGTCGCGGCGCGGGGCCTGCACATCGACGGCGTCACCCACGTATTCAACTACCACATCCCCTTCGATCCCGAGAGCTACGTTCACCGTATCGGCCGGACGGGCCGGGCGGGGAAAAAAGGGGTGGCTATCACCCTCGTGACACCGCTTGAATTCAAGGAACTTCAGCGTATCCGCGCCAAAGTCGGTACAACGATGGAACACGCCTACATCCCGAGCAAACACGACGTCAAAGAGGCGCAGGTAAGTCGTCTTCTTCTTGATATCGAAAAACAGCATGTCTATGACGAAGCGCATAAAGTGCTCGACAAGCTCAAAGAAGACTACGATATGGAGCAGATTGCCTACAAACTCATCTCCCTCCTGATGGAACAAAACAAGGTACACGGCCCCAACCAGATCGGTATCGCGGCCGAACGTCTTGAAAAAATTCTCCACAACTTAGAGCGTCGCGGAAACGACCGGGGCGGACAGCGCCGCAGCGGAGGGTTTAACCGTAACCGCAGCGGTGGCGGATATCGCGGAAACAGCGATCGCGGCGGAGAGAGAAGCGGCGGATACCGCGGGAACGGCGAGCGCAGCGGTGAACGTTCAGATCGTGGTGAGCGCGGTGAGCGTTCACGCAGCTTCAGCGGTGCAAACCGATCGCAAAAGCCTAAGTATTAATCGAGGCGGGAATGCAATTCCCGCTCCAGCTCTTCCAAAAACGGCTCCATCGGAGCTGCCAATCCAAAACCTTCCCGTTGTTTAGCACCCCACATCGGTTCGGGGAAATAGCTGTCCTCCCTGAAGCGTGCCATGATGTGCCAGTGGACGCGTGGCACCATATTGCCAAACGAGGCCATGTTGATTTTGTCGGGTTTAAAATAGGCCAGCATCCTTTTTTCAATGATGTCCAGGGATTCCCAGATCATCTCTTTTTCCTCGCGTGAACATTCGGAAAATTCTTTTTTGGGTGTGCGGGTAAAAACTTTAAGCCAGGGGATTTCACTTTCGTGGAGTTCGATCGTGATAAGAGTATTGGAATAAATCATGTCGGACCTTTCTTAAGATCCGATATTGTAGCGTGTACGAACGTCAGTTGACGCTTTTGCCGGCAAAAGGGACGAGCGCGCTTCCCCAGGTCAGACCGCCGCCAAAGGCATCCAGAAGCATCAGATCACCGTTTTGCAGGCGGCCTGATTCGTAGATGTCGTTGATGGCCATCGGGATGGATGCGCCCGAAGTGTTGCCGTACTTTTCGACGGTCAGAACCACCTGCTCGTCGGTGAGTTCAAGCGCGTCGCCGACCGCCTTGATGATACGGTAGTTCGCCTGGTGGGGGATGAAATGTTTGATCTGCGCGGAGGCGATGGCGTTTTGTTCCAAGATCCCGACGACATCGCTGGTCAGGGTACGGACGGCGACTTTGAACGTTTCGTTCCCTTTCATCCGCATGAAGCAGCCGGCCGCTTCGCGATCCAGTTCGTCGTGGGCCGAACCGCTGCCGCCGTTGGGGGTCATCAGCAGATCCGCATAGGCTCCGTCGGACCCCGTATGGATGTCGATGATCGCCTCTTCCTTGTTCCCGGTAGCGCTGATGAGGGCGGCTCCCGCACCGTCGCCGAAGAGGATGCAGGTACCGCGGTCGGTATAATCGGTGATCGCACTGAGCTTCTCCGCCCCGACGATGAGGACGTTTTTCTTCATTCCCGATTCGACGAATGCTTTGGCGATTGAGAGGGCATAAACGAATCCCGTACACGCCGCGGAAATGTCGAACGCGGTAATTTTGTTCAGCCCCAGCTTGGTGGCGATCAGCGTTGCCGTCGAGGGCATGCAGAAATAGTCGGGGGAGATTGTGGCACAGACGAGCATATCGATGTCGCTTTTATCGATTCCGGCGCGTTCGATCGCCATTTCGGCCGCTTTGAGCCCCATATCGCTGGTTCGCTCCTCGGGCTCGGCGATATGGCGTTCCTTGATCCCCGTCCGTTTCGTGATCCATTCGTCGCTGGTATCGACCATTGCTTCCAGCTGGGCATTGGTCAGGATTTTGGAAGGGACATAGGCGCCGATCGATCGGAATGCTGCGTACATGAGTTAGCCTTTGAGAAGTTCTGTGTCAGCTTTTCAGCTCATCCAGCCGTTTTTCGATATGCTCGTTGACGCCGGTGTTGACGTAACGGATAGCCTGGAAAATGGCATTTTTGATTGCTTTGGGGTTGCTTTTACCATGGCTGACGATGGCGCACCCCTTGATCCCGATCAGAGGGGCACCGCCGATTTCGGCGTAGTCAATCTCTTTTTTCAGGAGCTTGAACACTTTGCGCATCAGGAGCGCTCCCGTAATCGCAACCGGCGATTTGCGGATGTACTCCTTGATGAAAAAACTGATCGTCGAAGCGACCCCTTCGGAAGCCTTGAGGACGAGATTCCCGATAAAACCGTCACAGACGATGACGTCGCACGAGCCGTCGAAGATGTTGTTTCCCTCGACGTTTCCGATAAACCCTTTTTCGTTTTGAAGCATGCCGAAAGTCTCTTTGGTCACTTCGTTCCCTTTGGAACTCTCTTCGCCGTTGGCCAGAAGGCCGACGCGGGGCTGCTCGATTTTGAGCATATCTTTGGCGTAGTAGTACCCCATGATCCCGAACTGGAAAAGGTGTTCGGCTTTGCAGTCGACATTGGCACCGACATCAAGCATGACGCTGCGCTGGCCGGTTTTCGTCGGCATCAGCGTCACCAGTGCGGGACGCAGTACGTGTTTGAGACGCCCCAGTCGCAGGGTTGCCAGAGACATCGTCGCGCCGCTGTGTCCGGCGCTGACGACGCCGTCGGCTTTCCCTTCGCGGACGAGTTCGATCGCTTTGTAAATCGAGCTCTCCTTGCGTTTGAGCGCGTCGGTAGCCGCGTCGCTCATGTCGATCACGTCATCCGCTTCGACAATTAAAATTTTATCTTTATAGCCCTTGGGTAATAAAGATAAAATCTCATCTTTTTTCCCTACCAGAATCGGTTCGAATTTTTTCTCCTTGAGCGCTTCAAGGACCCCTTTGACAATCGGTTCGGGACCGAAGTCCCCTCCCATTGCATCAATTGCAATCTTAATCATCGATTATTTGTACTCACCGGTTGTCGGGTTGACATAGTGAGGCAATTTGTAGGTGCCGTCTTTGTCTTTGACCGGACGTGCAAGAGTGATTTTGTAGTGAGTTCTGCGTTTCGCGGCGCGAGTGTGACTCACTCTTCTTTTAGGTACTGCCATCGTTAGTCCTTTCTGTTTGGATTTAGTCTATATTTTGAAGCGAAAACGTTCAGAACTCGGCGTCCAGCGTTTTCCCCTCACAGTTTTCGCAGCACAGATAGTCGCTGCGGATCAGTTCTAGTTCTGAACGGAACAATTCGTTCATATCAATCGTCGACTTGTCGGCTTCGACAACGTCCAGCTCTTCCTGGCTGCCGGTATAGATACCGTCGGATACGTAAAAACTGACCGATTCGTTTAGAGTTTTTTCAACCGGCTCGGCACACAGGTCACAGGGGATCGAAATACTCCCTGTAATTGTACCGTTTAATTGGGCAAGATTGCTTTTTTTGAGGAATATTTCCCCCGAAAAACGGGCATTGTCACAAATCACCTCAAAATCGATCGGCTGAGCGTTAAGACGTCTAAACGGTATCAGCATGGTTTAGGAAATTTCGCGCCCTGAAAAGAAAAACGCGATTTCGATTGCCGCGTTCTCGAGTGAATCGCTTCCGTGAACGGCATTGGCATCGATGTTTTCGGCGAAATCGGCACGAATGGTTCCGGCTGCGGCTTCTTTAGGGTTGGTGGCACCCATCAGGTCACGGTTTTTAAGAACCGCGTTTTCCCCTTCGAGAACCGATACGACGACCGGCCCGCTGACCATGAAATCGACCAGATCGTTAAAGAAAGGGCGGGCTTTGTGTACGGCGTAGAACGCTTCGGCGTCCTGGCGGCTCAGTTGAACTTTTTTCATTGCAGCGACGCGGAGGCCGTTGCTCTCAAAGCGGTCCAGAATTTTTCCGATGACACCTTTGGCTACGGCGTCTGGCTTGATGATTGACAACGTTTGTTCCATCAATGCTCCTGTTTTAGGGTTAAAAAATAGAGTGGGATTATAGCGGAATAATAATTTAAGAAAGATTAAAGATCGAGAGATAAAAGAAAAGGGGAAGGGCGGAAGGTAAAAACCTCCCGCTTTGGACATTAGTTGATAACGTTGGCTTTGCTTGAACGCATTTCGGCAGTGATGTCGTCACGGTGAGCGGGGCTCGCGCCGATTTCATCCCATGTGATGCACCCTTCGGTAGGGCAGGCAGAGGCACAGGCAGGCTCGTCGTGGTGACCGACACACTCGACACATTTGTCAGCGTATACGTAGTAAATTTCTTCACCCGTTGGGTTATCGTCCTCGTCGACGATCGCTTCTACCGGGCACTCGTCGATGCAAGCGCCGCAGTTAATACAGGTATCATTAATGACTACTGCCATAGGAATCTCCTTGGTTTTTGAATATCAGAAACTATAACAGAAGAATTTTAAAGGTACCTAAAAAAGGGAGAGGAAACGGGGGAGAAAAAGGATAGATGTTACTTATGATCGGTATTGAAACCAGTTATCATCTGTAAGCGGGGGGACGGAAAGGTTCCCCGGGGGGGGTTAGAGCCCCAGATAGGCGCGGATGGCGTCCGCTTTGTCGGTTTTTTCCCAGGTAAAATCGGGAAGTTCGCGTCCGAAGTGGCCGTATGCCGCGCTCTGGCGGTAGATCGGGCGGAGCAGATCGAGCGATTCGATAATACCGCGCGGGGTCAGGTCGAAAAGATCTTTGACGCAGTTTTCGATTTTCTCTTCGGCGACGACGGCCGTGCCGTGGGTATTGACCATGATCGAAATCGGCTTGACGACACCGATCGCGTAGGAGACCTGGATCGTCGCCCGCTCGCATGCGCCCGAAGCGACGAGGTTTTTGGCGACGTAGCGGGCCGCGTAGGCGGCGGAGCGGTCAACTTTGGTCGGGTCTTTCCCGCTGAAGGCGCCGCCGCCGTGGGGGCAGCTTCCGCCGTAGGTGTCGACGATGATCTTGCGTCCCGTCAGCCCCGCATCCCCCTGCGGCCCGCCGATGACGAATTTACCGGTCGGGTTGATGTGGTAGACGATGGAAGGGCTGATGAGCTCCTCGGGGATCACATGGCGGATTACCTCGGAGATGACGTCGGCGTGGAGGCGATCCTGCGAAATTTCGGGGGCGTGCTGGGTGGAGACGACAACCGTTTCGACGGAGACGGGTTTGTCGTCGACGTAGCGCACGCTCACCTGCGCTTTTCCATCAGGGCGGAGGTAGGGGAGAATCCCCTCTTTGCGTACCGTGGCGAGCCGCTCGGTGATCCGGTGGGCCAGATAGATCGGCAGCGGCATCAGGACGTCGGTTTCGCGGCAGGCGTACCCGAACATGAGCCCCTGGTCTCCCGCACCGATTTCGCCGCTCTCCTGATCAACCCCCTGATTGATATCGGGGGACTGTTCGCCGATTCCGTTCAGAACGGCGGCAGAGCGGTAGTCGAAACCGTAGGTGGCGTCGGTATAGCCGATTTCGCGAACCACCTGGCGGGCGATCTCCTGCATCGGGGCGTAAGCGGTGGTTTTGAGTTCGCCGGCGATGACGCAGAACCCGTTGGAGACGAGGGTTTCGCACGCGACGCGCGCTTTGGGATCTTCGGCGATGATGTAGTCGAGGATCGCGTCGCTGATCTGGTCGGCCATTTTGTCCGGATGCCCCTCGGTGACCGATTCGGAGGTGAAAATGTATTCTTTAGGCATAAACGTCCTTGCTGTAAAGGTGGAAATATCGTTGTGGTCTGCGCGGATTATACCGAAGGCCCGGTTAAAAAATCCCGCTCCCAGAAAAAATCGATCCAGTCGGTTGCCTCGTGGAGCGCGTAATCGGGCTGGACCAGGGCGTGGGGCTTGGTGAAAAGGGCGGCGGTTCTGAACTCGATTTCCGGATGGGCGCGCTGCAGCCGGGGTAAAAGCTCGGCGAGGGTCCGGCCGCTGTCGACGATATCATCGACCACGAGAACCCGGCGGCTCTCTCTTAGGTCGCATTCCCCCCGCACGAGGACCTGATCGCGCTGGGCGGTATCGTCATAACTTTCGGCGCGGATGCTTTGGAAATTGCGGATCGTGAGCGCCATGCACAGGGCATGGGCCAGCGTCAGCCCGCCACGCGCGATTGCGATCACGGTGTCGGGAGCAAAGGTGCGGCAATGTCGTGCAAGATCGGGAACATCGTTTCTGAAGCGTTCGTAATCGTAGTAAATCATGACGACATCATACCATAAGGGGTTATTGGGTATAATAAAAAACTTAAACTTTGCAAAAAGGTTCCTATTTTGAAAAAATTAGCCATTATCGGCCGGCCGAACGTCGGCAAAAGCTCGTTGTTCAACCGGCTCCTCAAACAGCGTGACGCGATCACTTCCGAGATGGCCGGAACGACCCGTGACGTGAAAAAACGGACCGCCGTCGTCCTCGACAAAGAGGTCGAAATCCTCGATACGGGGGGGCTGGACGAGGGGTGCGAACTCTTTGAGAAAATCAGGGACAAATCCCTCAAGGCGGCCCGCGAAGCCGATATCATCCTGTTTATGGTGGACGGTAAGAGCCTCCCCGAGGAAGAGGACAAAAAGCTTTTTTACGAGCTCGAAGCGCAGGGGAAGGCGATCGCCCTCGTCGTCAACAAGATCGACAACGACAAGATGCAGGAAAAACTGTGGGAGTACTACGAGTTCGGAACGGACCGGATTTTCGGGATTTCCGTTGCCCACAACCGCCACATCAACGCCCTGCTCAACTGGGTTGCGGCGCAGCTTCCCGAAAGCGACATGATCGTTGTCCCTGAAGCCGTTTCGGATGAGATGGACGCGTTCGACGCGTTTGTCGATGCGTTCGAAGAGGATGAGGACGAGTTTGATGACGAGGCGTTCGATGACGAGGAAGAAGGGGACGAAGAAGCGGCATTCGTCATCGACGAGCCGATGCGCGAAATCGACGAATCCGAACTCAACCGGATGAAGGTTGCAATCATCGGCCGCGTCAACGTCGGAAAAAGCTCGCTCCTCAATGCCCTGCTGGGGGAAGACCGCTCGGTCGTCAGCTCGGTTGCCGGAACGACGATCGACCCGATCGACGAAGAGGTGGAATACGAGGGGAAAACGATCACCTTTATCGACACCGCCGGGATCCGCAAGCGGGGTAAAATCCTCGGGATCGAGAAATACGCCCTGATGCGGACCGAGGAGATGCTCGACGCAGCCGACATCGCCCTGCTCGTCCTCGATGCCTCCGAACCGTTCAAGGATCTCGACGAAAAGATCGCCGGATTCATCGACAGGAACCGCCTCGCCTGCCTCATTGTCCTCAACAAATGGGACCTTGCTCCCAAAGAGGAGTACGACAAGATCATTGCCGAAGTGCGCGACCGTTTCAAGTTCCTCAGCTATGCCCCGATCATTACGATTTCGGCGATGACGAAACAGCGGGTCCACAAGATTTTCGAACTGTTGCTGAAAATCAATGATGCCTATTCGCAGCGGATCCCGACGGCACGGATCAACGAAGTCCTCGAGATGGCGCAGCGCAAGCACCCGATCCCCAGTATCAACGGCCAGACGATCCGCCTCTACTACGGTACCCAGTACGATATCCGTCCGCCGCGGATCGCGCTGGTGATGAACAAACCGCAGGGGCTCCACTTCAGCTACCGCCGCTACCTGACCAACCAGTTCCGGGAATTGTTCGATTTCGAGGGGACTCCGGTGCTGTTCAAGGCGAAGGCGAAGAATCAGAAAAAGAGACCCAGAAAATAGGTCTCTTTAAAACGGTTTGACGATCACAAGAGCGACGATCAGGATCAGCAGGATCGTCGGTACCTCGTTGTAGATCCGGAAAAACTTCCCGCTTTTGTAGGCGGTGTTCTCTTTCAGACGCAGGCGCATCCGCCCCAGCGAGAAGAAATAGGCGATCAGGATGACGACGAGGGTCATTTTGGCGTGCATCCATCCCCCCATCCCGAATACATTGGTCCCGTAATGGCCCGTCGACATCGCGATCAGCGCGGTCCCCGAGAGCAGTGTCGCCCAGAATGCCGGAACGCCGATGTATTTATAGATTTTCATCTCCATCACTTCGACCACTTCGATAAACCCGTGATTCGTGCCGTTTTCGGCATGGTAGACGAAAAGACGGGGGAGATAGAACAAGACGGCAAACCACGAAACCATCGAGATGATATGAAACCAGAGTACCCAGGCGTACATAGAAGTCCTTATTGTAGGGAATATGAAACGAAGAGTAACGAAAGAAAGTAAACGCGCCCTTAGAGATGCTGGCGCGTCCACTGGATGATGTCGGAGGCACTGCGGGCGCCGCTGAACTGGTCGATCATGCGGTTGTTTTTGAAAGCGATGACGGTCGGGATCGAGCGGATGCCGAAGCGCGAGCCCAGTTGCTGCTGCTCTTCGGTGTTGATTTTGACGAAGAGGGCTTTGAGGGGAAAGGCCCGGGCGGCCTCTTCGAAAGCGGGGGCCATGCTGCGGCATGGGCCGCACCACGGTGCCCAGAAATCGGCCACGATGAGACGCTCGTCGTTGACCATCAGCCGGTCAAAGGCTGCGGCGTCGACATTCAGCGGTTTCGTATCGAGCAGTGAGCCTTTGCAGTGGCCGCACGCGGCCCTGGTATAGCTCTCTTTGAAAGGGATGGCGTTGACGCCCCCGCAGTGGGGGCAGACGACGTTGATTTTGCTCATTCGGCCTCCGCAACTTCCATATCGCGGATCGAGGAGGTGTGGTGGTCTTTCACCTTGTCGTGGAGGCGGCGGAGCGCCTTGTTGGCCCGCTCGATCGCCAGATCGATCGCGGTATCGAGATCTTCGTCGGTGTCACTGATGACGACGGGCTGGGCATGGGCGATGTGGATGTCGAACTCGACGCCGACCCCTTTTTTCTCTTTGGAAATCATGACGTTGACGGTCGTGATGTCGAGGTGGTAACGTTTGAAATTTTCGATAGCTAGGTTAATATGATCATTGAGGTGCTGGGTGAGTTTGATCTCTTTGGAGCGAATTTGTACATTCATGGTAAATCCTTTTGGGTTGAACTGTCAAAAAATATAACATAGATTATCTTAAGACGAAGCTTAAGGGCTCATGCGGTAAAATGACTCCTATTCAAGGAGTTTTACGTGCGTGTTTTAACAGGTATTCAACCCTCCGGTGATCTGCACATCGGAAACTATTTCGGATCGATCAGGCCGATGATCGAATCTCAAAAAGATCAGGAAGTGTTCGCCTTTATCGCGAACTACCACGCGATGACGAGCCTCAGCGACGGCGAGCGCCTCTCCAGCCTCACGATGCAGGCGGCGACCGATTTCCTGGCGCTGGGGATGGACCCCGAAAAAAGCACCTTTTGGGTCCAGTCGGACGTCAAAGAGGTCCTCGAACTTTACTGGGTCCTCTCCTCGTTTACCCCGATGGGGCTGCTCGAACGTGCCCACAGCTATAAGGACAAGGTAGCCAAGGGGATCGCTTCCAACCACAGCCTCTTTTCGTATCCCGTCCTGATGGCGGCTGATATTTTGCTGTTCGGCTCCCAGGTCGTCCCGGTGGGGAAAGACCAGATCCAGCACGTCGAAATCGCCCGTGACATCGCCCTCAAATTCAACAACGAATACGGCGACGTCTTCGTTCTCCCCGAATTCAAAGTGGACGAGAACGTCGCGACGGTACCGGGGATCGACGGACAGAAAATGTCCAAAAGCTACGGCAACACGATCCCCATCTTCAGCGAGGAGAAAGTGCAGTCGAAGATCATCAAAAAGATTGTGACCGAACCCGTTCCGATGGAGGAGCCCAAGGAGTTTGAAAACTGCAACGTCTACAACATCGTCAAACTCTTCCTCGATTACGAGGAGCGCGGGGCGCTCGAAGCCCGTTATAAACAGGGGGGAGAGGGGCACGGCCATTTCAAACTCTATGCCCACGACGTGATCTGGGAATATTTCCGCCCCTACCGTGAAAAACGGGAATTCTACGCCGCCCGTCAGGACGAGGTGCGCGATATCCTGGCCGCGGGAGCCGCGAAGGCGCGCGAAGCGGCGATGCCGATCATCGAGAAAGTGCGCAGCGCTACGGGCATCCGGTACTAAAGGAAACCAATGAAAAACTATATACAAAAGCAGATTGCCGATTCGGCGGCGACGAAGCAGGCGATCCTGGAGAACGATGCGCTGGTGAATCTCCTCGTAGAGGTGGCGCAGGCATGCGTGGAGGTTTACCGCAACGGTAAAAAGATCCTGATCGCCGGAAACGGCGGCTCGGCGGCGGATGCTCAGCATTTTGCCGCCGAACTCGTGGGGCGTTACGGATTCGACCGCCCCTCGCTCCCCTCGATTGCCCTCACGACCGACAGCTCCAACCTCACGGCGATCGGGAACGACTATGGCTACGAGTACGTCTTTTCCCGCCAGCTCGAAGGGTTGGCCCAGGAGGGGGATCTGTTCATCGGGATCTCGACGTCGGGGAATTCCCAGAACGTCATCAACGCCTTCGTTTCCGCCAAGGAGCGGGGAGTGAGTACGGTGGCCCTCGTGGGGCGCGACGGCGGGAAAATGGCAGCGATGGCCGACTACGCGATCATCGTCCCTTCGAACGCGACGCCGAGAATCCAGGAGTCGCACCTCCTGATCGAGCACATGCTCTGCGACATCATCGAAAAAGAGATTTTCGGCGGAGGAGTAGCTTGATGTATATACCAGCATCCCTTTTTTCTGCCTCGTCAGAGGCTAGCTTCAGTGCCACAGCGGCCAGCGTAGCCGGGCGGGGCTTTGCTCCGTCGGCGTTATAAATAATAATGCGAAAAGCATTATTTTTAGACCGCGATGGTGTAGTGAACGTTGAGAAAAACTATCTCCACAAAATCGAGGATTTCGAACTGGTCGATGGGATTGTGGAGGTGTGCCGTGCGTATGCGGAAAAAGGGTTCCGGATCATCATCGTTACCAACCAGTCGGGGATCGCCCGCGGGATGTACACCGAGGAAGATTTCCAGCTCCTTAGCCGGTGGATGAGCGATCATTTCGCCGCTTTGGGGATTAGGATCGATCGGATCTACCACTGCCCCCACCATGAGCAGATCAGCGGAGCGTGCGAATGCCGCAAGCCCGAGCCGGGGATGTTTCTCTCGGCGCAGCGTGATTTCGGCCTCGACATGGGCACGTCGGTCATGATCGGGGACAACGAGCGGGACATCGAGGCGGCGCGGCGCGCCGGGGTAGGGACGAACATCCTCCTCTCGGAAAATGCCCGAACCTCCGATGCCGACCGGATCATCCGGAGTCTGAAGGAGCTATTGTGATCCTGAACACGGGCGGGACGTTCAACAAGCGCTACGACCCGATCCGGGGGGAGCTGTTTGTCCCCTCAGACGATGCGGCGGTCGAAGCGGTGCTCCGTACCTTTGCCGAAGCGGTCGAAGTGCGGGGGCTGATCTACAAGGATTCGCTCGAGATGGACGAGCATGACCGCGCCGAGCTGTGCCGGACGGTGGCGGAAAGCGTGTCGGAGTGGGTCGTTGTCGTCCACGGGACCGATACGATGGACCTGAGCGCCGCTGCCGTCGCGGAGCTGGGGCTTCCTAAAACGGTCGTATTTACCGGGGCGATGGTTCCCTGCTCGATCGATCCGGTCGAAGCGACGGCGAATCTGGCGATGGCGATCGGGTATGCCCAAAACGCGCCGCACGGCGTCCATATCGTGATGCAGGGGGTCTGCGGGGAGCATGAGAGGGTGAAAAAAAATCGGGAAGCGGGGAAATTCGAGTATGTCTAAAGTCAAGTGCGACCACTGCCATCTGGAATTCGGCGATGACGTGATGATCCACGACGGGGATCACCGTTTCTGCTGCAAGGGATGCCAGGGGATTTTTCACCTTCTCAAAGACGAGGGGCTGGAGAGTTTCTATGCGAAGATGGGGGATACGACCCTCTCGCCGCCCACCGAGCAGTTTGAATCGAGTTTGAATTTCGATACCCCCGCGTTCGCCGAGCGGTTCATCACGACGACCAAAGAGGGATTCAGCCAGGTTTCCCTGATCATCGAGGGGATCCACTGCGCCGCGTGCGTCTGGCTTAACGAAAAGGCGCTTCACAAGATGGACGGGGTCATCGAGGCCCACATCAACTACACGAACAACAAGGCCCGCATCACGTGGGATTCGGACACGGTGAAACTCTCCGCCATCATCGACATGATCCGCGCGATCGGGTATAACGCGTTTCCCTACGATGCGACGATGCAGGAGGAGCGGGCGAACCGGGAGCGCAAGGACTATTACCTCCGGATGGCGGTGGCGACGTTTGCGACGATGAACATGATGTGGGTCGCGATCGCCCAGTACGCGGGATATTTCACCGGGATCACCCAGGAGATCAAGACGATTCTCAACGTCGCCGAATGGTTCCTCGCCACCCCGGTCCTCTTTTACAGCGGATGGGTCTTTTACCGCGGCGCCTATTACGGCCTCAAAAACAAGACGATCAACATGGATCTCCTCGTTGTGACGGGCTCCTCGCTGGCCTATCTCTACTCGATCTACATCACCGTGCTGGAGAAGGGGGAGGCCTATTTCGATTCGGTCTCGATGATTATCACCTTCGTCCTGTTCGGGAAGTTTCTCGAAGTGCTCAGCCGCAAAAATGCCGCCGACACCCTCGACGTGATCGGCAAACACATCCCCCGTGAAGTGAGTATCGTGGAGGGGGATACAGTCCGCGAAGTGAACGTCAACGAGGTGAAAGTCGGCGACCTGATCCGGATCCGGACGGGGGAAAAAGCGGCGATTGACGGCGAAGTCGTATCGGGGGAGGGGAGTTTCGATGAAAGCAATCTCACCGGCGAAGCCGAGCCGATTTTCAAGCGCAGCGGCGATTCGATCATCAGCGGTACGACGAGTATCGACGCGCTGCTCACCTACCGGGCCACGAAAGATTTCGCCCACTCGACCCTCTCGAACCTCGTCAATCTCCTCGAAAACGCGATGAGCCGCAAGCCCCGGATCGAGCAGCTGGCTAACCGCCTTTCGCAGCATTTCTCCTCGACGATCCTGTTCCTGGCGATCGCGACGTTCTGGGGGTGGTACTTCTGGCCCCACAGCTTCGATACGGCGCTGATGGTGGGGATTTCGGTCATCATCATCGCCTGTCCGTGCGCGCTCGCGCTCGCCACCCCCGTCGCCACCCTCGTGGGATTGGCGCTGGGGGCAAAACGGGGAATCCTTTTCAAATCGGCGGCCCAGATCGAGACGATGGCCCATGCGGACATGGTCGTCCTGGACAAAACGGGGACCATCACCCAGGGGCGCCCCGAAGTGGTCTACGCGACGGTCCATGCGCCCTATGACCGTGCATGGCTCTACGCGTTGGTCGGCTCCTCGCGCCACCCGATCAGCCGGGGGATCGCCGAATACCTGGAACGGACCGAAAACCAAAGCGTCGGTGCAAGCCTCGAAGAGGTACGCGAAATCCCCGCTCGGGGGATCGTAGGGCGCTTCGAGGGGCGGATGATTGCCGGGGGGAATGCGCTGCTCATGCGGGAGATGGGAATCGAGGTCGATTCGGCCAGCGACAAGAGCCTCTTTTACTACGCGGTCGAAAATACTCTTGCCGCCGTATTCGAATTGCGCGATCTCCCCAAAGAGAGGGCGGCCGAATCGATCAGTGCCCTCAAGCAGGCGGGGCTGCGCGTCGTCATGCTGACGGGGGATCATGCCGCGTCGGCGCAGCGGGTGGCGCGCGAGGTAGGGATCGGGGAGTTCCAAGCCCACCTCACTCCCCAGGAGAAAGCCGAGTTCATCGCGCAGGCCCACAACGAGGGACACGTCGTCGTGATGGCCGGGGACGGGGTGAACGATCTGCTGGCCCTGGCCAACGCCGATATCGGAATCGCGATGGGAAGCGGCAGCGATATCGCGATCGAGGTGAGCGACGTCGTCTTGCTCAACGATTCGCTGACCTCCCTGGTCGAGGCCCACGCGATCAGCCGCCGCACTTACCGGCTGATCAAGCAGAACCTCGGACTATCGCTGGTGTATAATTCGGTGACGATTCCGCTGGCGATGGGAGGGTTTGTCATCCCTCTCATCGCGGCGATTTCGATGTCGTTTAGCTCGTTGCTTGTTGTCGGGAACTCGATGCGGGTGCGATGGCTCTATAAATAGGAGAAAGAATGGACAGCTGGGTAATCGCGATGATGCTGGGGGCTTCCCTCATTTTGGGGGGCGTGGCACTGATCGCTTTTTTGTGGGGGATCAAGAACGGTCAGTTCGACGACGAGAAAAAGATGATGAACCAGGTGCTTTACGACGATGAAGGCGAACTCAACGATGCGGCGAATCAGGAACGCAAACGGGAAGAACTGTCAAAAAAAGAGTATCGGCCGGAATAAAGTCAGTGAGATAATCGGAAATGGATAGCAGACAGTTAAGAGAGCGTTTAAAAAAGCGCGGTTCTACTGCGCGTGAGCCCTCTGCTGAAGAGAACCCAGTGTTAACGTAGCCAATCGGAACTTTGTTCCGATTGGCGTTAAATTACTTGATTCCTGCGATGTAAGCAGAAAGCGCTTTGATGTCAGCATCGGACATAGAAGCAACTTGACCTTTCATCAGGGCACCCATACCGTTTTTGTTCATAGTACCGGCTTTGTAGGCTTTCAAAGAAGCTTCGATAGTAGCAGCTGACTGACCTTTTACGATCGCAGATTTACCGAGAGCGGCTTTTTCGAAAGAAGCACCGTGACAGGCGGCACATTTACCGGCAAGGGCTTTACCGTCAGCAGCCATCAAAGAAACACCAGCGAACAACATTGCAAGAGCAATTTTTTTCATCATAATTCTCCATAAGAAATTTCGCCGTCATTATATTCCCATCATTCTTAAAGCACTCTAACAGGGGGTTCTCTTAAACCTACCTCTGTTACAATTATGCACTTTGTACTTTATAAGGAGCGGTGGATGCGGTACAGCGACGTTGATTTCAATCATAAAAGCATTCTGATCACGGGAGGGGCCGGATTTATCGGCTCGAATCTCGCGTTTTATTTCCAGGAGCATTACCCCGACGCCCGTGTCGTCGTTCTGGACCTGTTTCGCTCGAATCTGACCCTCTCCAACGGTAATCTCAAGAGCTTTGGCCATTTCAAAAACCTTCTCGGATTCCGTGGCGAAGTGATCAGCGGTGATATCAATGACAAGCAACTGCTGGCGTCGCTGGCCCAAAACTACCGTTTCGACTATATTTTCCACGAAGCGGCGATTTCGGACACGACCGCGCTGGAGCAGGACCTGATGATCCGGACGAACGTCAATGCGTTCAAAGACCTCCTCGACATCGCAATCACCCACGGTGCCAACATGATCTACGCCTCTTCGGGGGCGACGTACGGCAACGCCCCCTCTCCCCAGCGGGTCGGGTGCGAAGCGCCGCAGAACGTGTACGGGTTCTCGAAACTGATGATGGATCACCTCGCCAGAGAGTACAGCGCGAAGCACGATCGCATCAGCATCGTCGGGCTGCGCTATTTCAACGTCTACGGCCCCCGCGAGTTTTTCAAGAACAAAACGGCGTCAATGGTCGTGCAGTTCGGCCACCAGCTTCTGGCGGGGAAAAACCCGAAGCTGTTTGAAAATTCCGATGCGATTTTGCGCGATTTTGTCTACATCGAAGATATCATCCAGGCCAATGTCCTCGCGATGCACCCGCGCGAATCGGGGGTGTTCAACGTCGGGACCGGGAAAGCGCGATCGTTTCAGTCGATCGTCGATATCCTCCAGTCCGAGCTGGGGACGGCCTACCCGTGCGAGTACATCCCCAATCCCTTCGTCGGGCGCTACCAGTTCCATACGGAAGCCGATATCGAAAGCACCCGCGACGTGCTGGGGTACGTTCCCCGGTTTGAACTCGAAGAGGGGATCAAAGCCTACGTAAGCGAGATCCGGCGGCTGTTCGAGGAGGAGGTGCAATGAACCGCCTCCGATCCGTTACGCCCCACATCCTCGTGATCGGGGATCTGATGATCGATCACTACCTGTGGGGGGGGTGCGAGCGGATCAGCCCGGAAGCCCCCGTGCAGGTGGTCGATATCGCCCGAGAAACGACGGTGCTGGGGGGGGCGGGGAACGTCGTCAACAACCTTGCCGCCCTGGGTGCCCGCGTCAGCGTCGCCGGCGTCATCGGGGATGATGAAAACGGGGAGGAGTTGTCGGCGATGCTCGCCTCGATCGGTATCGAACCGCGGGGGCTGATTCGCCAAAGCGGCCGCAAGACCTCCAAAAAAAGCCGGATTATCGCCTCGAACCAGCAGATTCTCCGCTACGACCGCGAATCCAAAGACCCCATCAGCGCGCAGAGCGAAGCGGCATTGCTGGCTTATATCGGCACCATGATCGCCGAGTGCGACGTCGTGATCCTCTCCGATTACGGCAAGGGGGTCCTGACGGAGGCTGTCGCGCAGGGGGTGATCGGCGCGGCCAAAGGGGCGGGGAAAAAAGTGCTCGTCGATCCGAAGGGGAAAGATTACGCCAAATACCGGGGCGCCTACCTCCTCACCCCCAACCGGAAGGAGGCGTCCGAAGCGACGGGGATTTCGATCACGGACGACGAGAGTCTCCGCGCGGCTTTGCTGAGCCTCAAGGAAACGTGCGCGCTGGAGTGTTCGATGATCACCCTCTCCGAAGGCGGGATTGCGATCCACGATGCGTCGATGCGCCGTTTCCCGACCGTCGCGCGGGAAGTGTACGATGTGACGGGGGCGGGGGATACCGTCATCGCCTCGCTCTCCTATGCCCTCGCCTCCGGTCTCTCGATCGACGAGGCGGCCCCGTTCGCCAACCACGCCGCCGCCGTCGTCGTCGGGAAAATCGGTTCGGCTACCGTCACCCTCGATGAGATCGACGCGTACGAATCGAGTCTTCGCCAGAGCAGTTCGGACGTCCATATCAAAAGCCGGGACGAGATCGTCCGGATCGCGGAACGGCTCAAAAAAGAGGGGAAAAAGGTTGTCTTCACCAACGGCTGTTTCGACATCCTCCATGTCGGGCACGTCAAGTACCTGCAGGAGGCGAAAAGCTACGGCGACGTCCTGATCGTGGGGCTCAACTCCGATCATTCGGTGCGGACCCTCAAAGGGCCGACCCGCCCCGTCAACCCCGAGGAAGACCGCGCCTACATCCTCGCGGCGCTCGAAGCGGTCGATTACGTCGTGATGTTCAGCGACGAGACCCCGTATGAGCTGATCAAAGCCATTGCCCCCGACATCCTCGTCAAGGGGGGAGATTATGAGGGGAAAACAGTCGTGGGGGCCGAATTTTCCGGCGAACTGCGCCTCGTGACCTTCGTGGAGGGCAAAAGCACCACCTCGACGATCGAGCGGATCAGCTCCTCTTTAAGCTGTTAGGGTTTTTGCCGCTTCGATCACTTCGGCGGCAGTGATATTTTTCATACACTCATGATGTCCCAGCGGGCATTCGCGCTGCTATTTTGATACGCTACCGGAGCAAAGCCCCGGAAGCTACGCTAACGCTGTGTTTCACTCGGCGTGAGGCCCGGCTGAAGCGCGATTTTTTGAGCCGCTTCAATGACTTCCTGTGCCGTGATGCTTTTCATACACTCATGATGTCCCAGCGGGCATTCGCGCTTCATGCACGGTGCGCACTCCATGTCGTGCCGGACAATCACGCTTTTTGCATTTTTCCACTGCGATGTCTCCAGATGGCGCGTGGGCCCGAAGATCGCGACGGTGGGGACCTGGTAGGCCGCGGCGACGTGCATCGGGCCGCTGTCGTTGGTGACAAACAGATCCAGCCCCCCGATCATGGCGCACAGCTCCCCCACCGACGTTTTTCCCGCCATGTTGGTGACGCTGATCCCCTCCAGCCGCGCTTCGATGTCGTTGGCCATCGCTACCTCTCCCGGCCCCCCGAAGATGACGATCTCGAAACGGTCGCTGAATGCGCGGGCCACTTCGGCGAACTTTTCGGGATACCACCGTTTGGCACTTCCGTAGGTCGCCCCCGGGTTGATCCCCAGCGTCGGGCGCTCATAGGGATGGGGCGGGATATGGAGTTTCAGTGCGCCGATCGTGAGCGGCTCGGGGCTCAGCGCCTGGGCGATGTCGCGGTACTGCTCTACGAGATGGGAGGGGTGGTGCGGACGGACCGCATGGGTGAGCAGGGCGCGCGAATGCCAGCTGGAACGGGCCGTGGTGAGTGGAGTGCCGGTGAAGCGCAGCAGCAGCGAGGAGTGGAGCTGGTTGCGAAACGTGATCCCCCTGTCGTGTTTTCCCAGCAGCTTCGCGAAGCGGTGGGTGTTGAGGAGGCGGTTCCCCCCTTTTTTCGTCTCGTCAACGTAGGCGCGGCTGCAGCGGGGGTGGTGTCTGAGCGCCTCCAGACTCACGTAGGAACCCACCAGGGTGAGTTCCGCGTCGGGGTAGACGGCGCAGAGCGCCTCGATGGCGGGGGTCGCCATCACGGCGTCCCCCAGCCAGTTGGGGAGGATGATCAGGAGTTTCATGCGTCTTCCATCGGGGTGGTGTAGTAGAGCGGTGCTTCGCCCAGACGGAGAGTATCGGTCGTTTCGCTCAGACCGTCCCGGGTCGTGACCGTGACCGCATCGGTGAGGGGGACTTCGAGGACACCCGACTCCATCCATTCGACGTGCAGCACACCGCGGGGCGTTTCGCACAGCAGCGTGTGGCGACCCCGCTTGATGCCATACCCGACGAACGAGGCCTCTTTCATCTGGGAGAGCATTGTCCGGTAGGCCTCATAGGCGTTCCGTTTTCGGATCCCCTCGCGGTTGTCGATGAGGCCGTATCCCGGGGCGATGAGCTGGTGCCAGTAGACCGAGCTCACCGCCTGCGAGGCGAAGGCGAGGAGGTAATAGCGGACCATGTAGGAGGCGTAGGTTTCCTCGCTGACGCATTCGTGTTCGCTCGTGGGGGCGTAGGGGGCGGTGCCGGTGATGGGCCAGTTGGTCTCGGTGATGACGATCTCGCCGTTGCTCTTGGAACTGAGGCGGCACAGCGAGGCGAGGAGGCGGATCTTTTCGATGAGGTTGAACCCCATCTGGGTGTTCTCCGGCGCTCCCCGGCGGTCGACGTACAGCAGGCTCCCCAGGGCATCGTAGCGGATTTTTTTGAGGTTGAAGAGGGTGTGGGCGGTGTAATGGTATTCGAAGTCGATGACGTTCGAACCGATCAGCTTCAGGTCCGGGAAGAGGGTGGTTTTGAGCGTGTAGGCGACTGCGTAGAAATCGAGGTACTCGTTGACACTGAAGAACCCCCATTTGGCGCGGTTGATCGTGCTGCCGATCACGTAGGTGTCGCAGATCCCCTCCAGTGCCCCGAATACACGGGCGAAATGATCGCGTGTCAGGTTCAGGTCGGTGATGTGTTCGCGGTCCTGCAGCAGCGCGACGGTGATGTGGCAGCCTGTGAGCGAGCGGATGAAGCTCACAAACTCCTCGAGCCGCTCCGTCTCCCACAGCGGGATCCGCACCAGCAGCCGCTGTACCCCCAGCTCTTCGATGAGCTGCGGGGTGAGGGCGCTTTCCTTGTCCAGGTTCACCCCCATCCCGAAAAAGTGCTCCCCCGTGATGGAACGGTGGGGGGTATAGGGCATCGCGAGCACCGCCGCGGGGAGGCTCAGGAGGGCGACGCCAAAGGTTTTCAGCAGCGAGGGGAGGGCCGAGAGGCGCATGCGGCGTTTGAGTTTCTTGTCGCGGATAATGGCGGGCTGATCGGAGTAGTGGTCCCAGGCAAACGGTGTTTTCATGGTGTGATTGTACCGTTTTCCGGGCTAAAATCGGGTAAAATGCCCCTACCAAAACAAAGGCGGGTTTCATGAACATACTGGTGGTGCGTAACGACAAGCTGGGGGATTTCATCACGGCCCTCCCGACTCTCTACGTCCTCAAGCACCACGACCCCGCCAACCGTATCGTCGCCCTCGTCGCCCCGCTCAACCGCGCCCTGGCGGAATCGTGCGATTTCATCGACGAGGTGATCGTCGATAACGGCGGCGATATCCTCGAACTCGCCTTCAAAATCCGTGAAGCGAAGATCGACGCCTCAGTGACCCTTTTCTCCAACACCCGCGTCGCGATCGCCCAGTTCCTCGCCCGCATCCCCATCCGGATCGCCCCCGCGACGAAGATCGCGCAGATTTTCTACAACCGCCGGGTCAAACAGCGGCGCAGCCGTGCCCTGATGGCCGAATTCGAGTACAACCTTCAGCTTTCCCGCGCCCTGTTTGGCGATATCAGCCTCGATTTTCCCAAACCGCTGCTCCGCTTCGGCGATGAAGCGTACACGGCGTTTTGCGCCGAATACAAGATCACCCGCCCCGTCGTCGCCTTCCACCCCGGATTCGGGGGATCGTCGGACGCGAACTGGACCCTCTCGGAATACATCGAACTCGTCCGGACCGCCGAAGGATTTGGGGAGGTTGACGTTGTCATGACGTTCGGCCCCGACGAGGAAAAACTCTATGATGAAGCGAAAGCGATGCTGGGGGAGGAGAGCCGGGTGGTCCTTTACCGCTCGCGCGGTAGCGTCGTCGATTTCGCCAAGGTTTTAAGCAGATTTAAACTGTTTATAAGTACCTCTACCGGGACCTATCACCTCGCCAGCGCCTCCGGGTGCGAAACTTTCACCTTCTTCGCCGATACCCTCTTCGCTTCGGCGGCGCGGTGGAAGAGCATCGGGGAGGAGGGGAAACAGCACCACTACATGATCCCCCTGGATCCCGGCGGGCGCGCGGCAATGTTCGAGAGGGTCACGCGGGAGCTGAGAAGTCGCCTTGAAGCAGGGCTTTAAGCCGCTTTTTGAAGTTCTTGACCCGTTTGTTCGCATTGTTGTGCCGTTTCATCTCGGCAATCGCGATGTCCTCGTCCAGACCGCTGAGGCGGGCGTATTCGCGGGCCATGATTTCGATGTCGCTGTCGCGGGCCCAGAGTTTGTTGAAGTTTTTGCACCCCTCCAGCGGCGTGATTGGACGGAACGCCATCCGGTTGATGTCGACGATGCTGAAACGGTATCCCCCCTCGCGCCGTTGTATCAGGATGTTCCCCGGGGAATAATCGAGATGCCATACCCCTTTTTGGTGCAGGTCATGGGTATAGGCGGCAAAAGCGCGTAAAACGGCTTCGTAATCGTCGATTTTGTGGTGAAGCGCCTCGCGGATTGTGAAATCGTAGGGGACGCGGACGCTGAGAAAATAGCTCCGTTCGATAAGCCCGTGCGTATGAAATTCGATGTAACCGATCGGCTCGGGAGTGGAGATCCCCAGTCCGGCGAGGTAAAGGGCGTTACGGTACGATTTGAACGCCTTGCTTGGGCGGAAGCGGGTGTAGACGAGGCGGTTGAGGAGGTGGGGAACCTTGAACGATTTGACGACGGTTTGGGTGCCGTGGAGGGTCAGGATCCGGAGTTCGTTGCGCGCTTTGTGGATGCTGTCGGTGCTTTCCTCGAAAAGCTCCCCGATCCGGGCCAGGTCGGGTTCAAACTGGGGAAAATCGCTGTTGCATTGGTATATGAGGGACATGGCTGCTTTGGGTCCGGCGGAGGGCCGAACGGGATTTGGTTTCGTTGGGGTTATGGTAGCATCAAACGCTGGAAGGTTAGATAAAGGACCCGGAAACAGCCTCTTTTTCACGCTGGCGTTAAGTAGAATCGTATCGATATTCGGCTAAAATAGGTTTAACAGTATTCAGGAGACTTTATGAAAATATCGGTAATCGGAACAGGGTATGTAGGATTGGTTTCGGGGGCGTGTTTCGCCCAGATGGGGAACCGGGTCACCTGTGTGGATATCGATCAGCGAAAAATAGAGAACCTCTCCAAAGGGATCATCCCCATTTACGAACCGGGGCTGGAAGCGATGGTGCTCGAAAACCATGCCAGGGGGACGCTCCGTTTTACGACCGACATTGCCGAAGCGATTGCGAGTACCGACGTGGCGTTTATCGCGGTCGGGACCCCGATGGGGGAAGACGGCAGCGCCGATCTGCAGTACGTTCTCGCCGTTGCCAAAAGCATCGGAGAACATATGAGCCGCTATATGGTGGTCGTGGACAAATCAACCGTCCCGGTCGGGACGGGCGAAAAAGTCAGAACGGTGATTCAGGATGAGTTGGATGGGCGGGGATCGGATCTGACGTTTGACGTCGTCTCCAACCCCGAGTTTCTCAAAGAGGGAGCCGCGATCAAGGATTTCATGCATCCCGACCGCGTCGTTGTCGGGGCCGAGAGCGAGAAGGCGATGCGGATCATGCACGAGCTCTACGAACCGTTTATGAAGACGCGCGACCGTTTTATCGGGATGGACATCAAAAGTGCGGAGATGACCAAATACGCCGCCAACGCGATGCTCGCGACGAAGATCAGTTTCATGAACGAGATGGCCAACATCTGCGAGCGGGTCGGCGCCGACATCAACAAGGTGCGCAACGGGATCGGGAGCGACAGTCGGATCGGGTACAGTTTCATCTACCCCGGCTGCGGGTACGGCGGCAGCTGTTTCCCCAAAGACGTTCAGGCGCTGGCCAAAACGGCCAAGGATTTCGGCTATACGCCACGGATCCTTGACGCCGTCGAGGCGGTCAACTACGACCAGAAACACGTCATCGCCCGAAAAGTGTTCGCCCGTTTCGGCAACGATCTCTCGGGCCGGACGTTTGCGGTGTGGGGATTGGCGTTCAAGCCCGAAACCGACGATATGCGCGAGGCGAGCTCGATCACGATCATCAACGATCTCACCGCCGCGGGGGCACAGATCGTCGCCTACGATCCCAAAGCGTGCCATGAAGCCCAAACCCACTACCTCAAAGACAACCGGGCCGTCTCATACGTCCAGAGCAAATACGACGCCCTCAAAGACGCCGACGCGGTGATCCTCGTGACCGAATGGCAGGAGTTTCGCAGCCCCGATTTCGAGGAGATGAAAAAGCTCCTCAAAACCCCCCTCTTTTTTGACGGACGCAACCAGTTCAACAAGGAGCGGATGGCGGAAACGGGATTTGAATATTTCCAGATCGGGGTATGACGATGTCCCATCCGAACAACAAGATCACCGTCAACATCATCACCCTCAACGAGGAAAAAAACATCGCTGCCGCGATCGAATCGGTTGCGCCGATTGCCGATGAGATACTGGTGGTCGATTCCCTAAGCAGCGACCGGACCCGTGAAATCGCCGAATCGATGGGGGCTAAAGTGATCCTTCAGCCCTACCTTGGAGATGGCCCCCAAAAAGCGTTCGGCGCGCCGCTGGCGAAAAACGACTGGATCCTGAGCCTTGATGCCGACGAGCGGCTCGATCGCAACGCCATCGAAGCGATTCACTCTCTGGACCTCGAAACGACCTCCTACGATGCCTTTTCGTTCGCCCGCAAAACCTACGTCGGGAAACATTTTATCCGGCTGTGGTACCCTGATCGCGTCACCCGTCTCTACAACCGGACCCGCTGCGGATTTTCGACGGCAGGGGGACACGCGAAGGTGCAGACCTCCAACGTCCGGGCGCTGGAGGCCGATATGCTCCATTATTCGTACGCCGATTACGGCGAGATGGTCCGTACCAGCCACAAGTTCATCACGCGCGGCGCGCGGATCGCCTACGAGGAGGGGAAGCGCTCGTCGGCGTTCGATCCCTTTCTCCACGGGATCGGGGCATTGTTTAAAGCGCTCGTCCTCAAGGGGGGGGCGTTCCACGGCATTCACGGCTGGAACGTCGCGGTGATCTCGGCGTTCAGTTCGTACATGAAGTACGCGCTGATGCTGGAGATGCAAGAGAATGAAAAAAATTAACCTCCTCGAACTGTGCCTCTCCCCAGACCTGGGGGGGCTGGAGCTCTACGTTCATCGCTGCGCCCGCGCGCTGGGAGAACGGATGAACGTCATCAGCGTCATCAATGCGCGGGGAAAACTCAAAAGCTACTACGATAACACCCCGGAGCGCTGCGCGCTCCTTGAACGCCGCTCCATCCCCCTGGCACTGCTGGGGGTGAGGGAACTGGCCCGGATCATCGATGAGCACGACATCGACGTCGTCCACCTCCACTGGACCAAAGACCTTCCGCTGGCGGTGATGGCCAAGCTTCTCTCCCGCAGAAAACCCAGCCTCGTCCAGTCGCGCCACATGATGATGACACGGTTCAAAAACGACCCCTACCACCGTTTTCTCTACCGCCATCTGGAAGGGATGGTCGCGGTCACCCAAGAGGTGGCCGACCAGCTGGAGCGGTTCATCCCCGGCGATATCCGCCCCCGGGTCGAGGTGATCTATCTGGGGGTGGATGCCGTTGCGTTGCCCGAGCGCTCCCGGGTCGACGCGATTCGCGCCGAGCTGGGGA
>CAZBIR010000007.1:46150-47815 GCA_964491035.1 uncultured Sulfuricurvum sp.
GCCGTTGCGTTGCCCGAGCGCTCCCGGGTCGACGCGATTCGCGCCGAGCTGGGGATGGAGGGGAAATTCGCGGTCGGAATGCTCGGCCGGATCAACCGTCCCAAAGGGCAGCATCTGCTGATCGAAGCGATCGCGATGCTGGATGAGCCTTCCATCGAGGCCGTTTTTGTCGGGAGCGAAATGGAACCGGGCTATATCGACGTGCTCAGAGGGCGCGCCGCCGAGCTGGGGGTTTCGCAGCGGGTCCGCTTCCTGGGGTTTATGAAAGAGCCCTCCCGCTTTTTGCAGGGGTGCGACGTCGTGGTGATGGCGTCGCGGTGCGAAACGTTCGGATTGGTGCTGATCGAGGCGATGCATGCCCACACCGCCGTGATCGGGAGCGACCGGTGCGGAGTGCGCGAAATCATCGATGACGGTGAAACCGGCCTGATGTTCGCGTCCGAAGATCCCCGAAGCCTCGCCGATCAGATTGCGCGGTTAAAGGGCGATCCCGCCCTTTGTGCGCGGCTGGCCGAAGCCGGATACCAAAAAGCGCTTGAGCGGTTTGAGAGCCAGCGCCATTTTGACCGGATGGCGGAGTATTTCAGAGGCCTAACGCAGTAAGGCCAGGTATTCTTGTTTTTCTCTCTCGGGGGAAAAAACTTCCCGTGCATGGGCGATATTGCCCAACGCCGCCGCTTTTTCCTCTTTCAGGTTCCGTGCGATGGCGAGGAGAGAGTTTCCCAGCTCCTCGGCCGTATTTTCCGATGTCAGATGGAGCGTAAATCCCAGATCGACGAATTCGGGCGAAGAGGTATGGTTGTAGATGAGGGTCACCACCCCGTGGGCGAGGGCTTCGATGATCGCGTTGCTCATCCCCTCTCCCTGGCTGGGGAGGACGAAGAGGTCCGATGTTTGCAGGTAGCGCGACACGTCGGAGGTATGCCCGACAAACTCGACCGAAGAGCGATACGGGGAACGTTCGACGTTTGCTTTGAGTTTTTCGTAAAACGCCTGGTTCTCGAAATCGCCCAGAAAACGGAGGCGAAACGGGATATTGGCCTCATGCAGCCGTGCGCAGGCCTGCAGGGTGTCCATCTGCCCTTTACCCGGCTGCAGCCGCCCGACGTGTACGATATCGAGTATTCCATCCAGCGGCTTTTGCACGATCGTTTCGGGAAACAGCATCGAGGCGTAGATCCGCTCGAGCCTGGCATCGGGAGGGATGGGGAGAATTTCGGCGATATTGCGCCGCATGAATTCGGAATTGCCCACGAACGCCGACACCTTTGAATAGATGAGACGGTGAAAGGGGTCTTTTTTCGGGCTTTTTTTCCGCGACCCCTGCCGGATGATAAAGTTCAGATCCATCCCCAGCGCCGCAAAATAGAGCGAACGCATCTCCGAAGCCCCCAGAAACAGGACGTTTTCGATCCCGTTTTCCCGCAGTATCCGCCGCGTTGATCGGATAAGAGCGAGGCTGAAAAAGCGCTTGAACCCGACCCGGTGCACCCGAACGTCGTACCCCTCGAGCAGCTGCGCGGCGTGTCGGTCCAGAAATCCCCCCTCCTTGACCATGAAGTGGGTCGGACATTCGCCGGAGAAGAGTTTGGCCAGTTTAAGGGCGGAGAGTTCCATCCCCCCGTTGATCGGGGAGAGGCAGATGACGAGGGTGGGGGCTTTCAA
>CAZBIR010000008.1:0-44157 GCA_964491035.1 uncultured Sulfuricurvum sp.
ACTCGAAACTGCTCTACAAAAATAACATTGTTGCACTTGATTGTTGAATGGGCGTATTGCATGAAGGCTTAAGTGTGCCGAATGAGGTTTGGATACTTGAATGGCGTTGTTTTATTTAGAAGCTTTTGAAAGGTATTGTTTTAAGGGGTGGTGGCCAATCTCGGAATCGAACCAAGGACACAATGATTTTCAGTCATTTGCTCTACCGACTGAGCTAATTGGCCACGTTTGTGAGGCCGAAATTATAGCCCGATAAGCTTAAAAGCAAGCTTAAAAGGCAAAAAGAGTTATTTCGTTGCCTTGGCGAGCTCTTTGAAGAGGTTCCCGCGCTCGGCGTAGGAGGTGAACTGATCGAGGCTGGCAGCGGCGGGGGAGAGCATCGCGATGCTTTTGTCGTCGAGAACCCGGTCGATTTCACGTACGGCGACGTCGAGGGTGCCGCAGAGGATGCAGGGGATGGCATATGTGGCACAGAGCGCTGCAAGACGTTCCGCGTTAGAGCCGATCGCATAGACGGTGACGTCGTAGCTTTTCAGGGGGGCGAAGAGCTCCTCGAGCTCGACCCCTTTGTCATCACCCCCGAGGATCAGGTGGATTGTCTCGTCGTGGTAGGTGCGCAGCGCGGCGAGGGTCGCGTCGATGTTCGTCGCTTTGGAATCGTTGATCCACAGCCGCCCCGCGCCGTCGCGAAACTCCTCCTGGCGGTGGGGGTCGAGGATGAAGGCGTTGATCCTGTCGTAGTCGATCCGGTCGAAGAGGATCTTGTCGATCCCCATCGCGATGAGGGCGTCCATCAAAAACGCCCCCTTGAACTTGATTCTGGAGGTATCGATCCCGAAATATTCCGCGAGGTCGTGTTCGCTCTCGTAGGGGATTACGAACCCTTTCGTAGGGGTGTCGGCGTAGGCTCTGGGGAGGATGATGGCCTCTCCTTCCTTCATCGTCGAGAGGGGTTTGAGCTTGGCGGCGATGTACTCCTCCATGCTCCCGTGCCAGCTGACGTGGTCGGGGGTGATGGGGAGGAGGGCGTAGATGTTGGGGCTGGCGACGCGATTGTAGTGCATCGTGAACGAACTGGTCTCTAAAATCCAGATGGGGGCGTCGGGCGACATATCGGCCAGCGGGGTACCGATGTTGCCTCCGCTGATGGCACCGCGATCACTCAGGAGATGTTCGACCATCTGGGTCGTCGTCGTTTTGCCGTTGGTCCCGCTGATCCAGATGCTAAAAGGGGTTACGGGGGCGAAAAAATCGTATTCGCTGATGAGGTGCGAGGCCTGCCGGATCAGCGGATGATAGGGGGGGATCCCCGGAGAGGTGATCTCGTGGTCGAACTGTGTCGTATCGAACTCGCTGACGGGACGGACGATGTTCCCCTCCCCGTCGGTGTAGGATGCGGTGGTTTTGTCGTCGAAAAAGGTGCAGGAGCCGAGTTTTTTGGCGATGGCACGGGTCGTTTTCCCGTACCCGAAGCAGGCGATTTTTGGGTTGTTCATGGCGCCTCTTTTAGCGGATTTTGAGGGTGATAAGGGCGAGGATGTTCGAGAGGAGCGAAATGATCCAGAACCGGACGATGATCTTGTTCTCGGCCCATTGTTTCATCTCGAAATGGTGGTGGATGGGGGCCATCAAAAAGACCCGTTTTTTGCGGAGTTTGTAGCTACCCACCTGCAGGATGACCGAAACGGTCTCGATGACGAAGATGAGGCCGATGAGAATCAGGAGCACTTCGCTTTTCCCGATGATCGCCATGTAGGCGATGAAAGCCCCCAGGGTGAGCGAACCGCTGTCCCCCATGAAAACCTGTGCGGGGTGGCAGTTGAACCACAGAAACCCGAGCAGCGAGCCCATCAGCGCCGCGGCGATGATGACGACCTCCCCGGCGGGGATTTTGGGCATCAGGAGGTAGTGGGCCAGCGCGGCGTTTCCGACGATGTAGACGATGACGCTGAGTGAGAGCAGCGCAAAGATCGAGGGGACGGTGGCGAGGCCGTCAAGGCCGTCGGTGAGGTTGACGGCGTTGGAGGTGGCGATGATGACGAGGACCCAGAACGCGATGCTGAACCACCCCATGTCGAAAAGGCTGGCTTTAATAAAGGGGACGTAGAACCCGGTATCGAGTTTGGCGTAGTAAATCAAAAACGCCCCGATCGCAAGGCCGAAAACAAGCTGCAGGGCCATTTTGGCCCGCGCCGAGAGACCGGCGAGGTTATGGCCGCCACGGATCTTCCCCCAGTCGTCGGTAAAGCCGATGTAGGCGTAAAAAACGAGGGTCAGGAGGGCGCCGATGACGAACGGGTTGAGAAGATTCGTCGTAAAGAGGGAAGCGATGATGGTGGCCGTGACGAAGACGATCCCGCCCATCGTCGGTGTTTTGGCTTTTCCCTGATGGGCGCTGACGTATTCGTTGATCGGTTGAACGCGGGCGGAACGCTGTGCCCAGGCGATGAAACGGGGCATAAGGAAGAGGGTCAGAAACAACCCGATAAAAAACGCAACCCCGGCCCGAACCGTGATGTATTGCAGGAGATTGATACCGAGGGTCTGATAAAACCAATATAACATTAAATTAACTCTTTTCTTTCTGATAAGATTTCAAAAGCAATGCAAAAGTGACATTTTAATATAATCGCCCCAAAGTTTGATTAATCAAGGAGTCAACTTGAGCAAAAAAACCGTTTTGGTCATTACCGACGGGATCGGCTATTCGCCCAAGCGCGATTACAACGCGTTCCATGCGGCTCGAAAACCGACGTACGAAAAGCTCTTTACCGAAGTCCCCCATTCACTGATCGATACGTTCGGTCTGAGCGTCGGCCTCCCCGAGGGGCAGATGGGAAATTCCGAGGTGGGGCACATGAGCATCGGAAGCGGCCGGGTTCTCTACCAGGACCTGGTCAAGATCTCCCTCGCGCTCGAAGAAGGAAACTTTGCCAAAAATCCCACATTTACTGCCCTGCTGGGGACCAGCAAACGGCTCCACCTGGTCGGGCTGATGTCCGATGGGGGGGTTCATTCGCACATCGACCACATCATGGGGGTTGCCGAGATTGCCGCCGAAGCGGGCAAAGAGGTGTGGCTGCACCTGATCACTGATGGCCGCGACGTTGCCCCGACGTCGGCCAAACTGTTTTTGCACACGGTGAACGCTCACGGGTACAGTAACATCAAAATCGCCACCCTCGGGGGGCGATTTTATACGATGGACCGCGATAACCGGTGGGAACGGGTCGTCAAAGGGTACGATGCGATCGTCCGTGCTGTTCCGCTCAGCGACCAGAGTGTGGCTGATTACATCGAAAATGCCTATGCCGCGGGAGAGAGCGACGAATTTATCACCCCTACGGCGTTTGAGGGGTATGAGGGATTGCGCAACGGTGATGCGGTGTTGATGATGAACTTCCGCAGCGACCGGATGCGCGAGATTACCGCCGCCATCGCGGACCCCTCGTTTACGGGGTTTGAGCGGGAGTTTGTGCCGACCCACCTGGCCACGATGACGCAGTACGACAAAAACTTCCCCTATCCGGTCCTGTTTCCCAAGGAGGTTCCGACAAACGTCCTCTCCGAAGTAATCAGCCGTGCCGGGCTCCGGCAGCTGCATACGGCGGAAACGGAAAAATACGCCCACGTCACCTTTTTCTTTAACGGCGGCGTCGAGGAACCCTATGAGAACGAAACGCGGGTGCTGATTCCCAGTCCGCAGGTCAAGACCTACGATATGCAGCCGCAGATGAGCGCTCCCGAAGTGGGCGACGTCGTGGTCAGGGCGATCGATGAGGGGTATGACTTTATCGTTGTCAACTTCGCCAACGGCGACATGGTAGGGCATACGGGGAATTTCGAAGCGGCGATCAAGGGGGTCGAAGCGGTCGATCATGAACTGGGCCGGATTCTCGAAGCCGTTACGCGCAATGGCTACGCCCTCGTCATTACCTCTGATCACGGAAACTGTGAAGAGATGCGCGACGAAGCGGGGAATATGCTGACCAACCACACGGTGGGAAAAGTATGGTGCTTCGTCCTGGATGAAAATGTCTCCCATGTCCGCCCCGGCGCGCTCAACAACGTCGCGCCGACGGTACTGAAGCTGATGGGACTCGAGATTCCATCCGAGATGGATTCACCACTTATTTAAAGGATAATCATGAAATTTACGGGTAAAAATGTATTGGTGACGGGCTCGAGCCGGGGTATCGGCGCGGAAGTGGCTAAAGTGCTGGCGGGATACGGTCTTAAAGTCTGGATTAACTACCGCAGCGGGGCGGCGGCGGCCGATGAGGTGAAAGCCCAGATCGAAGCCGCGGGCGGAGAAGCCGCCGTGATCGGGTTCGACGTTGCCGACGAAGCGGCATTTGTCGACGCGATCCAGACGATCGTCGATGCCGATGGTGAACTCTCCTATCTGGTCAACAACGCCGGAATCACCAAAGACGGCCTGGCGCTGCGGATGAAGAGCGACGATTTCATGGCGGTCATCAACGCCAATCTCCTCTCGGCCTTTGTCGGCTGCCGCGAATCGTTCAAGGCGATGCGGAAGAAAAAATTCGGTTCCGTCGTCAATATCGCCTCGATCGTCGGCGAAAGCGGCAATGCGGGACAAACGAACTATGCGGCTTCCAAGGGGGGAGTCATCGCGATGACCAAAAGTTTCGCGCAGGAAGCCGCTACGAGCGGTATCCGTTACAATACGGTGACCCCCGGCTTTATCGCAACGGACATGACCGACGTCCTCAGTGCCGACGTCAAGGCGTCGTTCACTTCCAAAATTCCGATGGGACGTTTCGGTGAGGCCCGAGAGGTTGCCGAAGCGACGGCCTTTTTGCTCAGCGACCATGCCAGCTACATTACCGGCGAAACCCTCAAAGTCAACGGCGGGATGCTGATGTAAGGGGGAATTTCCCCTCTTAAGTTAAATATGTTATAATTTCGCGATTTTATTCATAAAAACAGGAGCTATTATGGCACTTTTGGACGATATTAAAGAAGTAGTGGTTGAGCAGCTGAGCGTTAACCCTGACGAAGTCAAAGCCGATTCCAAATTCGTAGAAGACCTCGGCGCGGACAGCCTTGACGTTGTTGAACTGGTAATGGCTCTTGAAGAGAAGTTCGACATCGAAATTCCTGACGACGAAGCGGAAAAAATCCAAACCGTCCAAGATGTAATCAACTACATCGAAAGCAAAAACTAAAAACCTTTATCGAGGCGGATGTCTCGATAAACCCCCCGTCATACACCCAATACATGGTCTAAGGGATTGGCTTAACGGAGCCAAGGTTTCAGACCATCTACCATCAGGAGAGAATGTGAGAAGAGTAGTAGTAACCGGACTGGGAATGATTAACGCCCTTGGTCATGACAAAGAGAGCTCCTTCAAAGCGATTTGCAACGGCGAGTGCGGCATCGATATGATCACCCTTTTTGACGCTTCGAACCAAAGCGCCCAGATTGCCGGTGAAGTCAAAGGATTCGATCCTGAAACGGTCATGGATCCCAAGGAAGTCAAAAAAGCCGACCGCTTTATCCAGCTGGGGATCAAAGCGGCCCAGGAAGCGATGGCGGACGCCGCTTTTCCTGAGGATTTCAACAAAGAACGTTTCGGTATCGATGCCGCATCCGGTATCGGTGGACTCCCTTCCATTGAACGCAACTCGATCATCCTGGAGACCAAAGGGCCGCGCCGTATCTCTCCGTTCTTCATCCCCGGCGCACTGGTCAATATGCTCGGCGGGTTTGTCACGATCGAACACGGTTTGCAGGGGCCCAATCTCTCGGCGGTTACCGCGTGCGCAGCGGGAACCCACGCAATCAGCGAAGCGGCCAAGACGATCATGATCGGCGGCGCCGACCAGATGCTCGTGGTTGCGGCTGAATCAGCCATCACCGGCGTAGGGATCGGCGGATTTGCCTCGATGAAAGCCCTCAGCACCCGCAACGACGACCCCAAACACGCTTCACGCCCCTTTGATGCGGAGCGCGACGGTTTTGTCATGGGTGAAGGGGCGGCAGCCCTCGTCCTCGAGGAATATGAGAGCGCGGTGGCGCGCGGAGCCCGCATTTATGCCGAGCTGATCGGATTCGGTGAAAGCGGCGACGCGAACCACATTACGACCCCGAGCCTGGAAGGGCCGCTGCGCGCGATGAAAGCGGCGCTAAACATGGCCGGAAACCCTAAAGTTGATTACGTCAACGCCCACGGTACCAGTACGCCGACCAACGATAAAAACGAAACGGCGGCACTGAAAATCGCCTTCGGCGGCAAAGAGTACTGCCCTCCGGTCAGCTCGACCAAAGGGCAGACGGGGCACTGCCTCGGTGCCGCTGGCGGTATCGAAGCGGTTATCAGCATCATGGCGATGCGTGATGGGATCATCCCTCCGACGATCAACTACGTGAACCCGGATGAAAACTGCGATCTTGATATCGTCCCCAATACGGCGCGCAAAGCGGAGCTGAATATCGTTATGAGCAATTCGTTCGGATTTGGCGGCACCAACGGTGTTGTCATTTTCAAAAAAATATAAGAGGGCAAGCCGTTGGCTACCTATCTAGATTTTGAACAGAACATCCGCCAGATTCAGGAGGAGATCATCGCCGCGGAAGTGCGGTGTGACCATCATGCGGTAGAGATCCTCAAGCAGGAACTGGAAAAAGAGGTGCAGAAAACCTACGCCAACCTCTCCCCCTACCAGGAACTGCAACTGGCGCGCCACGCCGACCGCCCCTACGCGCTCGATTACGTCAACCTCCTGCTGGACAAGAAATACGAGATCCACGGTGACCGCCATTTCCGCGATGACCTCTCGATCGTCTGCTACATCGGCACTATGGGTGATGAACGGGTCATGGTGATCGGTGAACAAAAAGGGCGCGGAACCAAAAACAAGCTCAAGCGCAATTTTGGTATGCCCCATCCCGAAGGGTACCGCAAAGCGCTTCGCGCCGCGAAAATGGCCGAGAAGTTCAATATCCCCGTATTGATGCTGATCGACACTCCGGGCGCCTACCCCGGTCTGGGAGCCGAAGAGCGCAACCAGAGCGAAGCGATCGCCCGAAACCTGATGGAGCTTTCCAATCTCAATACGATTACCGTTTCCGTCGTTATCGGCGAAGGGGGGAGCGGCGGGGCGCTTGCCATCGGTGTCGCCGACCGTCTTGCGATGATGCGCTATTCGGTATTCAGCGTCATCTCCCCTGAAGGGTGTTCGGCCATTTTGTGGAACGATCCCTCAAAAGTCGAAGCCGCAACGAAAGCGCTCAAGATCACCAGCTCCGATCTCAAAGAGCTCAACCTGATTGACGACATTATCGACGAGCCCCAGATCGGTGCGCACCGCGATAAAGAGGGAGCTGCCGAAGCGCTCAGGAACTATTTTCTTCAGGAAGTCTCGGACCTTCGCCGCTACAGCGATGCCGACCGTCTCGAAAAACGGTACAACCGTCTGGTCGGCATGGGACGTTTTTCCGAATAACCTTCCCTTTTTCCCGCTTCTGCGGGATCACTCCTGTTTTGTTACGCTTCGGGGATGACCGGAGTATTTTTCGGGCGTTTGAGCCGTTTTCCTTCTTTGGAAAAAGCGATCAGTTCTTCGGTATTCGTAATGGAAGGCGGAATGACGGCGAGCGTCCGCTTGAGCAGCTTCGTCGTTGTCATCGCATCGGAAAGGGCACGGTGGTGGGTCGCCTCTTTGTAGAGCTCGAGCTGCTCGTTCAGGTAGGCCAGGCCGTAGCGTTCGGATTCGATGGTCCGTTCGGCCAGATCGATGGTGCAGAGGGTGCGATTGAGAAGCCGGCTGAGGCCTACCCTCTCCATCATGGCGGAGGTGAAGTTATAGTCGAATTTGGCATCGTGACCGACGAAAACCGCATCGGCGAGGAAGAGGCGAAATTCCCGCATGACTTTGGAAAGGGAAGGGGCGCTCAGGGTCTGCTCGACGGTGATCCCCGTGATTTCGCTGATCTGGTCGGAAATTTCGGTACAGTACACGAGACTCTCATAGGTGTCGATAATCCGCCCCCCCCGCAGCTTGACGGCACCGATTTCGATGACCTGGTCCCGAGAGGGTTTGGAACCGTTGGTTTCGACGTCGACGATGCAAAACAGGGTTTCGGAGACGTTCAGCAAAGAGGTATGAAGGCGGTAAAGGCCGTTGTGCACGATCAGATTGAGCCCCTGTGCCCTGAGCATTTCTACGGCCGTTTCTCCGCCGATATGCGCTTCGAACTCCTCGCGCGGTATGCCGTTGCGGATCAGGCGCGTCATCGTTTTGGCATCCGGTGCGTTCACGATTTGGCCTGCGCTACGAACGAACGGACTTTGAGCGGGTCTTTGATCCCCCTGGAGGCTTCGACGCCGCTACTGACATCGACGCCGTAAAACCCGTAGCGGCGAAGCGCCCCTACGTTATCGGGATCGAGCCCGCCGGCAAGGATGATTTTTGAGCAGTCGATCCCCTCGAACCATTCGATATTCAGCCGTTTTCCGCTTCCGCCGTAGGTTTCGCAGTACGCATCGACGAGGCGGTATTCATCGGGATGTTCCATGATGTCGTCCCGATTCCGGGCACGCACGACGCGCAACGAGGGAAAATGGAGCCGGGAAAAAAAGTCGTCGGTGACGTCGAAATGGATCTGGGCGAGGGTGCATCCGCTTTCCAGGCAGACATGGCGGATCACATCGGGGGTTTCGTTGACGAAGAGAGCCACCTTTTCGACAAACGGTGGGAGCCGGTCGATGATCGACTTGGCATTTGCGGGGGCAATATAGCGGGGGGATTCGGGATAAAATACAAAGCCCAGCGCATCGGCACCCGCTTCAATGGCGATGTGGGCATCCTCCAGGTTGGTAATCCCGCAGATTTTGACCCGCATGGTTAGACTTTGAGGCTTTCGATCGCGGCTTTATAGTCGCTTTGGCCAAAGACGTAGCTTCCGGCAACGCAGACATCAACACCGGCTTCTTTGAGTTCTCGGATGTTTTTGTCACCGACGCCGCCGTCGATTTCGATCAGGCATGAGGGGTTGATCCGATCGCGAAGCGCTTTGAGCCGTTTTATTTTTTCGACGGCGGTGGGGATGAATTTCTGTCCGCCGAAACCGGGATTGACGCTCATCACCAAAACCATATCGACGTCGCCGAGGAGATATTCCACCGCTTCGGCAGGGGTGTGGGGGTTGAGGACGATCCCCGGTTTGATCCCCAGCGAGCGGATGTAGTGGACGAGGCGGTGGGGATGTTTTTCCTCTTCGATATGAAAGGTGATGTATCCGGGTTTGAGAGGGGCGAAAAGATCGACGAAAAAGGTGTTGTTCTGCACCATCAAGTGGATATCGAGCGGTTTGGAAGCGGCCTTGGCGATGGCGCTGACGACGACCGGCCCGATCGTGAGATTGGGGACGAAATGGCCGTCCATGACGTCGACGTGGACCAGGTCGCACCCCGCGTCGCAGATCGCACGGACATCACGTTCAAGATTGCCGAAATCGGCGGAGAGGACACTCGGGGCAACGAGCATGGGAACCCCTTTTTTTTCCGATATTTTAGCGAAAAAGGTTTGGAGAGAGCTTTATGACGTTTTAGCGGGTTAGAAAAAACGTGAACTGGCTCCCCTCGAAATCGAGATTGACCTGTACCCCCTTTTTATTCTGGGCCATCTCCATGAGCTGATCGACGTTTGCATAGGTGCGGGGCAGGGTGATGTCGACCCGCTGTTTTTTTTCGGCGAGGAGCGATTTGGCCCTTCCCCCGATGATGTTGACGAATTCGGCGAGTGAATCGAGGACGATCTCTTCATCCTCCGTCTCTTCGCCAATGAGGAGCGCACAGGTTTTCTGGGCGATTTTTTTGGGAAAAATCAAGATGATCATACCGTCCACGTCACCGTAAAAACCGATCGAACTGGCGTATTTGTTATGGGCGTTGGTGGCTTCGAGAAACTGGATGTTGAGGGAATTTTTCTTGGCGGTGGCGTTGGTCATCATGGCAATCGTGGAGACGGTCGCGTCGATAAAATTGGGGAGTTCGTTGATGAGGGCTTTGGTCAGCCCGCGGCTTTGCTTCGAGGTTGCGGCCGCACTTCCTCCCAGTTCCTGCAGCAGTTCCTTGTTTTTGAGGATATCCTCCATCTGGTCGAAAAAGAGGATCCCGACATCTTCCAGATCGTTTTTGAAACTTTCGGGGGTTTTTTCGAACGTCAGTCCCACAAAACAGATCGTAGCGTTGTACTCGGCTGCCGCCGAAGCCAGTTTGGTGAAAAAATTGAGGGCATGGACGTTCATCGAGACGACTTTGTAGGCGTCGAAGATAAACAGGCGGAAGCCTACGTTGAGGGAATTGTTGTGGTAGGCGATGTTGAACGTATTGCCGATTTCGGCATCGAGGAAGTTGGCGATGGTGTAGATGACGGCATTCCCCGTAACGCGGGTGGCGATTTTCTGTCCGAACAGGCCAAGATAGGTATCTTCGATAATGGCGTAATAGAGGTCGGGATTTTGTTTTTTCTCTTCGAATTCTTTACGGGTCTGGGCGATGATGGGGTTATGGCCGTAATCGAACAGTTCGATGGCCATCGCCGAACGCTGGGAGGGATCTTCATTGTAGATCAGAACCGTTTTGGAATCGCTTTTGTTGGTCGGGGCGAACAGCTCGGCGATCTTTTCGCTTTTGAAAAGGGAAAAATTGAGATTGCCGCCGTAAAACGCGTTGATCGTTTTGAACTTGGTGTGATCGTAGTCGCACAACCCCACGGTGATGTGGTTTTTGTTCCGGATATCCAGCAACAGCCGGATAAAGACGTCCAGGCCGTTTTTGTTGAAGAAGATCACTTTTTTGAGCGAGACGAGGAGCATGTCGACGTTTAGCGCTTCGGTCGCGCGGATATCCTCGACCGTCAAAAAAGAGGGGGCGTTATTGCCGTCCAGGAACCCCTGGGGATGAAATACGGCGATCCGCCCTTTACCGACCGGTCTCATCGTAACCTACCACCTGTGCAAAAGATTCGTATATGTCCTGGACGAAATCGACCTGGAAATCGATGAATTCGTTCAGCCCCGCTTCGACGTACT
The DNA here is from genome assembly GCA_964491035.1 of uncultured Sulfuricurvum sp. Taxonomy (GTDB): domain Bacteria; phylum Campylobacterota; class Campylobacteria; order Campylobacterales; family Sulfurimonadaceae; genus Sulfuricurvum. The sequence continues at coordinate 11,066 of CAZBIR010000008.1, forward strand.
GGGGCTGGGAAAGTTCGTAAAAGAAGAGAAGGTGCATCCACTTGGAGAGGGTAACGTCTCCCCCGCACGATTCTAGCCCCGAGGAGGCATGCACGATATCGGAGATATGGGAAGGGATCTCCCATTTTTGAGCGATCCGGGTACACAGGTCAAAGAGGCTCTGGCCGCTGAGGCGCTGGAGAATCGTGTTGTAATCGAGCGCTTTGACGCTTCGGAGCTGATTGACCTCTTCTTTGTGCTCGCCGAAAAGGGCGTCGCAGACGATGATGCTCGCCGGAAGCAGGGTGATCGCGCTTTCGTTGTCCCGGTTCAGGCGTCCGAGGTGCTTGAGGATCAGTTCCCATTTGCGTCCCAGTGACGCCTGCAAATCAAAAAATGCCTGGTGGGTAAGACCGAAAAGCCCCCATTCCTTGGGTGCGAGGAGGGACATCAGGTAGCTGTAAAGGATCTGCTGGGCGCTGGAAATTCCCAAAATCCCGAAAATCTGGGAGATGTCGCTGACTTCGTTGCGAAAACCGTAGATGGGGCGGTTGATGAGGGTTCGGAGATAGAGCTTGAGGGCAGGGTCCTCTTCGGCGCATTTGGCGGCTTTGGTCAGGTCTCCGGCGCGGATGAATTCCAGCGATTCGCGCAGTACCGAAGGGGCGGCGGGGACGCTTTGGATGTATCGGGATATCTGTTCTTGGGTAATCACGTGCCGTAGCGCTCCGAATCGTATTTTTTGGAAAATAGGGAGTATTGTAATGATTATACATTAAAAGAAAACTTTACACCTCTCAAAAAGCGTTTAATTTTTTTTAAGGAATGCTTTGGGTTGGATAGGCTACAATTCGCAACCAAAATTTACGCAAGGAGCCTCAAAATGGCAAGAAGATGTGCTATTAGCGGTAAAGGCCCAATGAGCGGGAACAACGTTTCTCACGCGAAAAACAGAACTAAGCGCCGTTTTTTACCAAACCTTCGTACTGTTCGTGTAACGCTTGAAGACGGTACCACTAAAAAACTCAAAATTTCTGCTTCCGAGCTTCGTACTCTGAAAAAAGATTCGTAAGCGTCCCCTGAAGGGTCAGCGTTGAATCTTCTTCGCAAGATACAGAAATTTTTCAACTGGGAGCCTGCTCCCAAACCCCATATCACCCTCAACGACGAGCTTTACGCCCAGTTTCTCCCCTTTCGAACCCCTCTGATTCTTTTGCAGTTGTGTATGATTCTCGGTACGGTCGGCTATATCGTTATCGAAGACTATACGCTGATTGACGGTTTGTACCAGACCGGTTATACGATTACGTCGGTCGGATTCGGGGCACTCAAAGAGAGCGAGTTTTCGGCGGTCGGGAAACTCTTTACGATTACCCTGATCATCTTCGGTACCGCCCTTTTTACCTTCGTCATCCTCGTTTCGGTCGACGTTATCAACCAGGGGCATCTCAAGCGAATTTTCAAGGAGCGGAAAATGTTGTACCGGATTGCCCGGCTTAAAAAACATTTTGTTATCTGTCATCACAACGATTATGCGATCCAGGTGAGCAAACAGTTGCGGGAGAACCATATCCCGTTTGTCGTCATCGACCCCCGCGACGATATCGAAGAGATCGCCCGGCAGTACAAGTATCCTTACTTTATCAAGGCCGAACCGCATACCGAGATCGCGATGCTCAAAGCGCACCTCAGTTCGGCCAAAGGGGTGATTGCGCTGTCGAATTCGGTCGCCGATAACATTGCCCTCATCGCGTCGGTGCGGTTGTTTGAAAAAGAGCACAAAATTCCTTCCCCCTATTACGTCATCAGTGCGACCGAAGACGCCGAAGCGATCGACAAGCTGAAAAAACTGGGGGCCGATACGGTGGTCTCCTCGACGAAACTGGCCGCGCAGCGGATCACGGCGATGGCGGCCCGTCCCGACATGGAGAACCTCCTGGAGCAGTTTCTCTACAAAAGCGATACCCCGCTGGATATGGAGGAGATCTATGTTCCCAAAACGAGCTGGATGGTCCTCAAAAAGCTCAAAGAGACCCATTTGCGTGACATCGCCAACGTGTCGGTGATCGGGATCACGAAAAAAGACGGGAAGTTCATGCCCATGCCCAAAGGGGACGTTTTGGTCATGAGCGAGAGCAAACTGCTCGTCATCGGGACCCAAAAGGGGATTCTCTACACGAAAGCGCTGGTCAAAAAACACGAAAAACCGGAGGAACTCAAATATGTATAAACTCGAATCGATCGGCGGCGGCGTATGCGCGGCAGAGGGGTTTTATGCCGACGGAATCGCTATCGGCCTGAAAAAAGAGGGGGCAAAGGACCTCGCATTTGTCTACTCGGAAAAACCGTGTGCGATCGCTTCGGTTTTTACGACGAACAAGATGACGGCGGCTCCTATCCGCCATTTTCGCTCCAAAGGGGAATTTGAAACCAATTTCGTCCTCATCAACTCCAAAAACGCCAATGCGATGACCGGCAAAGCCGGGATCGACGATATCGATGAGGTCCTGGGCGCGTTACAGGCGAAATTTCCCGTGATCCAACACCCGGTGATGAGCTCGACGGGGGTGATCGGGGTACGCCTCCCCAAGGCCAAGATTATCGAGGGGGCGATGAATTTCGATCTCTCCCGCCGAGACGGGATGGCGGCATCGGAGGCGATCATGACCACCGATACGTTTCCCAAGCGGATCGCTTACGAAGTGACGCTGGCAAACGGGGGGTCGTTCCGGATTGGCGCGATGGCCAAGGGGGCGGGGATGATCAACCCCGCGATGGCGACGATGCTCTGCTTCATCACCACCGATGCGGCTGTAGAGAAAGCGGCGATGCAGGCGATCCTCGATGAGTGCGTCCACACGACGTTCAACGCTGCCAGCGTCGATGGCGACACCTCCACCAACGACACGGTGATGGTCATGGCTAACGGCCTTTCGGGGGCGTTTCACGCCGGGGCGTTCAAAGAGGCCCTCGAAGCGATCATGCTCCACCTGGCCCAGGAGATGGTGCGCGACGGCGAAGGGGCGACGAAACTCGTTACCTACAAGGTGACGGGAGCGGTGAACCATCACGAGGCGGAAATCGCCGCCAAGGCCCTCTCCAATTCGCTCCTCGTCAAAACGGCCCTTTTCGGCGAGGACCCCAACTGGGGCCGTATCGCTTCGACTATCGGGGCGAGCGGTGTAATGTGCGACGAGGCGTTTTTGAGCATCTGGTTCGATGATGTCTGCGTTTACCGCAAGGGGGAGTTGCTGTTCGATGAGAAAACCGAGCCCCTCGCTGCGGCCGTCATGAAAAAAAGCGCTTTCACGATTCACTGCGACATTGGGCTGCAGGACGGCAGTTTCACGGCTTACGGGTGCGATCTGGGGCACGAATACGTGAAAATTAACGCCGACTATCGCACGTAGTATTATCTCGTGCTAAGTGAGCGCGCGCTATAATCGCGCCAATTTATGCCCTACAGGAAACCCTATGCGCGGATACAAAATTTTCAGCGGTTCTTCGTGTACCGAGTTTGCGGCCGAGGTGTGCCGGACGCTTGACGTCCCCCTCTCCAAGGCGTCGGTAAAACGCTTCAGTGACGGTGAGATCAACGTTCAGATCTCCGAAAGCGTCCGCGGGCGCGACGTCTTCATCATCCAGAGTACGGGTGCCCCCTCCAACGACAACCTGATGGAACTGCTGATCATGACCGATGCGCTTCGCCGTAGCTCGGCCAGCTCGATCACGGCGGTCGTCCCCTATTTCGGCTACGCGCGTCAGGACCGCAAAGCGGCTCCCCGTGTCCCCATTACCGCCAAACTTGTTGCCGATATGTTCGTCACCGCCGGGATTGACCGGGTCGTGACGATCGACCTCCACGCCGGGCAGATCCAGGGATTTTTCAACATCCCCGTCGACAACCTCTACGGTTCGATCATCTTCCAGGAGTATATCCGCTCCAAAAACCTCCCCAACCCGATCATCGCCTCTCCCGACATCGGGGGCGTTGCCCGGGCCCGCTATTTCGCCGAAAAACTGGGGCTTGACATGGTCATCGTCGACAAGCGTCGCGAGCAGGCGAACGAATCGGAGGTGATGAACATCATCGGTGACGTGACGGGGAAAGACGTCATCATGATCGATGATATGGTCGATACGGCCGGAACGATGGTCAAAGCCGCCGCAGCCCTCAAGAAAAAAGGGGCGGCGTCGGTCATGGCGTGCGCAACCCACGGGGTCCTCAGCGGCAAGGCGTACGACAACATCAATAACGGCGAGCTCGATGAACTGGTCGTCTCCAACACCCTCGAGCTTCGCGGGCAGAGTGACAAGATCAAAGTCCTCAGCGTCGCTCCGCTGTTCGCCGAAGTGATTCGCCGCGTCTACCACAACGAGAGCGTCAACTCCCTCTTCAGCTAACTCCCCTCATCAGGGGGGATAACCCCCGTCCCCCTCAGCAACGTTTCGCTATAATTCCCCAACTAAAACATACGAGTAATCAATCACGATGGACAATATTCGCAACTTTTCAATTATCGCCCACATTGACCACGGCAAAAGCACGCTGGCCGACCGGATCATTCAGGAATGCGGTTCCGTCTCCGAACGGGAGATGACGTCGCAGATGATGGATACGATGGACATCGAGCAGGAGCGGGGGATCACGATCAAGGCCCAGAGCGTCCGGCTCGACTACGTCAAGGATGGGAAACACTACATCCTCAACCTGATCGACACCCCGGGCCACGTCGACTTCAGTTACGAGGTGAGCAAGTCGCTCGCCTCTTCCGACGGGGCGCTGCTGATCGTCGATGCAGCGCAGGGGGTCGAGGCGCAGACGATCGCCAACGTCTACATGGCGATGGAGAACGACCTGACCCTCATCCCGGTCATCAACAAAATCGACCTTCCCGCCGCCGATCCCGACCGGGTCGCCGAGGAGATCGAAACGACGATCGGGATCGACGCGACCGATGCCGTCCGAATTTCGGCCAAGATGGGGATCGGGATCCGCGATCTGATCGACGCGATCGTCGACCGGATCCCCGCCCCCGTGGGGAACCCCGAGGCTACGACCAAGGCGATCATCTACGATTCGTGGTTCGACTCCTACCTGGGGGCGCTGGCCCTCGTGCGGGTCTTCGACGGGGAGATCCGGATGCACCAGAAGGTAAAGCTGATGCACAACAACGAGAACCATGAGGTGCTCGACCTGATGTACCCCCATCCGCTCCGCCGCCAGAAGACGCAGTCGATCAAGGCCGGGGAGATCGGGATCGTCGTCCTGGGGCTCAAGGATGTCGGAAGCATCCGCGTCGGCGACACGATCACCGATGCGAAAAACCCGGCGAAAGAACCGGTCAGCGAGTACGCTCCGGCCAAAGCGTTCGTCTTCGCGGGGCTCTACCCGATCGACACCGACCAGTTCGAGGACCTGCGCGACGCCCTCGACAAGCTCAAGCTCAACGACAGCAGCCTCAGTTACGAACCCGAAACCTCGATTGCGCTGGGATTCGGCTTCCGTGTGGGCTTTCTGGGGATGCTTCACATGGAGGTGATCAAGGAGAGGCTGGAGCGGGAGTTCAACCTCGATCTGATCGCGACCGCCCCCTCGGTCGTCTACAAGGTTTATCGGACTGATGGGACAATGGTCGAGGTCCAGAACCCCAGCGAGCTCCCCGAGCCCCAGAACATCGAGCGGATCGAGGAGCCCTATGTCAAGGCTACCGTCATCACCCCGGTTGACTATCTGGGGAACATCATCACGCTGCTGACCAAAAAGCGGGGGATGCAGGAGAAGATGGACTATCTCAACGAGACCCGGGTCATGCTGGAATACTCGGTCCCGATGAACGAGATCGTCGTCGATTTCTACGACAAGCTCAAGTCCCTCTCCAAAGGGTATGCGAGTTTCGACTACGAACCCAGCGGTTACCGCGAAGGGGATCTCGTCAAGCTTGACGTCCGGGTCGCGGGGGACGTCGTCGATGCGCTCAGTGTCATCGTTCCCCGTTCCGCCGCCGAGTATCGCGGCCGCGAACTCGTCAAGAACATGAAAGAGATCGTCCCCCGACAGCTCTTCGAGGTGGCGATCCAGGCCTCTATCGGGAACCGGATCATCGCCCGCGAGACGGTCAAGTCGATGGGGAAAAACGTCACCGCCAAATGTTACGGAGGGGACATCTCCCGGAAGCGGAAACTCCTCGACAAGCAAAAAGAGGGGAAAAAGCGGATGAAGGCGATCGGGAAGGTCAATCTTCCCCAGGAAGCCTTTATGTCCGTCCTCAAAATGGACTGATATGAAGTGCATGGTGTGCGGTCGGTGGAGCTGGTCGCATATCTGCGCGACCTGTCGGGAATCGCTCCTCGTTCCGACGCTGCACAAGCGCAAAATTCTGGGCTCCATCCCCGTCTATTCCTTCTTCCCTTATGATGAAATCGAACCTTTTTTGCTGACCAAACACACCGATCTGGGCCACTACGTCTATACGATTCTGGCCAAACGTTCGATGGGCGCATTCGCGCGGGAGTGGCGCTATGAAAAACGGGTCGCCTCCGTCGGGATCGACGACCATGTCAACAGCGGCTACAGCCATACGGCGGTGTTGAACCGTGCGTTGAAATCGCCTCAGATCAAACCCTGTTACGGGAAACTGCGTTCGACGAATCACCATAAATACGCGGGAAAAAGTGTTGAAGAGCGGCTCATGAACCCGAGGGGATTCGCCTATGCGCCGTTTGGGGAAGATGAAGTGATACTGGTAGATGATATCGTCACGACCGGTACGACGCTCACCGAAGCGGCTGAAGTGCTTCATACGAACGGCAAAAAGGTGATCCTATGCCTCACCCTTACGGATGCGGAGAATAGATAGTCAATATGGCGGCAGGGTCGTGATCCGCGTATCGACGATTGCGCGTCCTATAGTGAAGTGGTACAGCGACTGCCACGCCTCATCCTTCAGCCCCAGCAGGGTGTGGAACTCGTCGTCGAGAAAACACCCTATCCCCGTCGCCGAGAGATTCAGCGAAGTGGCCTCCAGGTAGAGGGCCTGGCCGATCATCCCGCACTGATGGTAGAGGTTTTTGTAGCCGATCGCCCCCCGCTCCTCGAGGGTGGCCGCGAAGCGGCAGAGCATCCCGAAGCTGAATGCCCCGTCGCGGGCGATCTCCTGGTTACAGGAGAGGTAGCGCGCCGCCCCACGGTAATCCCCCCGGTTTAGCCGATAAAGTCCCTCTCCGCTCTCTATCCAGTCGAAGTCCGGATCGGTGGCCGTGCGGAGCGCTCCGAGATGGTCGGGATTGCGGATATAGGCGTAGAGGCCGCTCTCCACCCCCGTGACGCGGTGGACGAACACGATCAAGGCAACGTCGGGGGCTTCGGCGCAATACAGCGAAGCATCGAGAAGGCGGCGGAACGCCTCTTCGGTGATTGCGGAACTGTCCATAGCCTGTGCGCTGCGCCGCTTTAGGATAATTTCCCCGGCACTGCGGGAGGGGGGAGGGGAAAGCCGGCGGCGCCCCAGCGGTACGGGGACGGGATAGTTTCCCTGCGCGGCGGCGTCGATCTCCCCGACGATCGGCCATCGGTGGTGGGAGGGGCTGAGCAGGTTGGCCTTGGCCAGGGGCGGTGCGGGGAGGAGGGTGTAATGCGCAGCTTTGATCCGGATCAGCAGATCGGGGCTTTCCCTCTCATCCTCATCATAGCGTTCCGCCTGATCAAAGGCGAAGGTGCGGGCAATCCCGGCCGTATCGGCCGGGATGAGTTCGCACTCCCATCCCAGCATCGCGGCAGCCGTTTTGATGGCGTGGTAGGCGTGCCCGGCATCGAGCTGGCAGTAGCGCCAGCACCGTTCCCCGTATTTCCACATCTCCCGCCAGACCACCGAGCTGAGGGCAATGACAACTCCCCCCTCGATGAGCAGGGAGTCGTAGGTGTGGAGAATCTCCAGGGCGTGCTCGCGGGGGGCGTAGTGGGAGAGGGTGGCGTGATCGCTGATTCCCCCCAGCGGCGGTGCGATGAGATAGCATTCGGTCGGATGGAGATTGCCGCTGCTGGCGTTGCACCGCAACGCCCACGAAGCGCCGCCATGGCTTTTCCAGGCAGCAAGTCCGAGCGAGTAGCGCAGCAGCTGGGAGAGCGATTCGAGGCACAGGGGAGCTTCGGGGAGGGGATCGTGTCCGAAAAGGAGGTGATAGGGGGGTGTCGCGTCGGTATGGAGCAGCGTTTTCAGGGGTGCGCCCGGATAGCGGCGGAAAGGGTCGGGTTGGGTGGCCCAGTCCATGTACCCCAGGCTGGCGGCATAGCGGCCGGGACGGTGTTTGGTGCGGTCGTGGTAGGCGAGAGCCGTTGCGGTCGTGTTCATCGGGGGATTGTCGCCACAAAGGGGTAAAAATCCCCTTTGAAATTCGATCAGCGGAAGGTTTTTAATAGTTCCCCAAGCATGGCATCGTGCGGGGCGGAGTCGGCGAACTCGAGCCGTTTGAGATCGGAGATCAAACGGCCGCGGTAGCGGACGCCGCTGGCATCGGTGCGGGCGGTGAGATCGGCATCGAAACGGAGCGGGGGCTGGGTGAGGTTGTAGTCGCGTTTTAGGACGGCGGGAAGGGTCCTGGCATCGGACAGGGCGAGTCGGATTTCCCCCTGTTCGGGGGTGAAGAGCCCCTGGGCATCGATGCTTCCGCCCAGCGGAGCTTCGCGGGCGAAGAGGCCAAACAGCCCTGCGGCGTCGGCGTGGCGGATCGAAAACGAAAGGCGTTCCGGCTCGAAATCGGCGATGGAGAGGAGGATGCGGGTATCGCTGCGGGCCAGGGTAGTGGTGGCGTTGAGTTCAAGGCGGCGGTGATTGCCGCTCAGGAGTGCCTGTGCATCCGCATGCGTGGCGAGGGGAATTGGGACGAACGGTTCGAGGATACCGGCATGTTCGAGCGAAGCGTCGAGGGCAACGTTGATGCGAAACGGGGGGATTCGGCCGTTTTCATCGGCAAACCACGAGCGCAGGTCAAAGGTTCCGTTGTCATCATCAGGCTGTTCGGTCGGCTCGAACCGCTCGGTCCGGGTTGAGAGATGGATTGAGCCTTCGACGTTGCGGCGTTCAAAGCCTTTGAGTTCGATGAGGGCAAAAAGGGCGGTATCGGTCGAGGAAGGATAGTCAAGCGCATGGAGAAGGCTCTCGTAATCGATCCCTTCGATCTGGGCGCGCAGGGCAGCGAGGTGAGCGCGGCGAAACGTGATATGATAGAGACTGCGCCCTTTTAACGCTTCGAGGGTCCCTTGGATTTCGAACGCCGAATAACCGCCGCTCAAAGATCCCTCGGCATGAAAAGCAAACGGGGCGAGGGTACTTTTGGGGGATTCGATCCGGTAGTGGCCGTAAAGACGGAGGGTGAGGAGCGAAAAACCGCCCTGAACGCTGAGGAGGTTGTCAGACGCGTCGTTGGCGTGGAGGTCGAAGCGGTTGTGGGTCAGCGTGAACCGCTGCAGAGTAACGGGGTTTGAGAGGGCCGAGGAGAGAACCCTCTCGAGTATGGGGGCCAGCAGGGCGTTTCCCCAGGGGCTGAAGAGGAGCTGGTAGAGGATACCGATGAACGATAAGACGACCAGTAGGGTTTTGAACGTCGCCGAAGAGCGGAACGCGCGCAGGTATTTCATGAGAGGGCCAGTATCCAGGGGGTGCCGATGAGGATGAAAATAATGAAATTGAGCAGCGTCACGCTTCCTCCGTAAAGGTAGATTTCCCGGGCGCTCAGATAGCCGCTGCTCAGATAGATCGCGTTGCACGACGACCCCTGCGGTGCGATGGTGGCGTTGAAGTTCGTCGCAAAGAGGAGCATCATGGCCATGAGTATCCCCGGAACCCCGGCCGCGACGCCGATCGAGAGAAATATACCGAACAGGGCTAGGAGGTGCGCACTTTGGGAGACGAAGAGATAATGGATCAGAACGTAGATCAAAATCAGCAGCACATAAGCCCAGCCCCAGCCCAGATCGTGCAGATAAAAGGCGAAATGTTCGGCCACGGCATTCATGAACCCCTGCTCGGCGAGCTGGGTGGAGAGGCCGAACAAAATCGCAAACCAGATCAGCGTACCGAGCGCTTCCCCCTGGCTTTTGAAATCCTCGATCCCGAAAACGCGCGTCGCCATCAAAATTCCAAGCCCCCCGAACGCTACGGCGGCCTTGTCGATCGGGAAGATCCCCGAAAGAGACCAGAGGATCAGCATCGAGGCAAAAACGCCCCCGGTGATCCATTCGTTGCGGCTGAGCGGCCCCATTTTCCGCAAGGCTTCCCGCGCGTTGGCGGGGGCATCGGGGGTCGATTTCAGCTCCGGGGGATAAATACGGTACAAAAACCACGGGATCAGGGCAAAGGCGACCAGCGTGGGGAGGAGGGCGTAGAGCAGCCACTCCAGAAACGAGATATGGATTCCCATTTTAGCGGCGATTTCGACACCGACGGGATTGACCGCCATCGCGGTGAGCCATAGTCCCGACGAGATGGTCAGCCCCGCCATCGAGGTCATCATCAGGTAGCTTCCCGCTTTTCGGTGGCTTCCGTCGCCGACTCTGGAGCCGCAGTCGTGGGCGAGGCCGTAAACGATCGGGTACAAGACTCCCGAACGGGCCGTATTACTCGGAAACGCGGGGGCGATCAGGATGTCGGTCGCGATGACGCTGTACCCCAGCCCCAGCGTCGAGTGGCCGAATCGCCGGACGATGTGCAAAGAGAGCCGTTTGCCCAGCCCCGATTTATGGACGGCGTGGGAGACAAGAAACGCGGCGACGATGAGGAGGATAAAACTCTCCGAAAATCCCGCATACGCTTTGGCCGGTTCGATGACGCCGCAGAGCACGCTGACCGCAAGGGCAATCAGGGCGGCGGTGAGAATCGGAAGGAGGTTGAACAGAATCGCAATGATAGCTGAAAGAAAGATGACGAACAGATGCCACGCACTCTGGGTAATCTCCAGCGGGGGCGGAACACTCCACACCATGAGGGCCATTCCCATGACGAGGAGATGGGGCAAATATCGTCGGATAGGCATGCGGACTCTTTTCTGGTTATTATACCATTTTACCTCAGCCGGAATAGTTTATAGCAATAGACTCAACTATGTTGAGAAAAAAATATCACATACCTCTTGACAACATGAGACTCAATGCATTATAATAACACCGGATTTCGAAAAAAGGAGTCTTTGAAACCATGTCCAATGAAGTCAATGAAGAAACGTTGAACGAGGAGGGCGAAGCGCAAAACGCTTCCGAAGCCTCTTCGGCCGAAAACGGCAACGAACTCGAAACGTTGCAAGCCGAACTTGCGGCAATGAAAGACAAATATGCCAGAGTTCATGCCGATTTCGATAATATTAAGAAACGGCTCGAGCGGGAGAAATATCAGGCGCTGGAGTACGCGAACGAAAAATTCGCCAAAGATCTGATCCCGGTAGTCGATTCACTGGGGATGGCCATCGGTGCGGCCGAGATCGAAGCGGAACCGGCCGTATTGCTTGAGAAGCTCAAAGAGGGTGTCGAACTCACGATGAAGCAGCTTCTGGGCGTACTCGAAAAACACGGTGTGACTCCGGTGGATGAATCCGAACCGTTCGATCCGAATATCCACAATGCCGTTCAGAGCGTGGACAGCCCGGATCACGAAAGCGGCGCGATTGTGAATACCTTCCAAAAAGGGTATCGCTACAAAGAGAGAACCTTGCGTGACGCAATGGTTGTCATAGCTAATTGATTTGAACGACCACCGGAGCAATACCCAAAGGGGCACACCGAGCCCCGGAGGTCTACGCTGGGCGCTAAGCCACTGAAGCACACCGATGCTTCCGGCATCGGCGTTAAAAATGAAAAACGAATTTAATACAAAGGAAATACAATGTCTAAAGTAATTGGTATCGACTTAGGAACAACAAACTCATGTGTGGCAGTCTACGAAGGCGGCGAAGCAAAAATCATCCCGAACAAAGAGGGGAAAAACACCACTCCGTCCGTTGTAGCGTTCACGGACAAAGGGGAAATCCTTGTCGGTGATCCGGCAAAACGTCAGGCGATCACCAACCCGGACAAAACGATCTATTCGGTCAAACGGATCATGGGTCTGATGATGAACGAGGAAAAAGCCAAAGAGGCGCACGACAAAGTCACCTACAAAATCGTGGATAAAAACGGTATGGCGGCGGTTGATGTTGCGGGTAAAGTGTATACTCCGCAAGAGATCTCGGCTAAAATCCTCTCAAAACTCAAAGCGGATGCAGAGTCTTATTTGGGTCAAGCGGTAACCGATGCGGTTATCACCGTACCTGCGTATTTCAATGACGCACAGCGTAAAGCGACCAAAGAGGCGGGAACGATCGCAGGGTTGAACGTTCTTCGTATCATCAACGAGCCGACGGCGTCGGCACTGGCGTACGGTCTGGATTCCAAAGGGGATGAGAAAGTCCTCGTATACGATTTGGGGGGCGGAACGTTCGACGTTACGGTTCTTGAAATCTCCGAGGGGACGTTCGAAGTGCTTTCAACCGACGGTAACGCCTTCCTCGGCGGTGATGATTTCGACAACAAGATCGTCGATTTCCTGGCCAGCGAGTTCAAATCCGACCACGGCATCGATCTCAAAGCCGACAAAATGGCGCTTCAACGTCTCAAAGACGCGGCGGAAAATGCGAAAAAAGAGCTCTCTTCCGCCGAAGAGACCGAGATCAACCTCCCCTTCATCACGGCGGATGCGACAGGGCCTAAACACCTTGTCATCAAACTCACCCGTGCGAAATTCGAGGGGATGATCGACGATCTGATCAAAGAGACGATCAGCCACATCAAAACGGCGATGAAAGATGCGGGTCTTGGCAAAAACGAGATCAACGAGATCATCATGGTCGGGGGCTCTACCCGTGTTCCGCTGGCGCAGAAAATGGTCTCTGACGAGTTCGGCGGCAAAACGCTTAACAAAGGGGTCAACCCCGATGAGGTCGTCGCAGCCGGTGCCGCGATCCAGGGCGGGGTTCTTCGCGGAGACGTCAAAGACGTTCTTCTCCTTGACGTTACCCCTCTTAGCCTCGGAATCGAAACCCTCGGCGGTATCGCGACCAAAATCATCGAAAAAGGGACCACGATCCCGGTCAAAAAATCGCAGGTCTTCTCGACGGCTGAAGACAACCAGCCTGCGGTCAGCATCAGCGTTGTTCAGGGTGAGCGCGAGTTCGCCCGCGACAACAAATCGCTCGGCCTCTTCGAACTGACGGGTATCCCTGCGGCACCACGCGGCGTACCTCAGATCGAGGTAACGTTCGACATCGACGCTAACGGTATCCTCACTGTCAGCTCTACCGACAAAGGGACGGGCAAATCGCAGTCGATCACGATCTCGGGAAGCTCAGGCCTCAGTGAAGAAGAGATCAATAAAATGGTTCAGGACGCGGAAAACCACAAAGCCGAAGACGCCAAGCGTAAAGAGATCGTAGACCTCCGCAATCAGGCCGACGCGTTGGCAAGCCAGACCGAAAAATCGCTCAAAGAGATGGAAGACAAAATCGACGCTTCCGAAAAAGCGGCGATCGAAAGCGCCCTCGAAGAGCTCAAAACGGTCCTCAAAAACACCGATGCGACCAAAGAAGAGATCGAAGCCGCGGTCAAAAAACTGACGGAAGCGAGCCATAAAATGGCCGAGCAGATGTATAAACAGCAAGAAGGGGGCCAGGCGGCTTCTTCTTCCGCGAAAAAAGACGACGACGTCATCGACGCCGAAATCGAATAATTTCCCTCTCCTCTCCCGCTCCGGCGGGAATACAACTTTTCTTTCTTTTGTCCTCTCAACGGTAAAACTTTTTATGAAAAATATTGTTTGCAAAAAATCACACTGAATTAGTGTATGATATAAGAAAAAAAGAGTTGCCGATGAGTAGTGAACTTCTGCTGATAATTATCGCTATGGTTGCCGTGACGGTGCTGGGTGGGGCATTTTATTTTGTTGCAAAAAAACGAACCGCTCCCGAAATAAAGCCGGACACGACACTCAAAAAAGCGATTCCGGAAATCAAAGAAGAAGCAAAAGCAAAGCCTGTTGCGAAGATTCCGGTACCGGAAAAAGAAAAAGAGGCCGAAGCGCATATCCCGGTTGCCGATCAAAAGCCTGTTGCCGCAACGAACCGAAGAAAAAGTGACGCTTGCCTACCCAAACGGGTGGTTCCGGAACTCGGAAAAATTACAAAACAGAACTTTTCCGAATTCGCGGGAGAGCGGATTCTGGTGGCGGAAGATAATCTGATCAATCAAAAAGTGATCGTGGGGCTTTTGGCTGAAAGCGGTATCGACGTGGTTCTGGCCAACGACGGTCAGGAAGCCCTCGATATTCTCGAAAACGACACCAACTTTTTAATGATCCTGATGGACGCCCATATGCCCAGGGTCGATGGCTTCGAAGCCACGCGCATCATTCGCACCAATCCACGGTATGACCACATCCTCGTCGTCGCGCTGAGCGGGGACGTCGGAGCCGATGACATTGAAAAAATGAAAAATGCCGGGATGTCCGAACAGCTCGAAAAGCCTCTGAGAATGGAATCTCTTTATAAAATCTTCTACGCGTATTCTCCGAAAGAAACCCGCCAGGAAGCCGTTGAGGCTAAAATTTTGGATGTGGAGGAGGGGCTTCAGATCTGTGGAGGAGACGAGAGCTTTTACCGGGAAATCGTATCGGAGTTCATGCGTGATTATGGCGATTCGGCCGAGAGGCTGGGAGAGCTTTTGCGCTCGCACGATTTAGAGGCCGCGAATGCCCTGCTGCTGGATATTGTCGGAGTCGCGGCGAATATCGGGGCACACCCGCTTGTAGATATTGCTTCACATCTTAAACTCTCACTCAGTGATACGGATGAGAAGAGCTACTTTAGTCTGTATGACCGGTACAAAGTCCAGCTGAAGAGATTGATGGAGGAGACGAGAGAGTATCTCGGATGAGCACTCAAGAGCGTTAATTAAACCGCATTGGTTATAATATCCCTCATTGAAAGGGAGCTATACATGGAACAGTTTTTAGAAAAAGCCAAACATGCCAGCCGCATCCTCTCGACGATGGGGGGGAGCGAGCGTAACCGTATTCTGCGCGAAATGGCCGAAGCGCTTCGGGCCAATACGATGAACATCATCGAAGCCAACGGAAACGATATGCGCCATGCCGAGGAAAACGATCTGGCTCCGTCGATGAAAGAGCGCCTCCTCCTGGATGAAAAACGGATCGAGGCGATGGCGGTGGCGATCGAGGAGATCGCGGCGCTCAAAGACCCGGTAGGACGGGTGATCGAGGGATGGGTTACCGAAGCGGGGCTGAAAATCGAAAAGGTCTCCATCCCCATCGGCGTGGTCGGGATCATCTACGAATCGCGCCCGAACGTCACCTCCGATACGGCGGCGCTCTGTTTCAAAAGTGCCAACGGGTGTGTCCTCAAAGGGGGCAAGGAAGCGGAGCAGTCGAACAAAATCATCGCCGACGTCATGCAGCAGGTGCTCGTCCGCAACGCGCTTCCCCGGGAACTGATTGCACTTCTGCCCGATTCGTCGCGCGAGGGGGTAGCGAAACTGATCAAAATGGACCGTTACGTCGATCTGATCGTCCCGCGCGGCGGAGAGGCGCTGATCCGTTTCGTCAGCCAAAACGCGACCGTCCCCGTCGTCAAACACGACAAAGGGCTGTGCCACACCTATATCCATAAAGACGCCGACCTTGAAAAAGCGGTCGCCATCGCCCTCAACGCCAAAGTACAGCGCCCGGGGGTCTGCAACTCGATGGAAACCCTGCTGGTCGATGAGCTCATCGCCCCGACAGTGCTTCCAGTGCTCAAAGAGGCGTTCGACCGGGAGCAAACGGTGCTCAAAGGGTGCGAACAGACCCGTGAGATCATCGGCGCGGCTCCGGCGAGTGAAGAGGACTACGATACCGAGTACCTGGCCAATATCCTCAACATCCGGGTCGTCGATGGCGTCGAGGGGGCCATCAGCCATATCACCCGGTTCGGTTCGGGCCATTCCGAAGCGATTATCACCGAAAACATCTCGGCGGCGGAACGCTTCTTGAACGCCGTCGACGCGGCGGCCGTCTACGTGAACGCTTCCACCCGTTTCACCGACGGCGGGGCCTTCGGCTTCGGCGCAGAGGTGGGCATCAGCACCAACAAGCTCCACGCGCGCGGGCCGATGGGGGTCGAGGGGCTGACCACCTATAAATACAAAGTATACGGCAGCGGGCAGATTCGTTGAACCCTGTTTTAGATATACAAAATATATCTTTTGGATATACAAAAGATGCTTTGCTGTTTGATAATTTTTCCCTCTCGTTGCAGGAAGGGGAGATCAAAGCGATCGTCGGCCCCAGCGGCGTGGGCAAATCGACCCTCTTTTCCCTGATTCTGGGCGAGCTTAAACCCGCCGGGGGAACCGTCGCTGCCGAAACCCTTTCCCAGGTCTTCCAGGACCCCTACAGTTCGTTTCATCCTACCTATACGATCCGTGAACAGATCCGCGACGTTGTATCAATGGAAGGGTATCGCGAATGGCTCGAACCGATGGGATTGAGGGAAGAACATCTCGATTCGCTTCCGCACCGATTGTCGGGAGGGCAGTTGCAACGCTGTTCGATACTCCGCTCGCTCCTCATGAAACCCAGACTCCTGTTGCTGGATGAGCCGACGTCGGCGCTGGATAACCTCAACCAGGTGGAGATCATGAAACTGATCGTAACCCATTTGGGGGGAATGGGGGTTTTGCTGATTACCCACGACATGGATCTGGCCCGGTGGTGCGCGGATGAGGTTGTGGTGCTAGGAGAGGGCGTTTCGGATCAGGAAATAGCCTGAAGCGGCCATCAGAACGGTCCCGAAAGTATTGAGTGCCATATTGGCCGCGGCCATCAGCAGATGCCCGCCGCTCAGGAGAAAAAAGGTTTCGATCGCAAACGTCGAATAGGTGGTCAGGCCGCCCAAGAAGCCGGTTGTCAGAAAAGATTTGGCATGTACGCTCAGCAGATTCGAGTAGGCAAAATAGGCGAAGAGTGCCCCGATGACGAAGCTTCCGATAAGGTTGACCGTTAGAGTCCCGAAGGGGAGGGCATGGGGAAAGTGGTGGTTGACGACGCCGTTGAGCCACGCCCGCAAAACGGCCCCTAAAAAAGCGCCGCTACCGATAGCGAGGATCGTTTGAAAGCTCATCGTCGTAGACCTTTTGCATCTTGGCACGGGTTGCATTGAGCCATTCAGGGTCCTCTTTGCGGGCAATGAATGAATCAAGGTAGACCGCGGTAATCGTCCCCGGATGAAAATCTTTTCGTTTACCGCTGTAATGATGAGCGGTATTTACCAAAACGATCGGCTGGACTTTGAGATTGAATTTATCGGCGACCATTTTCGCCCCCGCTTTAAAAGGCTTCATCGTACCGGTTTCAGTTCGGGTCCCCTCGGGGAAAATGGTGATAACCCTCCCTTTCTCCAGGCGGTCTTTACACTCTTTGAGGAGATTGATCAGAGCGGTTTTGCTTTCGCGCTCCAAAGCGATATCTTTGGGAAGACGGACGACGAGGCCGAAAAAAGGGATTTCAAAAAGTTCTTTTTTGGCGACCCAGGCCAGATCTTTTGAGGTAATGGTCTCCATCACGCCGATATCGATGGCGCTTTGATGGTTGAGCAAAAACATCTGCGCGTCGGGATCGGGAGTTCCTTTGACACGGACGGGGATAAAAACGAGCAGACGGATAAACCATGCCGAAATTTTGACCGCATACGGCTTGGGGAACAGATAAAACGTGGTGATCATCAGCGTCATCCCGCTAAAGATGACGACTGTGGCGTAGAGCCACTTAATTCGAGCAAAGATCACGTTCATGAACCCAGCCGATATGATCGTTCGGCAGATGGACTTTGGTGAAGTCACCCACCGTTTTTTCCGCTTCGAGGTGCTCTTCTTGCAGCGTCATTTCGAAAATGGTCCCGTGGTTGATCGGGAGGAGGTAAATCGGCGCGTCTTTTTTGACGCAGACGTCCTGGTTGGGAAGGAGGACGTAGACGATATAGAACATCGGTGCGGCCGAGAGGTAGAGGTACCACTTTTGGCGTCTCCAGTAAAAAAAGGCGAACAGCACAAGAACCGCAACGGCCGCGGCACCGACTTTAAGCTCGGTATGGCGCGCGTCGGTCGGCGAAAGATCGCTTTGGGTCGAGACGGTATCGTCATCCACGATGATGGGGATGACGAGCGACTCGTAGCGCTGCTTTTTCAGGTTGAAATAGGAAAAGCTCAGGGTCTCTTCGCTGTTGGGGATGATGGCGTAGAACGTCATCTGCGACTCCCCGACGTTGGAGAGCTTGGATTCGAATCCCTGCTTGATCGCGTTGGGAAGGCGGAAACTCCCGATGTCGCACCGCTGGGCTTTTGCGGTGAAAATAACGACGTTGCTGTCGCTGTTATACGGGGTCGTTTTGTAATTGACGATTTCGAACCGGTCGGCAAGGACGTTGGCAAACGACGAAGGGGGGGTGAGCGCCGAGGCGCTGATCGTTTCGCCGGTGAGGGTTTCGGATACCGCCCCCGTCGAAGTGAGGGTCGCCGAGATGTCAGGCAGGCGGGCGGTCGTTGACTGGACGAGGAAATAAAACGTATCGTAAACGCCGTCTTCCTTAACCTTGCGCCGCGGGGTATCACTGAAAATTCGAAGCCCCTCTTCGTTTTGGATCGTGTACTCGACGTTGCCTGATGCGAGATCGACGGGGGTAAGTTTGACCGTGACCGATACGATTTCGCCGATATAGGCGCGGTTGGGCAGATCGCTGAACGCGACGCCCAGCGGCGCGCTAACCCCTTCGAAAAGGGCGGAGACCCCTCCATCGGATTCGGCGGGAGTAACGACGGCCTCTTCGGCAGGGGCTTCCTGCACCGCGGCAGGATCGGTCAGGACGGAGGGCTCCGCCCATAACAGCTGCGTTGCGAGGATCAGGAAAAAGAGGGCTGTCGTTTTCAAGCGTTCAAAAACCCTTCAAGCATCGCTTTTCCATCCCCCGACCCGAGCAGCGCTTCCATGGCCCGCTCGGGATGCGGCATCAGGCCGAAGACGTTTTTGGTTTTGTTGCAGACACCGGCGATGCTGTCGACCGAGCCGTTGGGATTATCGATATTCCCCTGTGCGTCGGTGTATTGGAGGAGGATCTGATTATTGGCATACAGTTCGGTCAGTCCCGCCTCGTCGATGTAGTAGTTCCCGTCGTGGTGGGCGATGGGGATATTGACGACATCCCCGACGTTGCATCGCCGGAGGAAGGTGTTGTCGTTGTTGATGACCTTCAGGTGGTGGTGGCGCGAAATGAAATGGAGCCCCTCGTTGCGTTTGAGTGCACCCGGCAGCAGCCCCGTTTCGGTCAGAACCTGAAAGCCGTTGCAGATGCCGAGTACTTTTCCGCCGTTGTCCGCATACCGTTTGAGCGCCTTCATGATGGGGGACATTTTCGCGATGGCGCCGCTGCGGAGGTAGTCGCCGTAGCTGAAGCCTCCCGCGACGACGACGAGGTCGGTCCCCTCTGGGATCGTTTCGTCTTTGTGCCACAGAATCTGCGTTTCGCATCCCAGCGCGTTAAAGGCGTACTGCGTATCGTATTCGCAGTTGGTTCCCGGGAACTGGATGATGCCTACTTTCATGCTTGGATCTCGATCTCGTAATCTTCGATAACGGTGTTGGCGAGAAGTTCTTCGCACATGTGGGCGACTTTTTCACGGGCGGCGGCCGCATCGCTCTCGTTCATCTCGATAACGATCTGTTTGCCTACGCGGACGTCGCGCACGCTTTCGAATCCGTGGTGGGACAGGGCGTGCTGAACTGCTTTGCCCTGAGAGTCGAGGACTCCGTTTTTCAAAAATACGTTGACGATTGCTTTCATGCTGTTCCTTCTAAAATTTATCCGAGAATACGGTTCAATACTTCTTCGTAGGCGACTTTCAGTCCGCCCAGCCCCTGACGGAAACGGTCTTTGTCCATTTTTTCTCCCGTCTCGAGGTCCCAGAAGCGGCAGTTGTCCGGGCTGATTTCATCAGCCAGGATGATTTTGCCGTCCTTGTCGCGTCCGAACTCGAGTTTGAAATCGACAAGGTTGAGCCCTTTTTCCGCGAAATAGGGGCGGAGGATGTCGTTCACCTGGCGGGCCATCGCGCGCAGCTGGTCGAGTTCGGCTTCGTTTTTCACCAGTTCGAGGATGAGACAGTGCTGGTCGTTGAGTTTGGGATCACCCAGCGCGTCGTTTTTGTAATCGAATTCGACGAGGGTGAAGGGGAGAACCTTGCCGTCGGGAATGCCGAGATTTTTGCTGAGGCTCCCGGTCGCGATGTTGCGGACGATCACTTCGATGAGGATGATGTCGACTTTCTTGCACAACATGTGGTTGTCATCGAGCATCTCGACAAAATGCGACTCCACCCCTTTGGAGGCGAGCATTTTGAACAGTTCGGTCGAAATGCGGTTGTTGAGGGCTCCCTTGCCCGCTTCGGTATCTTTTTTCGCTCCGTTGAACGCGGTCAGGTCATCTTTGAATTCGGCAATGACGAGATTCGCATCGTCGGTGGTAAAAAGGCGCTTGGCCTTTCCTTCGTAGAGTAGTTCGCGTTTTTCCATGCTATTTTCCTTTGACTATGATGAGAGCTTTGATGATGTCGACACCCTCTTTGAGCTGAATGTCTTTTTGGAGCTGATCTTTGGTGATTGTCGTTTTGTTCGTCGCGTTGGCTTCGGTGACGTCGACCATCCCCTCTTCTTTTTCGAGTTCGCTTTCGAGATGTTTTTTCAGGTCGGCTTCTTTGATGTTGAACGATTTATCGTGGCTTTTGACTTCACCGGAGGCGACTTCGATATCGGGGGTGACGCCGACGGCCTGGATCGTTCTTCCGCTGGGGAGATAATAGCGGGCGACGGTGAGCTTGACCGCTTCGGTGTCGGTGATGGGCATCACGACCTGGACGGAGCCTTTGCCGAAGGTTTTTTCACCGACGACGACACCCCGTTTGAGGTCCTGGATGGCGCCGCTGACGATCTCGGACGCGCTGGCGGAGCCTTCGTTGACGAGGACGACGAGCGGCAGGTCGGTGATCGTTGCGCTTTTGGTCGCGCTGTAGCTGACGTCTTCGGCTTTGTTGCGCCCTTTTTGGGAGACGATGACCCCTTCGGAGACGAACAGGTCAGTCAGTTCCACTGCCTGGTCGAGCAGACCGCCGGGGTTGTTGCGCAGGTCCAAAACGATCCCTTTGGCCGTTTTGGCGTGCTTCTTGATCGAAGCCTTGACGTCGGAGGCCACTTTTTTATCGAAATTGGTCACCCGGATATAGAGGATGTTTTTGTCGATCGTGCGGGTATAGACCGACTCGACGGTGATGATGTCGCGGATGATGTGAAACTTCAGCGGTTCGGCGGCCCCCTTGCGGACGATGGTGAGGTCGATCGGGGTTTTCGGGGTGCCTCGCATCAGGCTCACGGCGTCGTCGATCGTCATGTCCAGCGTCGCTTTGTCGTTGATCTTGAGGATGATGTCTCCCGCCTTTATCCCCGCTTTGTCCGCCGGCGTCCCCTCGATCGGGGAGATGACGGTGAGGGCGTTGTCGCGCATCCCGACGGTGATCCCCAGCCCGCCGAATTCGCCGTCGGTCTGGGTTTTGAGGTTGTCGTAGCTTTTTTTGTCGAGGTAGGTGGAGTGGGCATCGAGGTTCGAGAGCATCCCCTGCAGCGATTTATCGATCAGCTGATCGATCGTGAGGTTGTCGACGTTGTACTGTTCGACGATGCTGAGAACTTTGGTAAATTTGGCCAGCGACTGCAGACGGGACGCTTCGACCGAGGGCTCCGCCGGCGCGGCCGCATCCCCTTTGGCCAGTAACGAAGTGGAGAGGGCGAGGCTGATGGCTACGGCACTGGCAAAGCCAAAAAGCATCATCTTGGTGTTTTTCATGGTGTACATATCTCTTTATGCGCTTTGACGGGGAACCGTTCCAAGCCAGTCACGCCCGGACGACGTGATCTCCAACCCCTGAATGAGGTTTCCCCCGGGGACTAAAATGTTCGTAAATACGTGGTGAAATTATAGTGAGAATTCCATTAAATAACAATGGAATTCTCTAGATAATGCGGATGGTAACGTCGCCGATCGTAATGGTTTCACCTTTGGTGATTTTGGCCCGTTTCCGGGTTTCGACGGTTCCGTTGCGGAAGACGTGGCCGTTCTCGATCAGGAGCTTGGCCTGCCCGCCGGTATCGACGAGATCGAGAACTTTAATCAGCTTGTAGAGTTCGATGGTTTCATTTTCTAGGGTATAGGTCACGTTTGAGTCTTTTCTATGTCGATGGGACAGGAAATAAGGGTTTGGGAGAATAGAAGAAACCCCGGAGGGTTTCAGCGGGTATTACCAGCGGTCGCGTGGAGGGCGCGGCGCGCGGGGGCGGGCTTCGTTGACACGAAGGGTGCGTCCGCCAAAATCGTTACCTTCGAGGGCTGTGATCGCTTTGTTTGCTTCGTCCTGATTCGCCATCTCTACGAAACCGAAACCGCGGAATCTCCCTGTTTCTTTATCGTTAACGAATTTGACTGAACTAACTTCACCGTACTGTCCGAAAAGATCTTTGAGATCATCTTCGTTTTTGCTGTAGGGAATATTCCCGACATAAATCTGTGTCACTGTGTGCTCCGTGGAAAAATCGAACTATACCAAGCATAATCCTTGACACATTGTACCCGTTCCAATCTTATGTGAATGTTAAAAAAAGTGCCCATTTTGTTATCGGCCTACAGGAACGATGCCGCGTCCTGAAGCGTCGTAAACGAGGCGATACGACGGGTGTGGAGATACTCCAGCGCGTCGTGCATCATTGCCCCCCCCAGCAAGATGGGATAGACCGGTTTTGTCCACGGCCGTTCCAGCAGCTTGACGATCTCGAGGGTATCGGTCATCATCTGGGGGGTGATCAGAAGGTAGATCATCCCGACCCCTTCCATCGCGTCCACCCGCTCCAGCGTGGCTTCAAAACGGTTGCTGCGGGCATCCCCGATGATGTCGATCGGATTGTTGCGCGACCAGTTGGAAGGGAGGACTTCGTCCAGTGCGGCAATATCGTTTTGACTGAGGGAGTAGAGTTTCTTTTTCTTGTCGACGATGTAGTCGGTGAGGATCGTCCCCGGCCCCCCGGCATTGGTGATGAGGGCGATTTGGTCGACGTCGTGGGCTATCGGGTTGAGGAGCGCTTCGATCGTATCGACCATTTTGACCCCGGTACTCTCCAGCAGTCCCTTGAACATCGGGTAGTCGCCGCTGAGATTGCCCGTATGGGAGAAAGCCGCTTTACGCGCTTCGGGGCTTTTCCCGGCCTTGTAGATCCGCACGGGTTTGGTGCAGCGGCGAAGGGCTTCGAGGAAGCTTTTCCCCTCCTGTATCCCCTCGGCGTAGATTGAAATCGTTTCGCATTCCTCGGAGTTTTCGAGCATCGTGACGATCTCGGTAAAGCTCATGTCGGCCATATTCCCCGTCGAGAGGATGTGGGAAAACCCGATTCCGTTCTGAACCGCTTTGTCCATCAGCGAGGAGAGGACGGCCCCCGACTGGGCGATCAGCGCCAGCGATCCGGGGAGGACGGAGGAGGAACCGAAGGTGAGGTTGAGCGAGTGACGTGCGGCGTAGTATCCCAGGCAGTTGGGGCCGACGATGTTGAGGTTGTGTTCGCGGGCCAAAGAGAGGAGCCGCTCTTCGCTTTGGGTATCCCCCACCTCTTTGAACCCGGCGGAGACGACGATGACGTTGCGGACCCCTTTGGGAATCAGCTGCTCGATCGTCTCCAGGACGTGGGAAGAGGGGATCGTGATGACGGCGGTATCGATCGTGTCGTCGATCTCGTCCAGCGAACGGATGAGGGGGCGCCCCTCGAATTCACCCCCGCGGGCGTTGATGAGGTAGAGCTTACCGCTGAAGGAGAGGGCGTTTTTGGCGATCGCGTACCCCACCTTGTCGGGGCTGTTGGAAGCGCCGATGACGGCGACGGTACGGTTGTCGAAGAAATTGCTCCGTTCGCGCGGCGCTGCGGGAGCGGGAAGATTCCCCTCCCGGCGGCGGATCCGGGCGTCGACGATCGTGAATCCGGCGTCGTTGAGGATGAGGGGATTGAAATCGAGCTCCTCGACCCCCGGATCGGCTTTGAGAAATGCCTGCACCTTTTCGATCAGTTCGACGGCGGCGTCCATCGTGACGCGGCTGCCGCGGTAACCTTCGAAGAGGCGGCCGATCTTGGTCGTGCGGATCGCGCGGACAATCTCCTCGCGGCCGGCGTTGAGATCGATGTAGCAGACGTCGCGGTAGAGTTCGAGGAGAACTCCCCCCTTGCCGAAGAGGATCGTTTTGCCGAATATGGCGTCGTCGATCACCCCGACAAAGAGTTCTTCGCCCCGGACCATTTCGGTCGCGATGAAGCCGTCGTTTTCAGGATCGAGCGTTATCGCGTGCGACGCAAGCGAAGCTTTGATCCGTTCGCGCGCCTGCAACAGCGCCTCCTCGTCTTTGAGGGAGATGACGACGCCGCCGACATCGCTTTTGTGAACCACTTTTTCGGATTCGATTTTCAGGGCAACGGGGTAAAAATCGATACAGGGGGTTTCCTCCAGGGAAAAATGGAGGTAACGCGGGGTCCGAAACCCCGATTGTTCCAGCATGGCGTACAGCTGTGATTCGATCATGACCGCTCCTTGGGACGATTTGTGGTGGCGTACAGTATAGCCTAATGTTCCCAACGTGTAAAGAAAGGCGAAAAAGGGGGAAGAATGCGGTATAATCGCGAAATTAATATTAATGTAAAGAGTTTCATCATGGTACAAGTCACAAAATTAACGATGCGCTTCGGCAGCCGGGTCCTGTTCGAGGGGATCAACCTCAAACTCGACCGGAACAAGCGTTACGGCCTTATCGGCGCGAACGGCGCGGGAAAAACGACGTTTTTGAAAATCCTCAGCGGCGAGATCAAAGAGTACGAGGGGGATATCTCCATCGAGCCGGGTCTTAAAGTCGGGGTTTTGGGACAGAACCAGTTTGCGTTCGAGGATTTCACGATCGCCGATGCCGTTTTGTACGGCAACAAGCGCCTGTACGACGCGATCAAGGAGAAAGAGCACCTCTATACGACGGGCGATTTCGAAGACGACGCCGTTAACAACCGCCTGGCGGAGCTGGAGATGATCTGCGTCGAGGAGGACCCCACCTACGAATACGACGTCCAGATCGCCAAAATCCTCGAAAACGTCGGAATCCCTGCCGATCAGCACCACAACCTGATGTCGACGCTCCCCTCGTCCGAGAAATTCAAGGTACTGCTCGCGCAGGTCCTCTACCCCAAACCCGACGTCCTGTTCCTGGACGAGCCGACCAACAACCTCGACATCGACACGATCGGATGGCTCGAACACGAGCTTCAGCGCCACGAGGGGACGATGGTTGTCATCTCCCACGACCGCCACTTCCTGAACGCCGTCGTGACCAATATCCTCGACGTCGACTTCCAGAAAATCCGCGAGTTTACCGGAACGTATGACGACTGGTATCTGGCCGCGACCGTCATGGCGAACCAGGCGCAGCTGGAGCGGGACAAAAAACTGAAAGAAAAAGAGCAGCTCGAAGCGTTCGTCCGCCGCTTCTCGGCCAACGCCTCGAAAGCCAAGCAGGCGACGTCGCGCCAGAAACAGCTCGACAAACTGGTCATCGACGACATCAAGCCCTCCAGCCGCCGCGATCCGAGCATCGTCTTCAAGGCCAAGCGGCAGATGGGGGATGAAGCCCTCGACGTGGTCGGCGTTTCCCACAGCTACGGCGATCTGGACGTGCTCAAAAACATCGACCTCAAAATCGTCCCGGGTGAGAAGATCGCCGTGATCGGGGGCAACGGCGTCGGGAAAACGACCCTGCTCAAAATCATCATGGAAGAGATGAAGCCGACCGCGGGGAGCGTCAAATGGGGGGCGACGATCGAGCCTTCCTATTTCCCGCAGGACACGACCGACCGGATCAAAGGGATGGAGACTCTCTACGACTGGCTCCGGGCGTTCGATCCCAAGCGCGACATCAGCGAGATCCGCAACTGTCTGGGGCGGATGCTTTTCAACGGCGAACAGCAGGAGAAGAGCATCGAGAAGATCTCCGGGGGTGAAAAACACCGGATGATGCTCTCCAAGATGATGCTCGAGGGGGGGAACTTCCTCGTCCTGGATGAACCCACCAACCACCTTGACCTCGAGGCGATCATCGCCCTGGGGGAAGCGCTGTATGAATTCGACGGAAACGTCATCTGCGTCAGCCATGACCGTGAGCTTCTCGACGCGTTCGCGGGGCGAATCATCGAGCTGCACGCCGATGGAAGCTACATCGACTTCAAAGGGACCTACGAAGAGTTTGCCGAGGCAAAAGCCAATGGACAGCTATAAAAATTTTGTCGGACTCGGAGTGGCGGGAAATTTCGCCCTTCACCTCGAACAGGCGGGGGAAAGTGCCGATTTCAAGGACATTCTGACCGAGGACCCCAACGGCCCCAAAGGGGTGTTCGCGTTTTATGTCCCCGGACGCGAGGGGCAGCTGGGAATTTATCCGCTGAGCAGCGATACGATCCTCCTCCCCGCCGAAGCGTGCAACGTTCAGCCAGAGCCCGAAGTGGCCCTGATCTGCGATCTGGAGTACGACGGCGAGGGGAAGATTTCCAAAATAACCCCCAAAGCGTTTGGCGCTTACAACGACTGCTCGCTCCGCAAGGAAGGGGCCCCAAAAATCAGCGTCAAGAAAAACTGGGGAGCCTCGACCAAAGGGCTTTCCAACACCCTGATCCCGATCGATCGTTTCGAGCCGGGGGGAATTATGGACAGCTACCGGATCGCCTCGTTTTTGCGGCGTGAAGGGATGCTGATGCGCTACGGCGAGGATGTCGAGCTGAGCGGGTACAGCTATTTCTACGGCAAGCTGCTCGACTGGCTCAGAAATCAGATCAACACGCAGGCCGATTTCGGCCCCCTCGAAGCGGTGGGAGAGTATCTCAAAGCGGCGGGGTGTCCCCAGGAGGCGATCATCAGCATCGGGGCGACCCGCTATACCCATTTCGGGGAGACCCATTTTTTGCAGGAGGGGGATGAGGTGATCGTCGTCGTCTACGACAACGACCGCTACTGCACGAACCCGATCCTCTCGCTGGCCAACAAGCGCGAGCTGGAGGGCAAAGAGGGGATCAGCCCCCTCGTCCAAAAGGTCATCCGTGGTTAAAAACGGCCTCTACCGCCATTATAAAGGGAAGCATTACGAAGTGATCGGGGTCGCCAAACACTCCGAAACTTCCGAAGAGCTCGTTGTCTACCGTCCCCTCTACGGCGAACGGGGATTGTGGGTCCGCCCTTTGAAAATGTTTACCGAAACGATGCCCGGCGGGATGAAACGGTTCGAATACTGCGGAGAGGCCCAGTGAGCCGCGGTACGAAACTTGGCCTTGAGCTCGGGGCCTCCTGGGGCGAGGGGTGGAGCCTGGAAGAGGAGAAAAAAGCCGAAGCGGTTTTGCTCGACCCTTGCGAACACCGTCTCGTGTTCCAAAAGGAAAAACGCCGCGGCAAACCCGTCACCCTCGTCGGTCCGTTCAGCCTCAGCGACGCCGACGCCCAGAAGAGCCTCTCGCAACTGAAAAAGTCGCTCGCCTGCGGCGGTGCGTACAAGGAGGGGTGGATGGAGTTCCAGGGTGACATCGCCCCGAAACTGCGTGAACATCTCGAAAAGTTCGGCTTCAGGTTCAAAAATCCGAAATAACCTTACAGCGCAGTGCTAAACACGACCTGATTTCTCCCCCGCTCCTTGGCGGCGTAGAGATTGGTGTCGGCGGTGTGGATCAGGGCGTCGTCTCCCATGTGCGGCGTGGGGACGATGCAGATGCCCCCGATCGAGACGCTCAGAGTCTGCATGATTTTGCTCCCCTTGTGTTCAATCCCGAGTTCTTCGATCGCGGAGCGGATTTTCTCCCCCATATTCCGGGCCTTCTGACAATCGCAGTCGGTGATGACGACGCCGAACTCCTCCCCCCCGAGGCGGAAAGGGTAATCACCCGGCCGCTGGAGGGTCGAGGCGAGGACCTTCGCGACGGCCTGCAACGCCTGATCCCCCTGTATGTGGCCGTAGGTATCGTTGTACTGCTTGAAAAAATCGATGTCGAGCATCATGAAAACGATCGGCTGGGCATTGCGCAGGGCCCGTTTGAACTCCCGGTCGAACAGCAGATTGAAGTAGCGGCGGTTGTAGAGCGACGTGAGCGAGTCGGTGTAGGAGGCCTGTTCGAGTTTGAGATTGAGATGGCGCAGGGTTTCGGCGGAGGAGAGGAGCTTTTGCTGCTGCATTTCGATGCGGGTGAAAATGACCCAGGCCAGCGCCAGGACGAAGACAACGATGATCGAGAGAAAAAAGAGGAGCTGGATCAAGGCGTTGCGGTGATGGTTGAGAAAGACGGCATGTTCGTAGCGTGCGGCGGCATTCTCGTAGGCGATAAGGCGGTGGACGGTACCGTGGATGAGGGTGACGTTTTCGGAGAGGGTCCCAAGGGAGATTCCCTTCGGGGCATCGGGGGAGAGGATGAGATCGCGTACCCGCTCGAAATATCGTCCGACCAAAGTGATCTGGGTTTCGGTATAGGTGATGTAGGGGAGCTCTTCGGGACGTTTGTGGTGGGTGAGGTAGCTCGCCCACAGCCGGTCGATATGGTTCAGTCCCATCGTGATCCTCTGGGCCGCATCTTCGTCGCTGATGAGTCCGTGGCTCCATTGGTAGAGGGTTGATTCGAGGGTGCTGTGGTAGGTATCGGTGATGGCGTTGAGCTCGCTGAGGGGGAGGAGCGACCCGAAATAGAGGATATCGGTATTGCGTTTGATATCCCTCAGGTTCAGGTAGCCGATGAGGCCGATGGCGATGAGCCCCCCGCTCACCAGGAGCAGAAGGGAGATGAGTTTGCTTTTTAACGTTAACGGCGCCATGGCGGAGCGAGAACCTCCGATCTAGATACGAAAGACTAAGCAACTCCTATACCAAAAGGGTTTACAATACCCCATTTGAACGGGAGGGACAGTGTGGCTAAACGGGTACTCAAAGAGGAACGGATCAAAACGATCGTCCGCAACATTGCCGAGGATTTCCGCTTTTCGCACGAGACGGGCGATTACGCGCTGCTGTTTTACCGCGCCGATACCGAAGGGGTGATCCGGGGAGCGGACATCGAGACGATGATCGAATACCTCTCTACCGGGCTGGACGAGCTTCAGCAAAATATCGAGTGGCGGCGGGAATTTCTGAGCGAGAACCCGGGGATCGACGAGATGCGGATGCTCGAAAACCTCGGAATCATCGAGCAAGAATACATCGATCTTCTCGAATTTTTACGTAAGTAAGGGGTAAAGAGACCGTCCGATTCCCCAGGTGATGAGGAGGATGCGAAACTTTTACCGTTTGGATTTGTACGGTTCGAGGGGGATTTTTTTGGCCATGGCCGACTGGATTCCCCCCTCCAGATCGATGACGCTGTATCCCAGCTGGTTGCCGAGGAATCCCCCGACGACCTGGGTTCGGCTGCCGCTGTTGCAGATCAGGGCGAATTTCTCGTTTTTCCGGACGTGTTGGTTCAGCTCGGCCAAAAAGGCGTTTACGTTGTAATTCCCCTGTTCATCGAAGAACATGATGGGGATCGACCCTTTGACCAGCCCGGTGGTTTTCCATTCGCCGGGGGTGCGGATATCGATGATTTTGATTTTGGAGTTCACGAATTTCTGGTCGATCGGCTGGCGGATATAGTCGGCATGGAGAGTTGAGATTGCCAGCAGTAAAGCGATTAGGGCAAAGCGCATATAGGCTCCTAAAAGGTATAATGGCGTAATTGTATCTAGGTATGTTTAACGTGAGGTTTTATGGCGGGATCTAAATTCGAAAACTCAAAACGGAACCGTTATATCCGCCTGCTGGGGCGGTTTACAAGCGGGATATTGTCGTTTCTGGCCAAAAGCGAAGCCCTGAGCAAGGAGGAATACGATCGTCGCGTAGACGCGAATTTCCGCTTCCTCTCCCAGAACGAAGCGGTCACCCTCTACAAGGACGAATACACCGAGCTCGAAGCGCTCGCGCAGAAGATCCTCGATTACCGTGCGTCGGACGAGGAGATAGAAACGATTAAAGAAGAACTTCTCTACGCCCAGAACCAGTGGGAGAAAAAGGTGAACGCCCGCCGCTACAAAAAAGCCAAGCACGCCGCGCGGCGTGATGACGGGTGGGAATAGGGGGTTAGAGCCATCCCGTGTGTTCGGCGAGGATTTTACACCCCAGCGCGATGAGAATGAGCCCTCCCAGCATCTCGGCCTTGCTCTCCAGCAATGACCCCACTCTTTTCCCGACGTAAACGGCCGCGATACACAGGACGAAGGTCACCAGCGCGATGAGTGAGGAGGCGGCGAGGATGTTGGTCTGCATGAACGCGAACGTCACCCCGATCGCCATCGCGTCGATACTGGTGGCGATCCCGAGGGTGATAAGGGTTTTGTTGGAGAGGTCGGTGACCTCTTCATCGAATTCGTTTTTGTACGCTTCGTAGAGCATTTTGAGCCCCAGCCCGACGAGCAGAGCAAAGGCGATCCAGTGGTCGAACGCCTGTACGTATTGGGCAAAACTTATCCCGATGAGGTATCCCGCCAGCGGCATCGCCCCCTGGAAAAAGCCGAATACCCCGGCGACGAAGAGGGTGCGCGAGAGGAGCAGATCGCGGTATTTCGCACCGATTGCGATCGAGACGGCGACGGAGTCCATCGCGAGGGCGATCGCGAGGATAAGGAGAGTTTCATTCATCATGGGATCCTGGAAAAGTGATGGCGAATTATACCGGGGAGAGCTTATTCCATCTTAGCCCGGGGGTGTAATTCCTTCAGCTGAAACGGAATATTAAATGCATATAATTATCATTGTTAAAAAAAGGAAGACGTAGATGAATGCATCGCACCCGGCCCATATCCATAATTTCGACGAAGGGAACCCGCTGGCCGAACGCAATACCCGTCTGGCCGTCGCGCTGACCGCTTTTATGATGGTCGCAGAAATCATCGGGGGGTATATCTACAACTCGATGGCGCTACTGGCGGACGGGTGGCACATGGGGACGCACGCGCTTGCCCTGGGGCTTTCTGTGGTGGCGTACGGCGCGGCGCGACGATATGCGCAGGATGAGCGGTTCGCGTTCGGGACGTGGAAGATCGAGGTGCTGGGGGGATACACCAGCGCCCTGTTTTTGCTCGTGGTGGCCGCGCTGATGCTTTATCATTCCATCGAGCGGCTGGTGAACCCGAGCGAAATCCATTACGATCAGGCGATCGCGATCGCGGCGCTGGG
Source organism: uncultured Sulfuricurvum sp. (assembly GCA_964491035.1). Taxonomy (GTDB): domain Bacteria; phylum Campylobacterota; class Campylobacteria; order Campylobacterales; family Sulfurimonadaceae; genus Sulfuricurvum. The sequence goes on from CAZBIR010000008.1 coordinate 42,459, forward strand.
GCTCGTTGTCAATCTTATCTGCGCGTGGCTGCTCAAAGACGATCATCATCATTCACACGACGATCACGGCCATTCCCATCACCACGATCTCAACCTCCGCGCCGCCTACCTGCATGTCCTCGCCGATGCGGCGACGTCGGTGCTGGCGATCATCGCCCTCTTCGGAGGGAAACTCTGGGGGGCGGCGTGGCTCGATCCGGCGATGGGGATCGTGGGGTCGGTGCTGGTGGCCCTGTGGGCGGCTGGGCTGGTCCGCGAGAGCGCCCGCGTACTGCTTGATGCGCAGATGGACGATCCCATCGTCGACGAGATCCGGGACGTGATCGAAGAGTCTCCGATCAAGGCGACGATCACCGACCTGCACGTCTGGCGGGTCGGACGGGGGAAATATTCGGTGATCCTATCCCTCCAAAGCGACGAGGCGGTGGATGCGGAGTATTTCAAAGAGCGGCTTGGTATCCATGAAGAACTGGTCCACGTGACCGTCGAGATCAATCGCCCCTAGGAGAATCGCATGGTAGAATTGGGCAATGCTTTTTGGGCTTTAAGCGTCGACATGGGGATTTATATCCTCTTTGGTCTGGTGGCGGCGGGAGTATTGCACCAGCTGGTTCGCGAGGAGTGGGTCCGCAAACATCTTGGGGCTTCCGACAACCGCTCCGTGATCAAGGCGGCGCTCTACGGTACCCCTTTACCTTTGTGTTCGTGCAGTGTTATCCCTTTTGCGGCATCGTTGCGTCAAAATGGTGCTTCCAAAGGGGCAACCCTGGCCTTTATGATCTCGACACCCGTGATTGGGATCGATTCGATTTTGGCGACGTTTGGGATGTTTGGATGGGCGTTTACCCTCTATAGGACCGCCAGTTCCGTCCTGATCGCAGTGGCGGCAGGGATTGCCATGAACCTGCTGGAGCCCGAGGCGGTGAAAAAAAATTTCACGTTTCGTTCCGCTGCCCCTGCCTTTAGCCTAAAATCGCCTGTCCCGCCTCCGGCTCCCGTCCGAAAGCGGTTTTCGTTTCCGGAAGTGTTTCGGTATGGATTTCTTACACTGCTGGGAAGTTTTGCAAAACCCCTGTTCTGGGGGCTGGTCGCGGGCGCGCTGATTACGGTCGTCATCCCGGATGATCTGCGTGTACTGTTTGGTGAAAACCGGGTGCTGGGGTACCTGATTGCCGTCACAATCGCCGTCCCGATGTACGTTTGCGCGACGGCGTCGCTTCCGGTCGCGGCATCACTGATGATCGCCGGGGTTTCTCCGGGGGCGGCTTTTGTCTTTTTGAGTGCCGGACCGGCTACCAATACGGTCACGATGGGGGTCGTCAAATCGATGCTGGGAATCAGGGCGCTGATCGTGTATCTCTCGGTCATTGCGGGCGGGAGCGTGATGTTCGGTGCGCTGATTGACTGGGGATTCGATACCCTCTCGATCACCCTTGCGGTTGGTTCAAACGAAGAAGAGGGAATCCTAAAGCAGGGGGCAGCCCTCGTCTTGTTGGGTCTGATCGCGTATCACGGGATCGGGGGATGGTTCCGGAAAAAAGATGCATGCTCCGGTAAAGGGGACTGCTGCTCCTAGGGGAGCCGTTCGAGCCGTTCCCTGACCTCGCCGAGGCGGACGAAACGAAACCCTTCGCCCCGCAGTTTCTCGACCGCCTCGATTACCCCCTCGCGTGTACCGCTTTCGGGGTGGTTCATGTGG
>CAZBIR010000009.1:0-22687 GCA_964491035.1 uncultured Sulfuricurvum sp.
ATCATCGTCAATTACCTCGTCAAACACTACGGGTACGAAAGTACGGCTCAGCACTAAGAGCCGTCACTCCCGCACTACCACCCTTCCGTTTTTCACCTCGATCGCCCCGCTTAGTTCCGCACCGAACACTTCATCCCCAAAGCGCGCAACCGCTTCTTCATACGTCGGCATTGTGCGGCAAAAGGCGATAAATGGGGTGTCGTTCATGACCCGATGGCTCTGTTTGGAAACGAAGGCGACGAACCGGTCGATATCGTCGATGGCGGTCGCTTTTCCCTCCGCGAGCAGCCGGCGGGTCGCCCCGCTCTCCCCAAGACGATGCGGAAGAACGTAAATCGGCTTATTCATCGCCAAGGCGAACTCGACGCTGCGCATGCTGCCGCTCCCAAAATCGGCTTCGGTCACAATCAGAACGTCGCCCAGTGCAACCACCACTTCGTTTCGGACGACAAAACTCCACTCCCTCGCACGAAATCCCGGTTCAAACTGGCTGATCAACAATCCCGATTCGGCAATCGATGCAATGATACGACGATTTTCGGCCGGGTAGAAAAGATCGATACCGCAGGGCATCACGGCAATGGTCCGTTCCGCTCCCGCCCCTTCGTGTGCGATGCGGTCTACGCCGATGGCGGCGCCGCTGACGACGCACATCCCGTTCAACGCGAGTTTTTTGGCCAGTTCATAGGTCATGATCCGGGTGTACGGATTGGGTGTGCGCGTCCCGACGATCGAGACTTTCGGGCCGGAGAGCAGAGCCGTATTGCCCCGGTAATAGAGCGTTTCGGGATACTTTTTCATACTCTGAAGCTCCGGTACGTTCCACTCTATCCGTTTCATGCCCACTCTTTTTGGATTTACTATACCTTATTTCTCCGATTGCACCCGAACAATATGGCACCGTGTCATTTTATCGCAGCTCTCACCATGTGTAACTCGAATCGAATTTACATTGATCCTGTCGTATAATATAGCAGCAGAAGAAAGGATCTACCATGTTACGAACGTTTGATGTACTGAATGTCAAATGCGGCGGCTGTGCGAATACACTGATCAAAAGCCTTGCGGAAGATTTCGGCGAAGTTCATGTCGATCTGGAGTGCGAACCCAGGAAAATCACCCTCGATGTCGAAGACGACCAACTCGAAAAACTGAAACTCAAGCTCCGGAGTCTGGGGTACCCCCTGAGCACCGATGAGCTTAACCCGGTACAATCGTTTGCGACGAGTGCCAAAAGTTTCGTCTCATGCGCGATTGGAAAAATGGATCTCTAAGCCGGGCGTGCCCTTTTATCGATGAGAGGGGCGTACGATCGACTCAGATCTGATCGATTCCGACCAGATCGACTTCACCGAGCAGCTCTTTGGACTCTTTCAGTGCCCGTATGGTGTCGGGGCGGGGGTGGCCGATGGCGATGGCGCTTCCGTGGCGCTTGGCTTTTTGGACCGCTTCGAGGATCTGGCGTTTGACGTTGGCCACGCCGTTTTGGTGATCGAGAAACACATCCCGTCCGTGGTAACGGACCCCGAATTTCCCGGTCGCTTCGGGGACTTTGGTGTGGGGCGTCGTGCGGCTGTCGACAAACGTAATCCCCTCTTGTTTCATCACCCGGATCAGCCGCTCCATCGCTTCGGAATCGGCGGTGAATTTCGACCCCGTATGATTGTTCATGTACCGTACGCCGGGATAAAGGCGCTTGAGCTCGCCGATCCGTCGCTCGATCTCCTCCTGAGTGCTGCCGACACGCAGGGTGCCGGGTTCCTCGTCGTTGAAATCTACCGCTTCGAGAGGGAGATGGACCATAAAACGTTCCTGCTCCTGCGCCAGCCGGGCCGATTGAGGGTGCCTCGGACTGGGGGGGAGAAACGACATCACCAGCGGCAAACCGGTTGAGCGAAGCGCCCTGACGTCACGCTCATACGAGACGTCGTCGATGATGATGACCAGTTTGGCGGGGGAGCCTTTGGGGGCGATCGGACGTGCGCGCGGCGGCGGAGGTGGGGCTTTGGCCTCTTTGGGGGCATATTCGTGCTGGGGGGTCAGCGCCTCGGGGGGACGTTCACGCTCCAGCACCGATTTGAGTTCTTCCTTGAGCCGCTGTATCTCCGCTTCCTGCCGGGTCGCCCGGGCACCGGCTTTGACCTCGATCTCTTCATCGACCGCGGTGATCGCCTTGATCTCCTCGATCAGCTGCCGGGTCTGTTCGCGCTCACGTGCGAGTTCCTCTTCAGCCTGGTTGAATCCAATGAAATAACCGACGAAAACCGCCATAATACACAACAGGAAAACGACCAGGGAAAGGGCGATACGTTTAAGCCAGATACGGGGGAAAAAGGGACGGAATCTGGGCATTCGGTTCGTGTGCCCCTTTCATGGAGTAGCGGGGCACCCAGGCCCCGGAGAATCAGTTTTTGGACTGGTCGACGATTTTGTTCGCCTTGATCCAAGGCATCATCGCGCGGAGGCGCTCACCGGTCACTTCAACCGGGTGAGCCGCGAGGTTTTTGCGCTCGGCGTTCATGCGGGGATAGCCTGCCTGACCTTCGAGGACGAAATCTTTGGCGAACTGGCCGTTCTGGATCTCTTTGAGAACCTGGCGCATCGCTTTTTTCGACTCTTCGTTGATAACGCGGGGACCGGAAACCATGTCACCGTACTCCGCCGTGTTGGAGATGGAGTAACGCATGTCTTTGATACCCCCTTCGAAAATCAGGTCAACGATGAGTTTCATCTCGTGCAGACACTCGAAATACGCCATCTCTTCGGGGTATCCCGCTTCGACGAGGGTTTCGAATCCCGCCTGGATCAGTGCGGAAACACCGCCGCACAGAACCGCCTGCTCTCCGAAGAGGTCCGTTTCAGTTTCGTCTTTAAACGTCGTTTCGATGATACCGGTGCGTCCGCCGCCGATCGCCGAAGCGTAAGAGAGGGCCAGTTCTTTCGTGTTACCGCTTGGATCGGCGTAAACCGCGATCAGGTCGGGGATACCGCCCCCTTTGACGAACTCGGAACGGACGGTGTGTCCGGGAGCTTTGGGAGCAACCATCATGACGTTGATGTCTTTGGCCGGGATGATGCGGCCGTAGTGGATGCTGAAACCGTGGCCGAATGCGATCGTCGCGCCGCTTTTGAGGTTGGGGGCGATTTCGTTTTTGTAGATTTCCGCCTGGTTTTCGTCCGGGAGGAGGATCATAACGATATCGGCGTACGCAGACGCTTCGGCAACCGTCATGACTTTGAACCCTTTGGCTTCCGCTTTGGCCCATGAGCTTCCATCCTTGCGAAGACCGATAACGACTTCGACACCGCTGTCACGGAGGTTTTCCGCATGTGCGTGACCCTGTGATCCAAAACCGATCATTGCCACTTTTTTGCTTTTGATAAGTGCTGTATTGCAATCTTTGTCGTAGTAGACGTTCAATGCCATGAAGTATCCTTGGAGTAAGCTCATAGGCTTAAAATTTCGCGAATTATACCCCACTTTTGCAAAAAGAAAAATTAGTACTCTCTTATACGGCGACGCTAAATCGCCTCCTAAGAACTCCCAATCTCTCCCGTGCTACAATTCACCCAAAAAACGGATCCTTCCATGAAAAAATACAATCTTTTCAAAGAGATCGTCGTCACCGACCGAAACGCCCTCCTGCAGGCCGCCGCATCCCAGAAAAAATTTGCGATTTGCCATACCGGCGACATCGTCTATGAACCCTTCCCTGCCGGAACGGTTGCGGTGTTCGAAGGCTCCATCCCCCCTCTTTCCCCCCTCTCCCCCACGACCAGCCGTCCCATCGCGTCGATGCTGGGAGACGCCTACCGCATCGTCGAGGACGATGAGCGCGTCCTGATCAAAGCGGCCGGAGCGTGGCAGAACATCATCGCCCTCAACCGCCTTCGCGCCCTCTACGACGACACGAGCGGAGACGGCATCGACCGTTTCGCGGATAAAGAACTCGAAACGATCGGATGGCACGCGACCGAGTTCAACATCACCTACCGCGACATCGTCGAAGAACTGGAAGAAAAATGCGAGGGGGTTGTACTGTGCATCGAGCAGGAGGAGCCCTACCGGTTCAGCGGCCTGGGGTTCGTATCGGATATGGAACATGCCCGTTCTGTGGCGTATGCCTATTGCGCCTCGATCATCCGGGAGAAAATAGCCGGCGACCCCGACTATGCCACTCTTACCGATGATGAGGAAGAGGCGGCGGCATTTTTCAAACTATTCCGAGATACCGTTCCAGAATGATCTTCGCCGAGAGGGAGTCAATCCGCCCGTCGCGTTTGTAGCGGATATCCCCCCGCATCAGCGCTTCGGCTTCCTGCGAACTGTGCGCTTCGTCCTGGTAGGCGATCTCCCCCTCAAATCCGACCAGATTCATAAAGTGCGCTACCCGTCGGCGCATCTCCTCTTCGGTCGTACTTCCCATCGGGATACCCACCACGACCGTCGTCGCTTCGTATTCGTTCAGCACTTTTTTGACATCCGCCGCGGCCTGGTTTCGGTTGCGCCGCTCGATTGAGGAGAGGGGGGTGACGATTCCGTTGCCGTAAGAGAGGGCGAGGCCGATCCGTTTCAGTCCCAAATCGATCGCGATGATAGATCCCATCATTTCCCCAGACAGAACTGGCCGAACATTTTGTCGAACATCTCGTCGAGTTCATACGGACGGCTGATCGAGGCGACGGCGCGGATGGCGGCGTTGATGTGAAACGAAAAAAACTCCAGTTCACCGTCCATCAGCGGCTCGTGCGCCTCCTCGATCGCGCGGAGCGCCTTCTCCGTCGCTCCGATCTGGCGCTGCGAGATCAGCATCATCTCCTCGCTGTCGTTGTCGCGATCCATGTGCCCGGCGAGCGCATCGATCAGCGGCAGTGTCTCGCCTTTGCAGCTGAGCCGGATCGGGCGGTAGTCGGCAATCGTTTCAGGATCGAACACGGCGGGGAGATCAGCTTTGTTCAGGACGCAGATAAAGGGCTTCTCGCCGCGGTAACGCTCGATCAGCTCCAGTATGGCGCGATCCTCCGAATCGCACTCACGGCTTCCGTCAAAGAGGGAAATGACGATATCGGCGTTTTCGATGGCGGCGATGGAGCGTTCGATCCCGATCCGCTCGATCTCGTCGGACGCGTTGCGTATCCCGGCCGTATCGACCAGACGGATGAGATGGGTGCCGATGCGCACCTGTTCTTCGATCGTGTCGCGCGTCGTCCCGGCGATGTCGCTGACGATCGCCCGCTCGTAATCGAGCAATGCGTTGAGGAGCGAGCTTTTACCGACGTTGGGTTTGCCGATGATCGCGACGCGGTACCCCTGCATCAGGCCGCTTCGGCGGCGGCTGGACGCGAGGGTACGGGAGAGTTCCCCTTTGATCCGTTCCAGTTTGAGGACGATCTGATGGGCGACGTCGGGGGGAAGGTCCTCTTCGGCGTAATCGATCACCACCTCCGAATAGGCCAGAATCTCAAGCAGCGCATCGCGGATCCCCTCCACGTAGCCGCGCAGCTCCCCTTTCATCTGACGGGCCAGGATCCGGGCGGCATCGTCGCTTTTGGCTTCGATGAGCGAGGCGATCGCCTCGGCCTGGGTCAGGTCAAGCCGCCCGTTTAGAAACGCCCGTTTACTGAATTCACCGGGTTCGGCAAGCCGCGCTCCGGATACGAGGACCGCACGCAAAATCTTTTCGGCCACGATCTGACCGCCGTGGCACTGGAACTCGACGACCTCTTCACCGGTAAAACTGCGGGGGGCCTGAAAGTACAGAAGTATCGCTTCATCGATCAGCTCCGAATCGGAACCGTAAAGGGGGGAGAGGAGCGCGTAGCGCGGCGGAAGGCTGTCGCGGCGGGAAAGCTCCAGCGCGATCGGGAGGGCCCGGGGGCCGCTGAGGCGGATGATGGCAATCGAACCGACCCCGTGCGCGGTGGCGATCGCGGCTATCGTATCGTTCATCAGTACTCGTGATAACTGTTGATGACGATAAACTTCCCACCCTCGCGCGTGGAGCGGATAGCGACATAGCGGTCGGGGTAGCGATCGCGCAGCTGTTTGAGGGCGATCTGGACCAACACGCCATCAAGGACTTTGGTCTGGCCCCGCCCCTCGCGTTCGACCATATCGCATACACCGACGAGATAACGGGAAATCGATTCTTCCTGGTTTTTTAGAAATTCGGCGATCTCGAGGCGCAGCTGCATCCCGTACACGGCGTTGATCCAGTTGAACAGCATGTAGGAGAGGGCTTTGTAGCGGTACCCCTCCTTCCCGATCATAAGCGCCGCATCGGGGCCGGTAAATTCGATAAGGAGGGTATTCTCATCGTACACACTGACCTGTACTTCATCGATATCGAAGCAGATATCCCTGAACAGGTGATTGATCTGTTCCCTGACTTCATCCGCACACTCCTGCGCGGTGAATTCATCATAAACCTCTTCGTCTTCGCCGTTATCGTAATAACCGTCTTCGATGAAAGGGTTTTCGCGCCCCGGCGTTTCGTCAAAAATCGTCTCGTCGGGGGAGGAAGATGGAGTTTGCGCTTGAGGAGTAACGGAGAGGGAAGAAGCGGGAGCCGATTCGCCCCCCCGGGGATGATTGGCAATGATGATCGCCGTTTTTTTGAACATCCCCAGAACCCCTTTGGAAGGGAACTGGACGATCTCGACCTGCAAGGCGGTCACGGAGCATCCAAACTCCGAAGCCGCCCTGGCGTAGGCCTCTTCGAGCGTCGGGGCTTCAATCTTTTTCATGATGCTTTTCCGCAAGATGGGCTTCATGGCGAGCCGCACGGGCGGCTTCGAACTGTTTGTTGACCAGGTATTGCTGGGCAATCGAGAAAATGTTGTTCACGAACCAGTACAGTACGAGCCCCGCCGGGAACGTGAAGAAAAAGAAGGTGAAAATGACCGGCAGGAATTTGAAAATCTTCTCTTGCAGCGGATCGGTAAAGTTGCTCGGCGTAATCTTCTGCTGGTAATACATCGTCGCCCCCATCAGGATCGGGAGGATGAAGTAGGGATCCATCCGGGAGAGGTCGTTAACCCACAAGATCCACTCCGCCCCCTGAAGCTCGACGGCGTTGAGCAGTACGCGGTAGATGGCAAAAAACACCGGGATCTGGAGCAGCAGCGGCAGACATCCGCCCAGCGGGTTGGCACCGTGTTTTTTATACATCTCCATCACGGCGGCGTTCATCCGGGCCGGATCGCCTTTGTACTTCTCCTGTACCTCTTTGATCTTGGGGGCGATCTCTTTGATTTTCTGCATCGAGACCATCCCTTTGTGGGTCAGCGGGTAGAGGAAGATACGGATGATGATCGTCAGTGCGACGATCGCCCATCCCCAGTTGCCGAGGATGCTGTGAAGCCACATCAGGACTTTGAAAATCGGGGTGGCGACGAACGTGAACCATCCGAATTCGATCGCGTTTACGAGGACCGGGTCGATGGCCTGAAGGGTTTTGTACTCTTTGGGGCCGATGTAGCCGTTGAACGTAAAATTCGTGTTCCCTTCCAGGTAGCTGACGGGGTTGTTGGAAGCGTCGCGCTCGACACTCACCTGAACCGATTTGTCAAAACCGTACATGATCGTCGCGTAATACTGGTCAAACGCCGATACCAGGTGGACGTCGCTGAAAATGCTGCGCCCCTCGACGTCGCCGTCTTCGAAGATCGTGGTGAGGTTGTCGCCCGAGTAAACCATCCCCCCGACAACGGTCATGATCTGTTCGACGATCTGCGGGTGCTGCCCGAGATAGACGAAATACCGTTTTTCATTACTGAGGGCGATTTTCGCGTCGTAGTGACCGTCGCTGTAGAACGTCAGGGTTTTGGTCACCGTCACGCCCGGCAGATTTTGCGTCAGGATAACGGTCGATTTTCCGTTCTCCCCGAGGCTCATCGTGTTGACGTTGGCGGTATAAGGGGTTTTGGCGGCAATATCGTTGAGCGATTCGTCGGCAAAACGGACATAAAGCGGTTTGGCGCCCGAAGCCGAAATCAGCTCGGAGAGTTTCCCGTCTTTGTTATTGTGCTTCGCATCACTGAGGATAACCGATGAAATCCGGCCCAGGGTATCGATCTTGAGGGTAAACTCTTTGGCCGAAACGGTGGTCAGGGTATCGGTCGACGTCGTCGATACGGGTGCCGATGCGTTCCCTTCGGAGGCCACGGTCCCGGTACTCGATGCCGCTTGGGCGACGGATGGTTCGGTAGAAACGGCCGACGTGCTCGTATTGGCTTCGGCGTTTGGCGTTTGCGGAGGGACGATCGCCGTGTAGGCGATAAAAAATAGAAACGTGAGGGCAACGGCTACGAGAAGCCGCTGGTTCGGGGTAAACTTTTCTAACACTGAGACCCTTTAAACATAAAATTTTTAATCAGAAAATAATTCTGCTCGTGTGGAACAAACCAGTATTTTATCGTATTTACGGAGAGTTCGGAGGGTTTTAAAATCGGTTTGCGGATAATCGGATAGTCAATGCCGCCGCGGAAAAGCTGATTACACCGGAGTATACGAAAAAACGTCGAACCGAAAGCACGGGGGAGGGTATTGCGTTCGAACTGCCACAGGGCGTATTCGGAACATGAGGGGTAGTGACGGCACGAACCGCGTGTGAGCAGGGAGAAAGAGTGCCGGTAGAGCCAAAGAAGTTTAAGAAAGAATCTTCTTATGATCATCTGTCCCACACAAAGCACCTGTCCGTTTCAAAACATATTTGCAGTCACGCCGCACCTGTTCGTAAGGGTTCTCGAAGAGAGGCCCTTTGGCGACGAAGACGTACCAACCGTCCTGGATATCGGCTGAAAACTCGGCGAACAGGGCCCGAAGACGCCTTTTGCACCGGTTTCTCACGACTGCGTTTCCGACTTTTTTACTGGCGGTATATCCGACTTTTTTTTCTCCGCCGATCGGGAGATAAAACAGCGCGATCGAAGTGCTGTGGGCACTCTTTCCGCGCTGATAGACTCGCTGAAACTCACTGTGGAGTTTAAGCATCGAAAAGCCGTTTACACAGCCAATCGTTTTCTACCTTTGGCACGGCGTGCATTCAATACGCGGCGGCCGTTTTTTGTCGCCATACGGGCACGAAAACCGTGTGTGCGTTTACGTGGCGTATTATGCGGTTGGTATGTTCTTTTCATAACCATTCCCTTTAGAAAATTTTAGCACGCAATGATAGACAAATCTTACTTAAAGAAGGGTTAAGCTTCATGCAAGCTTCCGGGTATCTTTACCCTTTTGTGTAAATGCCGATATAATGGCATCCATAGTTAACCAAGAGGAGCCACGCCATGATCCGGTCCGCATCGCTTGACGCCTACCGTTCCCACGAACTCTCCATCCAGATGAAAACGAGCAGCGGCGATACCCTCTCTTTGGATTTCGAAAATACGCAGGCGCTCAGTATGCGGCAACAAGAAAAAGACGGCAGCAAAGCTTCATCCTTTTCGTTTTCGTCGATGCAGGCCTTTTCATTCCGTTTTGAATCCAACGGGATCAGCGAGCAAGACCGCGCCGAAATCGAAGCGTTTATGGAAAAAGCGCAGCCCTACATCGACAGGTTCATGAAAGAGCTCGAAGAGCAAAACCCCACCTCCCCCATCAACAAAATCGCTTCCAGCGTGACCCAGATGATCGGTGATCTGAAAAACCGCGACGACAATACGAAAAATTTCGCGAAAAACAAAACCGTCGAACTCTTCGACAAAGGGGCCGAAAAGGTCAACCTGACCGAGAAAATGATCGAAGAGGCCCAAAAACTGCTGCAAAAAGTCCTCGACGGGTTCGAAAAAACTTTCGAACCCCTCTACGCCTGATTTTCAGGGCTTCAGGAAATCCCGCAGCGTCGGCATCACCGACTGCCCTTTCGGCGCATTCTCCAAATCCAGATTAGCCTTGAGTTTCATGTGGCAATCGCGGCATTCCCGGATGATGGCGTGTTCGGGGACGCGCACCCCCTCGATCCTGGCGATGGGATGGCAGGCGAAACAGTCACTGCCGCATTCGGCCATGCTCTGGGGATTGGCGCTATGGCATTTGATGCAGGTCGTCATCGGTTTGTGCCGGTGGTCGGCATCGATGTTTTTCAGCAGCGCGGGGTGGCAGGTCATGCAGTCTCCCGTACACGCCCACAGAGGCAATAACATTACAAATAAAAGGGCTATCGTTTTCATGTTGGAATAGTAACTCTTTTTACTCTGCCCTGCAAGGGCAAGCTTTAGCGCCTCAGCGGCCAGCGTAGAATCGGGGACTTTGCTCCCGATTCGTTCAAAACAAATGCCTCATGCCACAGAAACGGTAATCTCGTCTCCGGATGCGTCAAATGCTACCGAGGAGCCCTCGTCCACCTCCCCGCCGAGGATCAGATCGGCGAGACGGTCCTCCACAATCTCGTACAGCGCCCGCTTCAGCGGCCGCGCTCCGTAGACGGGATCGAATCCCGCCTGCGCGATATGGCGTTTGGCCGCGTCGCTGAGGCTCAGGGTGATCTGGCGCTCCTCGACCTTGGCCGCGATCTCGCCGAAGAAGAGATCGACGATGGAGAGGATCTGCGCTTCGCCCAGCGGGTTGAAGACGACGACGTCATCGAGGCGGTTGAGGAACTCGGGCTTGAAGTGGCGCTTGAGTTCATCCAGCACCATTCCTTCCAGCTTCTCGTCCCCGTGGTGCGCCATGATCTTGTCGCTGGCGATGTTGGAGGTCAAAATAATAATCGTGTTGGTGAAATCGACGACGACCCCCTTGTTATCCGTCAGCCGCCCATCATCGAGGACCTGCAGCAGGACGTTGAACACGTCGGGATGGGCTTTTTCGACCTCGTCGAACAAGATGACGCTGTAAGGTTTGCGGCGGACCGCTTCGGTCAGCTGCCCCCCCTCCTCGAATCCGACGTACCCCGGAGGAGCCCCGACGAGGCGCGACACCGCGTGTTTTTCCATGTACTCGGACATATCGATCCGGATCATTGCCTCGGAGCTGTCGAAGAGGAATTTCGCCAGCGTCTTGGCCGTCTGGGTCTTTCCGACCCCCGTCGGTCCCAGGAACAGAAACGATCCGATCGGGCGACTCTTGTCGGAGAGCCCGGCCTTGTTGCGCTTGATCGCGCGGGCGACGGCGTGGGTCGCCCGCTCCTGCCCGACCACCTCGCGGTTGAGCTCGTCCTCGATGTGGAGGATCTTCTCCTTTTCACTCTGGAGCATTTTCGTGACCGGGATCTTCGTCCAGCGACTCACGACCCCGGCGATGGAGCCCTCATCGACGCTGTTTTTGAGGAGCGTCCCGGCCTTCTGCATCTCTTTCCACTTCTCCTGAAGCCCTTTTTCCTCTTCGAAAAGTTTGGGGATCTGCCCGTACTCGATCTCGGCGGCTTTGTTGAAATCGGCCGATTGTTTGGCGCTCTCGGCTTCGCGCCGTTTGGCTTCGATCTGCCCTTTGATCCCCGAAATTTTTTCAAACACCTCTTTTTCATGGGCAAACTGCGATTCCAGAGTGCGGCGCTCTTCGCTGACGTCGGCAAGCTCTTTTTCGATCTCTTCGAGCCGCTTGGTGTTGGCGGCGGACTCTTCCATTTTCAGCGCCTCTTTTTCGACCTGAAGGCGCGTCTGCTGGCGCTTGACCGCGGCCAGCGCGTTGGGTTCGGATTCGATCTGCATTTTCAGCTCCGCGGCCGCTTCGTCGATCAGGTCGATCGCCTTGTCGGGGAGGAACCGGTCGTTGATGTAGCGCTCGGAGAGTTTCGCCGCCGCGACGAGGGCCGCATCGGTGATGGTAACGCTGTGGTGCGCTTCGAGGCGCTCCTTGAGTCCCCGCAGGATCTGGAGCGACTGGTTGACGCTGGGCTCTTCGACATGAACCGGCTGGAAACGGCGCTGGAGGGCGGCGTCTTTTTCGAAATACTTGCGGTACTCCTTGAGCGTCGTCGCCCCGATCGTGTGGAGCTCTCCCCGCGCCAGGGCCGGTTTGAGGATATTCGCCGCATCCATCGAACCCTCGCTGGCCCCCGCCCCGACGATCGTGTGGATCTCGTCGATGAAGAGGATGACGTTGGCGGACTTTTTCACCTCGTCCACGACCGCCTTGAGGCGGTCTTCGAACTCGCCGCGGTATTTCGCCCCCGCGATCAGGGCGCTCATATCCAGGGCGATGACCCTTTTGTTCTGTAGCGAGAGGGGGACTTCCTTGGCAACGATGCGCTGGGCCAGCCCCTCGACGAGCGCCGTTTTACCGACCCCCGGTTCCCCCAGCAAAATGGGATTGTTTTTCGTCTTGCGGATGAGGATCTGCATCATCCGTGAAATCTCCTCGTCACGCCCGATGACGGGGGAGAGTTTCCCCTCCACTGCCTCGCGGGTCAGGTCGATCCCGTATTTGGAGAGGGACTCGAGGGTCTCATCCGCCGTCTGGGACTCGATTTTCTGCCCGGCGCGGGAGGCTTCGAAGGTCTTGGCCAGTTCGCGCAGGTCGACGTATTTGCCCAGAATCCCTTTGAACGGTTCGTGGGAGAGGTTCGCGACGATATAGGCGTCGATCGCGAGGAAGCTGTCGCCGTTTTTGACCATCTCCCCCGAGGCCTGTTCGAGCGACTGGGCGAACGCGCGGGAGAGGCGGATGTTCTCCTTGCTCACGTGCGACGCGGCGGGGAGCTTGGCGGCGGTGCTTTTGACGTCGAGTTCGATCGCCGTTTTGTCGATGCTCATTTTGTTCAGCATCTGGTTCAGGGGGGAGTTGCTGTTGGCCAGCAGCGCCCAGAGAAAATGGATCGGTTCAACTTCGCTGTTTTTATTATGAAGGGCCAGAGAGATCGACGACTCGATCATCTCGGTCATCTGGTGGGTCAGTTTTTCAAAAATATTCTGCATCGTAAAATCCTTTGGTTGAGTTACAGGAATTATAATACGTTGAGTCGATTATTGTCAAGTCTATTTATCCGCCCCTTCTAAAGGAGCAGCGATGATGCCAGTCCGATGGCCCCGCCAAATACCCCGCCCCAGACAACGAGCCATCCCAGATGCTCTTTCATCAGCGCAAAAAGCATCTCTTTGACCATCTGCGGCGTCAGTTCCGCGAGCCGCTCCTCGACGATTGCTTCGATCGAGCGGGCCAGGTCGGGGCTTCCCTTGTGGAGGTGCTCGTTCAGGGCGCTCAGAAATGACGCGCTTTGCGAAATTTCGATCGTCGAGGCCTTGATCCGCTTCACGAACGGTTCTTTGAGCTTTTCGATGACGACGTCGCCGCCGAACATCCCGATCATCCCTCCCAGCGGAGAGTCCATGACGCTGCGTACGAGGGCGTGGTAGGCGGGGGTGAAATCGGTCTGCTCGATGATCGGGGTGAGATCGACATTTTTTTCCTGTGACGCGACGAATGATTCGATCTTTTCGGGGGTGAAAAACTGCTCCATCACAAGCGTTTTGATCGCGGCGCGGATCGATTCGAACCGATCGAGAATAATCCCGGACCCGTACAGGTAGGGGACCTTTTCAAACAGCATGTGGATCGCCAGCTGGTTCGTCACCGCACCGGAAAGGGCAAAAAGTCCGGCCGCGCGGAGCGCATCCGCTCCCGATCCTTCAAAAGCGAACGAAGCTCCGGTCACTCCGAGCGCTACGGCGTTTGTCAACCATCCTTTATCCATCTGCACAACTCCTTGTATTAATCCGATAATTATACAAAAATCGGTACAGTTCGGTAAAAACCGCAAAGGACGATGATGTACCATACGATGCGCACCCTGCTGCTCGCACACGATTTTCCCACCATCGCCGGGGCGCTCGCGGCCGCGCTGGAGCGCAGCGACGAAGCGCTCATCTGGAAGCAAAAATCCCTCCCCTACGCCCGTGCGATCCTCAGCGTCCTGCTGCCGCTTCGGGATCAGAAGCTCCTCTTCGACCCCGAGGGGAATCCCCACGAAGTGCTCACCCCCGAGCTGTTCGTACGGTGGTGCGATCTGCTCAGCCTCAAAACCCTCGCCTTTACCCTCGCCAGAAGCAACGAAACCCGAACGTTGCAACGGACCAGATTCTCCCCCGATCGTGCCGGCGCCTATCGGCCGGTCGATCTGGAGGAGCTGGGGAAATACCTCGCTTCCTACAACGTCAACCTCGAAAACGAATGGGTCGATTTTCCGATCACCAATTACAATCTCCACATCGGGATCACGTCGCTGATTTCCAAACTACTCCACGAGGAATGCCGATGAATACCATCAAACCGCTGCAGATCAACACCTATCTCTCCCATGAGGAGATCCGCTCGCATCTGAACAACGTCGAGTACATCGTGATGGCCGCTCCTTCGCTGCTCGAAGCCCCCCGCCTCCCGATCCATTTCACGATTTTCCTGAACACGTCCGAGCCGATCCCCGACGAGATCAAACCCCTCATCCTCGAAAAATTCTGCGCCGAGTACTCCATCACCGCCACGAGCGATCTGCTGTTCGAACCGGGGCGGGTCGCGTTTGCCCTCACGTCGCAGGAGACCCCGATGCCCCGCCACCTCCTCGATCCCGCCGAAGCGAATACGATCCCCTGGACCGCGCTGCAGGTGATCGATTTCCTGGGGGATTCCGACGCGTTCAAAGAGGTCAAAGAGGGGCTGAGCGGGTGGAGTTACAGCTATAACTGATTACACATCGCTTCAATCTGGTCGACCGTCTTGGCAATCATCGCCGAGAGGTTCTCATGTCCCGTCTCTGTGACGAGGATGTCGTCCTCGATGCGGATACCGATACCCCGGTATTTTTCCGGGACACTCTCATCATCGGCGCGGAAATACAGTCCCGGTTCGATCGTCATCACCATCCCCGGTTCAAACGCCAGCGACTCTCCCCATTCATCGACATAGGGACACGGATCATGAACATCCAGCCCCATCCAGTGGCCGATCCCGTGCGGAGCGTATTTTTTATGCTCTTTGGCTTCCATCAGGGTGTCTCTCTCTCCGTGTAAAATCCCTAAAGCTATCAACACATCGCACAGCAACTCTTCGCTGTAACGCTGGAGCCAGTCCCGTTTCACCCCCGGTTCGATCGCATCGATCACTCGGAGTTGTACGTCCAAAACGGCGTTGTAGACCTCGCGCTGCGCGTCGCTGAATCTTCCGTTGACCGGAAAGGTACGGGTAATGTCGCTGGCGTAGAGTTCCCATTCGCACGCGGCGTCGATGAGGACCAAATCACCGTCTCGGAGTTCGTCACGATTGTCGACGTAATGGAGGGTATTGGCATTATTCCCCCCTGCGACGATGGCACCGTAGGCTTCAGCAGATGCACCGCCGTTTAGAAATACATAATTCATGGCGGCTTGAAGCTGATATTCTCGCATACCGCTTTTGCATGCTCGCATCGCTCCGTGATGCGCCTGGGCGGTGAGGGCAACCGCTTGGTTGATCGCTTCAATCTCTTCGGGTGTTTTGATAAGACGCAATGTACGGATCAGATGGGTTATGTCACGGATGGAGCGGATATGGCGTTTCACGCCGCGCGTCTCCCGCAGCGCTCTGGCGGCGGCTTTGGCGCTGCGGAGCACCTCGGATTCATCAAACAGGTCGATGTAGAGGGAAACGTGCTCGCGCAGCAGCTCTTTGATCTCCTTCGGATACTGCGTAACGTCACGCACCTCGTCGACGCGAAATCGCTCCCGCGCCCCCTCGAGTCCCGTTTTTGCCCCGTTCCAGAGGGCGTATTCGGCGTCGTAGGGCTCGACGTAGAGGATGCACTTCGTCTGGGAAAGGGTTTTGGTCAACACCAATACGGCGTTGCTCTCTTCGAACCCGGTGAGGTAATAAAAATCGCTGTTCTGGCGGTAGGGGTATTCGGTGTCGTTGGAGCGGAGCGCATGGGGGGCCGAAGCGATGATCGCCACCCCCTCCTCCAACCGCTCCAGGAGTTTGTGTCGGCGGTTAAAAAAGTGTGTCTCATTCATGGCGCTATTGTGCCATAAAAGGTTAAAAATTCCTCTCTAACAACTTATCGACTTTGAGGATCGTAATGATCCGGTCAGCCTGTTTCCCGACGCCGTCAATGAGGCTCTCCTGTTCCGAGATCGTCTCGGGAGCCGGTCCCACGTCCCGTTTGGGGAGGCGGATCGCCTCGGTGAGACGGTCGATGACGAATCCGGCAACGTCGTCGCCGTTTTTCATCACGATGAAACGGGTATCTTCGGTATGTTTGATCATCTCCAGCCCAAAGCGCGACCTCAGATCGATCAGGGGGATCACCGAGCCGCGCAGGTTGAATACCCCCAGGATATAAGCGGGAGTCTGCGGAACGCGGGTCCAGCTGATCGGTTTGATGATCTCCTGGATGCTCAGAATGGGTACCGAGAACTCTTCGTCCCCCACGATGAAGCCGACCAGCTGGATCACTTCATCGATTTTGACGTCATCTCCGGCGAGGCTTTTATGCTGTTTATTGATAATCTGTTGGAGTTTTTCGCTCATCTTATAGCCCCTCGTTAAACTTGATATTGCGCTTGACGACGTTCATCAGGTAGTCGGGCGAATACGGTTTGGTGATGTATTCGACCATCCCCGATTCGACCCCGCGCATCCGGTCGGCTTTGCCTGTCCGCGACGTGACCGCGATCAGCGGCATATTTTTGTATTTGTTGTATTTCTTGATCTCGCTGGCGAGGGTGTAGCCGTCCATCCGCGGCATCTCGATGTCGATCAGCATCCCGTCGAAATTGTGATCGCCCTGTTTGAGGATGTTGAGCGCTTCGACCCCGTCGGTCGCTTCGACCAGGGTGATCCCGAGCGGTTCGAGCGACTTGCGCATGATCGTGCGGTCGGTTTTGGAATCGTCGACGATCATCACGCAGTAGTCGCTCGCGCTCGTTTTAGCGCCACTGCGCCCTTTTCCTTCACCCATTTCGCTGCCGACGGTCGATTTGACCGATTTGGCCATCTGCATCATCGCGGCGACGTCAACGATGAGGGTCACGCCGCCATCGCCCCGGATCGTCGCCCCGGCGATCCCTTCGATTCCCTTGAGGTATTCGCCCAGCGATTTGATGACGATCTCCTCCTGCCCGACGAGCGAATCGACGATAAGGCCGATTTTGCTCTCGGCGAGTCCCAGTACGACGACGTAGGCGTGTTCGCTGTTGTCGAATACCCGCTCCACCTCGAAAATGTCGCCGATGTGGACGAGAGAGAGAACCTCGTCACGCAGCCGCATGACCGAACGGCTCTCGACGGTGTAGATCTCGTCCTTGCTGATCCGGACCGTCTCGAGGACCGAGGCGAGCGGAATCGCGTAGTACTCCTCCTGCACCCCGACCAGCAGCGCCTGGATAATGGCGAGGGTGAGGGGGATTTTGAGTTTCATCGAGGTCCCCTGCCCCACTTCGGAGTCGATGTCGATCATCCCGTTGAGCTTTTCGATGTTGGTCTTGACGACGTCCATCCCCACACCGCGGCCCGATACGCTCGTCACCTGCGCCGCCGTCGAGAAACCCGGGCGGAAGATGAGGCCGTAGGCCTCTTTGTCGCTCATGACGTCGGCCTCTTTTTCGGTGATGATCCCTTTTTCGACCGATTTGGCTTTGAGCAGTTCGGGGTCGAGCCCTTTTCCGTCATCCACGATCTGGATGACGATGTGGTTCCCCTCGTGGTACGCTTTGAGCTGAACGGTTCCCGTCTCGGGTTTGCCGGCGGCAAGGCGTACTTCGGGCTTTTCGATTCCGTGGTCGCACGAGTTACGGATGATGTGGACCAGCGGATCGCCGATCTCCTCGACGATCGATTTGTCCAGTTCCGTCTCTTCCCCGGTGATCTCCAGCTCGATCTTCTTGTTCAGTTCGCGCGAGAGGTCGCGGATCATCCGGGGGAATTTATTGAATACTTTCCCGATCGGAAGCATCCGGGTTTTCATGACGGCGATCTGCAGGTCGGTCGTAACCAGCGAGACGATCGAGACGACCTGGTTGAGCTCTTCGAGGAAAGCTTCCCCTTCGTAGCGTTCCTCGACATCGTCGTTGATCTTGATCAGGCGGTTTTTCCCCAGTACAAGCTCCCCGATCAGGTTCATCAGGTGGTCAAGCCGTTTGACGTCGACGCGGATCGTCTGCTCGACGGCCGAACCGCCGCGCCCCCCTTCCCCTTCGTCTTTGGGCTCGGCACGGCGCGGCGCGGGAGCCGAAGCGGGTTTGGGAGCCGCCGGGGCCTGCGGCGCGGCGACCGGGGCAGGCACTGCGGCAGGTGCAGGAGGAGGCGTCGGGGCTTCCTCTTTTTTGGGTTCGGCTTTGGGCTCTTCGCTTCCGGCCGATTTCTGGGCCCGTTTGGCGGCGTCTTCGGCCTGACGCTGGGCCAGCAGCCGCTCGATTTCGGCTTCGACCTCGGCATCGCTGAGCCCGGAGTAGTCGGGTTCCTCATCCGAAGCGGGAGAAGCAGACTGTTTCGCGGCCCGTTTGGCGGCATCCTCGGCCTGGCGCTGGGCCAGCAGCCGCTCGATCTCCGCTTCGACTTCGGCTTCACTCATACCGCTGTAATCGGCCTCTTCCGCACTTTGCGGTTCGACCTGCGGTTCCGGTGCAATCTCCGGTTCGGGATGCGCTGCGGGGGCAGCGGCCGCAATCGGCGTTCCGCTGGCGGCCGCATCGAGCCGGGCGACGCACGCGTTGACGTCCAGTCCCCCATCGACCCCGGTATCCCGGATCTGCGTCAGCAGCGCCTTCATCAGGTCGATCGATTCGAGGATCACGTCCATCACGTCGGCATCGATCCGCAAATCGCCGTGACGGGCGAGATTGAGGATATTTTCCATGTGGTGCGTCAGATGGGTGAGAACGTCAAAGTTCAGAAACGAACTGGCCCCCTTGATCGTATGGGCGACGCGGAAGATCCGGTTGAGCAGATCGAGGTCGTCGGGCCGCGATTCGAGTTCGACGAGATCCTGGTCCAGCTGCTCGATCAGTTCGAACGATTCGACCAGAAAATCCTGTAATATCTCTTGAAATTCATCCATTGCCTAACCCCTATTGAATGTGCGCGCGTACGACGCGGGCCACTTCATCGTAAAATAAATTGGAATCGAATTTGACCAGATAGGCCTCGCCCCCCGCCTCTTTTCCGCGGCTTTCGCTGAAATAGTCGCTGATCGAGGAGTTGAAAACGATCGGGATCGTTTTGAACCGGCTGTCGGCTTTGACGTTGGCCGCGAAATGGAATCCGTCCATCAGCGGCATCTCGATATCCGAGGCGATCAGGCGCAGTTTGGAGGGGAGCGACTCCCCGTAGGTGTTGTAGAGGTCTTCGAGTATTTTGAGCCCCTGCTGGCCGTCGGTCGCTTCGATAACATCAAATCCCATCTGTTCGAGGGCGTCTTTGATGATCCGGCGGGCCGTCGAGCTGTCATCGAGGAGGAGGACGTAGCCGCTGAAATTCTCCTTGCCCGCTTCGAACGTGCCGCTGGAGGGCTGGTAGAGTCCCAGTTCCTGCACGACCCCTTCGAGATCCAGGATCAGCAGCACCGCGTCATCCTCGATCCGGGTGACCCCGGTTACCTTGGAACCGTCCAGCCCCCCCTGTCCGGAGATGAACGAGGCGGGTTCGATATCTTTCCAGTTGATCCGGCGGATCCGTTTGGCTTCGTGGACGACGAAACCGATAAGGATGTTGTTGAATTCGGCGATGATGACGCGGGCGTTTTTGTCCATCTCTTCAAGCGCTTCGACCCCCATCCATTTGGCCAGGTTGACCACGGGGATAACGACGCCGCGCAGGTCGAAAATCCCCTCGACGAAGGGGGGGGTTCCGGGAAGCTCGGTCAGCTTGGGGAAACGGATGATCTCGCGCACCTTGGCGACGTTGACCCCGTAGATCCCCTCGTACACCGCATCTCCCTCTTTTTTGAAGATACGGAAATCGACCAGCTCCATCTCGTTCGTGCCGACTTTTAAAATATCATTCTGTCCCACCATCAGGGCTCCTTGCGAAAAATTGCTTCGAGCAATTGCGGCTGATTATCGGAGGATTGTACACTAAAGTATCTTTCGTTACAAGCAAATGCCCCCAGACTCACGTAACCCATCCCGGCCGCTTCGAAACGGCGGTTCTGGTGGAAGTGCCCTTCGATGACGAGGTCGATCCCCCGGTAGTCCAGCGCCCTCATCCGCCGCCGGATCACCTCTTCGAAATCCTCAATCGTCCGACAGTGGCGCTTGCGTCCCATCGCCCGGACAAGCCCCCGGACGATGAACCCGTTCCCCAGCCGGTCGATCAGGCGCAATACGTGCAGCACTACGGGGTTGCGGATCAGGGCCGTGTACAGGGCGTACCCCTTCCCCATCGCCGTATCGCCGTGGGAGAGGGCGATTCGCGTCTCCCCGAACGTCGCGATCCAGGGCTGTTGTGCGCGCGGGATTACCCGGATGAGCGGAAACACCGAGGAGAGACGAAAATCGTGGTTCCCTTCGAGGTAAACGATCTCGAAGCGCCCCGAGAGGGTGTTGAGCAGATCGATCGCTTCGGCGTTGAGACGGCAGGTGGCGTCGATGGGGCCGAAGAGGAGGTCGAAAATGTCCCCCATCAGCACCAGCTGCGGGGTTACGATCGCGCCCGATTCGAGGGCACGGAGAAAATCGATAAAGGGGGTGCGCCACGGGGCGCAGTGGGCGTCGGCAACGAGGATCGCCCCTTCACGGAGGGTATCAGGGGACATACGCAATCACGGGGATCCCCAGTCCTTCGTCCAGCCCCATCATGAGGTTGGCGTTGGCCAGCGCCTGCGAGCTGGCCCCGCGCATCAGGTTGTCGATCGCGCACATCGCGACGAGGGCGTTGCCGTGGCGGGCGGCGTGGACGTCGGCGAAGTTGGTCCCCGAGGTCATCTTCGTGTGGGGAGGGGTAGTGCGGATGCGGACGAACGGTTTAGCCGCATAAAACTCCTCCATCACCGCCATCGGGTCGCACCCGGTTTTGAGCGTCGCGTAGACGCACGCAAGCATCCCCCGGCTCATCGGGACCAGCGAGGGGACGAACGTCACCTTCACCTCGCCGCCGCAAAGCGCCGAGGCGTGCTGTGCGATCTCGGTCGCATGGCGGTGTTTGATGATGTTGTAGCAGTTGATGTTGTCGTTGACGCTGACGTAGTGGACCGTGGCACTGGGCGATTTGCCTGCTCCCGATACCCCCGTCTTCGAATCGACGAAAACGGGGGCGGAGAGGTCGATATGCTCCAGAAACGGGGCCAGCGCCAGCAGGGTCGCGGTGACGTGGCAGCCGGGGTTGGCGATCAGCCGCGCCCCCTCGGCCGCCCGGCCGTGAAGTTCGGGGATCGAATAGATCGCGTGGGAGAGGTTCTCCGGGTCCTCGTGCTCGCAGTAGGCTTTTTCGTAGTTCTCGGCGCTCAGGCGGTAGTCGGCCGAGAGATCGACCACTTTTACCCCCCGTTCCAGCAACCCTTTGGCCGCCTGCATCGCCGTTTTATGAGGCAACGCAAGGAAAACGAGCTCGCACGACGCGGCCGCGCGGTCGAGATCGACCTTTTCGACTTCCATATCGCAGACCCCCATGAGGGCCGGATGGATGGAGCTGACCGTCGTCTCCCCCTCGGTGTTGGCGCAATAGGCCAGGGTGAAAACGGGGTGGCCGAGGATCATTTTGACCAGTTCGGCCCCGGTGTAACCGCTGACCCCGATGATACCGACGTTAATGGCACTCAAAGACGATCTCCCGGTATTTGACTTCGATCACCTCGAACGTTTTTTCGCCGCCGGGGAGACGGGTCGTGAATTCATCCCCCTCCTCGCGCCCCAGCAGCGCCTTGGCCAGCGGGGAGTTGAATGAGATCAGCCCCGTATCGGGGTTGGCTTCGCAGCCGCCGACGATCGTGTAGGTCATCTCCTCATCGGTGGCGAGGTCGTTCAATACGACCGTCGAGCCGAAACTGACGCGGGCATGTTCAAGTTCGGCCGGGTCGACGATCTGGGCGCGGGAGATGATATCCCCCAGTTCGGCCATACGGTTGCCGATAAACGCCTGCTTTTCGCGCGCGGCGTGGTATTCGGCATTCTCTTTGAGATCGCCGTACTCTTTGGCCCGCTCGATTTCGGCATTGACGGCCGGCAGGTCGATCGTTTTGAGGGTATTCAGCTCGTCGCTCAGGCGCTGAAACCCGTATTTCGTCATCGGTTCTTTTTGCTCCACGGTATTCTCCGGTAAAATTGATCCCCTATTATACCAAAGGAGCCGCCGTTAGTCGATGACGCGCAGGCCGTCAGGGGCTTTTTTGGCCCCTTTTTTCTCGACCGCGAAGCATTTTTGGAGCTGCTCGGGGGAGGCGATGAACGATCCCCCGCCCAGCCGGATGACCACGGCGCTCACCCCCAGCAGCCTGAATTCGCACCGGTTCCCCTCGCGGTCTTCTCCGACGATGCAGCCGCGTTCGCGGTCGGCGGGGTCGTAAAAATCGCGCACCTCATCGCCGAAACGGCGGATCAGCTCGCCCACCTCGGCGCAAATCGTCTCGAACGGGTGTTCTTCGCCGATCGGCGCCCCCACGAAAAAATCATCCCCCCCGATGTGTCCCTTGAAATACTCCGGGGAGAGGTATTTGTGCATCAGCTCGGCGAACAGCAAGATTACCCGATCGCCGTTGCGAAACCCGTAGTGGTCGTTGTAGGGTTTGAAATGGTTGAAATCGAAATAGCACACCGCACACTCCTCCCCCGTCTCGAAGACGCGGGA
>CAZBIR010000009.1:22787-30792 GCA_964491035.1 uncultured Sulfuricurvum sp.
GAGCGGCCGTAGGGGGAATAGATGACCGATTTGAGGCGGTGTTCGTGGATAATCCCGATGGGGTGGTGCTTCGCATCGACGACGGGGACCAGGAACATCTCGTCGTCTTGTTTGAGCAGATCGAGGAGCGATTCCATCGTATCGCCGATCACGACGGGACGGAGGGGTTCGAGCCGTTTGAGAAGGATGATCTGGTCTCGCCGGGAGCGTTTGTCCTCGAGGATATCGCTGGCGATGTGGCGGTACGCGGGGATGATTTTTGACACCTCAAGCGTCGGGCGCTGGATAAAATATCCCTGCACCATGTGGCAGCCGATCTCCTTGCACACGAGAAGTTCCTTCTCGTTTTCGATCCCCTCGGCGATGACGCGGCACCCCGTGAGGGTCGCGAGCTTGACCATGTTCCGGGCCAGCAGCTTCTTTTTGGGGTCGCGGTCGATGGAGCCGAGAAAAAAGCGGTCGATTTTGATGATGTTGGGGCTGGAGTGGTAGAGGAGCTTGTAGCCCGAATACCCGGTGCCGAAATCATCGATCGCGATGCAGAACCCCTCGTCGGCGTAGTGCCCCATCAGCTGCGTGAAACGCTCAAAATCGACGATCTCGTTGTGTTCGGAGAGTTCGATCACGAGCATCTTCTGGTCAAGCCCGTATCGGCGGAGGATCTGCGACGTATTCCCCTTGGAAAAATCGCTCATCTCCAGCAGGCGGTTGTCAATGTTGTAGAACAGCTTGAGGTCCTCATACCCCTCTATCGTACAGAACTTGGCAATGACCTTTTCACGCAGCCCCAGGTCGAACGTGTAGAGGATGTTTTCGCGGTAGAGGGTATCGAAAAAGGCCTCGATGCTCTCGAATCCGAGGGTGTCGGTCCCCCTCAGCAGGGCCTCGACGCCGAACGTCGCTCCCGAGTGGATATCGACGATCGGCTGGAAGGCGACGTCGAGGACGTTGAGATAGTGGCGGTAAATCGGGTGCAACGGTTCCATGATCCGGCAGTATAGAGTCTGCGGGTCACAGGACGGTTACAATCCGATCCGCCGGAGTGCCAGCGAGCACATCGAGAGGCCGAACGTCCCGGTGACGGCGACGAAGCTCCCTTTTTCCTTGATCCGGGGGAGTTCGGAGGAGCAGATGCAGGGGAAATCTCCCCGGAAACGGCGCTTGCGCAGCTCGTAGCGGATCTTGGCGGCGAAGGGGTCGCCGTCGGTTTTCCAGATGGAGCGGACCTCGACCCTGGTGGGGTCGAGCCGTTTGGCCGAGCCGACGGCGCTGATGAGTTTGGGATGGCATTTCTCGATCACGGCCAGTTTGGCGCGCATATCGTCGATCGCGTCGAGGACGAGATCGAAGGGGTCAAAATCGAACGCCTCGACCCACTCGGGGGTGATTTTATCGCTGATCGCGACCACCTCGGGGTAGTAGGTTTTGAGCGCTTCGACTTTGATCTCCCCCTCGTGGCGCTCGGAGTGCATCTGGCGGTTCTGGTTGGAGAGGTCGAACCGGTCGAAATCGACGATCGTGATGTCGCGGACCCCGCTGCGGTAGAGGCAGTCGAGGCAGAAGCTCCCGACCCCGCCGACCCCCAGCAGGAGGATTTTCGCGCCGCGCAATCTGTCGAACGCCTCCTCACCGAAGACGAGGCGGGTGCGTGCGTGTCTCACAGCCACTCCCGCAGACGCTGCAGGGTGTCGTAGGAGGTCATGTCGAGCTTGATGGGGCTCACCGAGACCATCCCCCGCTCGATCGCCTCGAAATCGCACAGCCCGTGTTCGGAGCGCTCGGGGCGGGGTTTGAACTCGAGGGGGTGGAGTCCCAGCCAGTAGTACTCCAGCCCTCTGGGGTTGCGGTGGAGGTGGGCGTCGTTGGCGTAGTAGCGGTATCCCGCGTAGGTGATCGCAAACTCCGACTCCTCTACGTCGTGGGGGATGTTGACGTTAAGAAACTCCCGCTCACCCAGGGGAAATCCCCCGTCCAGAACCCTCTGTGCGAGATGGCGGACCGCTTTTTTGGCGAGGGCGAAATCCCCCGCGGGCCGGGTGAAATCCATCACCTGCGACACGGCGATCGCGGGGACGCCGTGGAGCACCGCTTCCATCGCCCCGGCGCAGGTCCCCGAATAGGTGATGTCCTCGCCCATGTTGGAGCCTTTGTTGATTCCGCTGATGAGGAGATCGGGCTTGCGTTCCTCGAACATCGAGTGGAGTGCCAGGTAGACGCAGTCGCTGGGGGTACCGTCGTCAAGCTTGTAAAAATCGTTCCCGACGCTGATGAAACTGAGCGGGCGGGTGAGGGTCAGGGAGTGACCGCAGGCGCTTTTCTCCGTCGTGGGGGCGACGACGGTGATCCGCCCCAACCCCTCCAGCGCTTCGATCAGCGCCAGCAGCCCTGAAGATTCGTACCCGTCGTCGTTGGTGATCAGTATCTCTTTCATCTATCTCCTTTTGGTGTGTTTTACCGGGACGAGGATGAAGCAGTTGAAGCTCTCCCGCCGCTCGTAGGCCAGGACGTAGTCGTGCTCTTTGAGGATCGCGTCGACGATGTAGAGCCCCAGCCCGAAACTGTCCTTGGTCGGGCGGTCTTTGGTGAAGGGCTCGCTGTAGTGGGTCAGGGGCTTGAGGAGAGGCTCGCCGGTGTTGGCGAAGACGATCTCGTCTCCTTCCATCTCGATGTGAACCTTTTTGTCAGGGGAGTATTTGATCGCGTTGTCGATCAGGTTTTTCACCGCGGTGACGAAGAGACGGTAGTCGGCTTCGATCTTCACCCCCGCGTCGATTTTGTTCTCGACCGATTCGGGCTCCGCCATCGCCGCATCGAGCGCCCCGTCGATGATGTCGATGAGGCGGTACTCTTTTTTCTCCAGATGCTGGTTCCCCGAGGTGATCTCCTCGATCAGGGCGAACTCCCCGATCAGCGATTCGAGCCGCTCGAAAATCCCCGCGAAGCGGAGGCGCTGTTTTTCATCGGAGAGCATCGTCGCGGCGATCCGCCCCTTGGCGATCGGGGTTTTGAGCTCGTGCATGATGTTGCGCAAAAACAGGTTGCGCGACTCGATGAGGGAACGAATCTTGTTCTGGGTGCTTTCGAGTTCGTTGGCGATCAGCGAAATCTCGTCGCTCCCCCCCATTTTGAAACTCACCCCCATGTCCCCTTCCCCGAAACGGGCGATCTGTTTGCGCAGACGGCGCAGCGGGCGGAGGCGGTAGATGATGAGGCCGAATGAAACGACGAGGATCGCCATGATCGTCCCGTATGCCGAGAGGAGGGTCACCGAGCGGTAGGGCTCGACGCTCTGATCTTCGAGCAGGACGCTGTGGCGGGACGATTCGACCCAGAAATAGATATCCCCGCGGTATTCGATCATCGAGGTGACGATCGGCTGCACCGTCTCGGTATCGAAATTAAATTCCAGCGGCGAAAGGTCCTGCATCGCCGGTTCGGGGCTGCCGTCGGTTTTGAGGATCGCCCCCTTGCGGATGATGCGGTCGTATTCGCCCGAATCGGTGATCTCTTCGAGCGAGTAGAGGGCGAGGTTGGCCTCGAACATCGGCTGGGAGATCTGCTTGATCAGGAACGTGTGGTAGATCTGGCTGATGAGGGAGTGTTTGGTGAAGATGCTGTCGATGTGCTTGGCACGGTTGGAGAGGTAAAGCTGGTAAAACGTGGAGCTGACACTCGCGACCGTCACGACGAACGCGAAGACGACGGTGGCGAGAACGGCGTTGTTTTTGAGCATGGCTAACGGTTGCTATGCCGAAGCGGCGCGTATTTTCTCATTTGACGAGTTTGTACCCGATGCCCCGGATCGATTCAATGAGGGTTTTGTCCCCCAGTTTGTTGCGGATCCGCCCCACCATCACGTCGATGCTTTTGTTCGAGGAGTCCTCGTTGATCGCGCTGACGTTGTGGATCAGGTCTTCGCGCGAGACGACCATCCCCTGTTTTTTGATCATGTAGGCGAGAATCCCGTACTCGGCGTTGGTGAGTTCGAGGGGGCGGTTTTTGTAGCTGATCTGCATCGCCGCTTCGTTGAGCCTGAAATCGTTGTCGTTCTGGGCCGCGGCCGTCGCGGCGGCATCGTAGCGGCGCAGCACCGAGTGGATCCGCGCTTCGAGTTCTCGGGGGTCGTAGGGTTTGGGGAGGTAATCATCGGCCCCCAGCTCCAGCGCGTTGATCTTGTCGCTCACGTCCGAGCGGGCCGAGGAGATGATGATGGGGACGTTCTGGCGTTCGCGGATCGCGGCGCATACCTCCAACCCGTCCATCCCCGGCAGGGTCAGGTCGAGGATTACGACGTCGAAAGGTTCGAGCTTGAGGATGCTCAGCGCCTTGAACGGGTCATCCTCGGTCGTCACCTTGAAATCGAACTGTTCCAAAAACTCGGTCAGGATCTCGGCAAGTTCGAGATCGTCTTCTATCATCAGTATCTTTGTCATGGCGTCATTGTAGCGCAGGGAGAGTTAATAATTTCCTAATGCGGATATGCGGAGCAAAAGCCCCGCAGGCGTTCAGCTCATCAAGAGCACAAGATGATAGGCGACAAATGCCAGCGAATAGGCGACGATCGTCGTGAACAAAAAGAGGTAGCCGAAATATTTGATCCCCCCCGCTTCGCGGGTGAAAACGACCGACGCCGCGAGGCAGGGGAGGTAGGTCATGATGACGACGATAAACGCCACCGCGGAGGCGAAGGGGATATTTGCACTGATCGCCCCCATCAGCCCCGTATCTTCCTCGCTCGCTTCCGAACCGAGCGAGTAGAGGACCCCCAGCGTCGAGACGACGACCTCTTTGGCCGCCAATCCCGTCTGGAGCGCGACCGCCATCTTCCAGTCAAATCCCAGCGGTTCGAATACCGGTTCGATCGCATGACCGATCCGCCCCAGAAAACTCTGGGAGAGCTGCTCTTCGGCGAGACGGTTTTCGAGAATGCGGACCTCCTCTTCGGAGGCGGCCACTTCGATTTTGGCGGCATATACCGCATCGAGCGAACCGTCCTGGGGATAGGTGCTTAAAAACCATACGAGCATCGACGCGGCGGCGATAAAGGTCCCCGCTTTTTTGAGGTACATCATCGTCTTGGTCAGTACCGTGTGCCAGATCAGTTTGAGCGAAGGGAGGCGGTATTTGGGCATCTCCATGACGAAGGGCTCATCGGAGCCCTTGAACGCCGTCATTTTGAGGATTTTCGCGGCGATCAGGCCGATGATGGCCCCCAGGATATAGATCCCGAACAGGACGTTCCCCGCCATCTCGGGGCCGAAAAACGCCCCCGTAAAGAGGACGTAGACGGGCAGACGCGCACCGCAGCTCATGAAGCCGATGACGAACAGCGTCAGCAGCCGGTCGCGGTCGTTTTTGAGGATCCGCGCCGACATGTAGGCGGGGATGGAGCACCCGAACCCGCTCACAAGGGGGATGAACGACTGGCCGTGAAGGCCGAATTTGTGGAAAAAGCCGTCCAGCAAAAAGGCGACGCGGGACATGTACCCCGTCGATTCGAGCAGGGCGATCCCCACAAAGAGAATCACGATGTTGGGGACGAAAAGGACCACCGCCCCCACCCCGGCGATCACCCCGTCGACGACGAGGGAACGGATCCCTTCGTTAGCGATCGTCGATCCCACCCGTTCGCCGAACCAGACGAAAAAGGCATCGATCCAGTCCATCGGAATCGAGCCGATCTCGAAAGTGAGCTGAAACAGGGCCCACATGAAGAAGAGGAAAATGGGGATCCCGAAAACGGGATGGATCAGGACCGAGTCGATCTTCTCCGTCGTCGTTTTCTTCTGGGGGGCTTTGGGCTTGACCCGGACCGTCTCGGCAATGATACCGCGGTTGAAGGAGAGGTACTCTTCGGCCAGCGCCTCTTTCATGTCGTCGGTATCGTGGTGGAGGAGGATATGGCGGTCGGCCTCGATCAGCATAGGCTGAAGCTCGGTCCAGATCGGGTTGTCGTGGAGGGTACGGTAGGTCTTTTTTTCTTTTTGCAGCAGGTTGATCGCGATGTTGCGGTTGCTGATGGCCGCCCTGAATTTATGGCGGTCGAGGTAGCGGGTGATCGTCTGGATCTCCTCTTCGGCCGCCTCGCTGAAGACGAGTTTAGCCTCCTGCACCTCGGCGTTGTGGACCTCGATGAGGGCCTGCATCAGCTCTTCGAGCCCCGTTTTGGCCGCCGCGGAGACCTGCACGCAGGGAATTCCCAAAAGCTGCGAGAGGTAGGCTTCGTTGATCTCGACCCCCTCTTTTTGGGCCTCGTCGCTCATGTTGAGCGCGATCACCATTTTCTTGTTCATCGTCATCAGCTCGGCGGTGAGCTGGAGGTTTTTCTCCAGGTTCGTCGAATCGAGGACGTTGATGATCAGATCGTAGGATTCGTTGACGAGGAAGTCGTGGGTCACCCGCTCCTCGATCGAGTAATCGGTGAAAGCGTAGGTGCCGGGGAGATCGACGACGCTGACGTCGTACCCCTCGTATTCAAAAGTGACGACCGTTTTTTCGACCGTCACCCCGGTGAAATTTCCGACGTGGAGCCGGGCGTTGCCGATCGCGTTGATCAGCATACTCTTGCCGACATTGGGCTGCCCGACGAGGGCGACAGTGATTTTTCTAGCGGACATCGCACACCTCGATCAGCTCGGCCTCTTCGCGGCGCAGGGCCAGCGAGACGTTCCCCACCTTGATTTCAAACGTGCTTTTGGCCGGGGCGCATTCGAGCATCTTCACCTCCGAGCCCTTCATCAGCCCGAACGACAAAAGCCGTTGTTTCAACGGCCCGGAGGCGTTGATCCGGACGACTCTCGCCGTCCCCCCTTTGGTGCAGGCACTGAGCAGTGTCATCGTTGTTGGTTCCATGGCGTTATCCTTATCATTACCGAAATGATAATCGCTATCTTGTTAAAAGGGGATTAAAAGCGGAAAGTGATTTTTTCTCCCCTCTCATAGCGGCGCGGGGTGTGGAGCAAAAAGCGGTATTCATTCCCCCACTGGGTAAAACGCACGATTGTCTCGTAGCGGCTCCCGACGAAAAGGGACGAGAGCGTTTCTCCCTCGATCCCCTCTTCTTCGGTGACGCGGCATTGCTCGACCCGAACGAAGCCGCTTTCGTAGCGGTTGATGGGGCCGAAGAAAGCGGCGACGTGTTCGTTTTTCGGCGTCATGTAGAGCGCTTCGGGGGTATCGAACTGGACGATTTTCCCCCCGTCGATAAAGGCGATCCGGTCGCTGATCGCCATCGCCTCGTGGGGATCGTGGGTGACGAACACGGCCGTCGCGTCGGAGGAGCGCAATATCGCGATCAGCTCGTCGCGGATCGAAGTTTTGAGGACCGTGTCGACGTTGGAGAACGGCTCGTCGAGGAGGATCACGGAAGGCTCGGTTGCCAGTACCCGCGCCAATGCCACCCGCTGCTGCTCCCCGCCGCTGAGAGTGTCGGGGTATTTGGCTTCGTACCCGCCAAGCCCGATAAGGCGGAGCAGCTTTTCGACCCGCCCGCTCCGCTCACTCCGGGAGAGGCGGGAAATCCCGAACGCGATATTTTCCGCCACGGTGAGGTGGGGAAAGAGGGCGTAGTTTTGGAAAACGAACCCGATGGAGCGCTCGGAGGGGTCTTTGAACCTCCCCGCTCCGCTGAGGAGCTCTCCTTCGAGGACGATGCTTCCCCCATCGGGGCGCTCGAACCCCGCAATCAGGTTGAGCAGCGTGCTTTTGCCGCTGCCGCTGCGCCCGAGGATCGAGACGATCTCCCCGTGGCGGATGTGGAGGGAGACCTCTTCGAGGACTTTTTTGGACTTGAAATGTTTACTCAATTGATCGATTTTCAGCATCAGCGCTCACTTTTGAGGATAGTCAGGACCATCGGAACGGTCGCAATCAGGATAATGGAGAGGGCGTAGACGCTCGAGGCGTACACCATCTGCGATTCGGCCATCTCGAACGTTTTGGTGGCGAGGGTCTCGTAGTTGAACGGCCGCAGGATCAGGGTGAGGGGGAGTTCCTTGATCGTGTC
>CAZBIR010000009.1:30892-42561 GCA_964491035.1 uncultured Sulfuricurvum sp.
AACGACGCCGCTTTGGAGAGGTAGCGGTTGATCCCGTAGGGGAAATTGCGCGCCGTGTAGCCGATCAGCAGCGCCCCCGCGACGATCAGCGCCGCGCTCCCCCCGGAGACGACGAACGTGTTCAAGATGACCGCCAGATACTGGGGGTCGATGATCTGCATCATGTTGGCGGTGCCGTAATAGAGAATCCACCCCAGGGGGATGAGAAACCCGAAGATAATAGGAATCGCCATGAACGTGTAGGCCCCCAGCGCCCCCAGAGGGGAGAACTTCTCCTTTGGGATTTTGGCCAGCATCTTTTCGCTTTTGTAGGTCGCCCCGCTGCGGGCGATTTTCTCCAAAATGAGGATCGTGATCACCAGTGCGGTCGCGATCGAAGCGATATAAGCGGCGCTTTGGGGATCTTCGAGACCAAACCATGCGCTAAAGATCGCGGTGCTCAGCGTATCGACTCCGTAATATTTCACCGTGCCGTATTCGCTGATGCACTCCATCACCACCAGTGTCAACGCCCCGGCGATGGCCGGACGCGAGAGGGGGAGGATGAGGGAGTAAAAGAGGCGCCATTTCCCCGCACCCAGATTGCGCGCCGGATAGAGGAGCGCGGAGCGGCTTTTGGAAAAGGAGGCCTTGACGATCAGGTAGACGTAGGGGTAGAGGGTGAACCCCAGGATGAGGACGACGGAGTAGAAATTGAGGACGTCGAAATACTCTTTTACCCCCCACTCGCGGAGCATCAGGTGGACCGGGCCGAAAAACCCGAACAGATCGCCGTAGACGAACCCGACGATATAGGCGGGGATCACGAACGGCATCCCCAGCAGCATCGCGATGCTCTTCTCGAAACGGAAAGTGTAAAACGTCGTGAGGTAGGCGCTCCCGATCCCCAGGACCGACGCTACCAGCGCCGTCCCCGCGATCAGGTAGAGGGTGCTCAGAACCGTCTCGCGCAGCACCGTCTCTTTGAGGTGGCGCAGCGTCTCCCCCTCCGCGCCGGACGCGTAGGCGATGATGACGAATGCGGGAAGCAGGAGGGTCACCACCCAGAGGTAGGTCGCAAGACTCCAGCGGTTGAGATAGGCGTTCACGCGATCAGTTCCATCCGCTCATGTTGAAAATTTTGACCGCCCTGGCGTTGTTTTCCCCCAGTTTGGAGAGTTCCACCGTGTCTTCCTTGAATTTTCCCCACGAGGAGAGGAGCTTGGAGGGTTTGACCTTGGGGTTGACCGGGTATTCGAAGTTGACTTCGGCGAACACCTTCTGCGCCTCGACGGAGCTCAGGAACTCGATGAACTTCTGCGCCTCGGCGCGGTTTTTGCTCGACGCGGTGATCCCCGCGCCGGAGACGTTGATGTGGGTCCCCGTGCTCTTCTGGTTCGGGAAATAGACGGCCACCATCTCTCCGACCGCCTGGTCGCTCGGACGCTCGGAGGCAAGCAGCTGCCCGAGGTAGTAGGTGTTGACGATCGCCACGTCCCCTACCCCCGCCGCGACGGCGCGGATCTGGTCGACGTCTTTGCCCGAGGGTTTGCGGGCCATGTTCCCCACGACTCCCTTTGCCCACGCGGCAGCCTTGGCCTCGCCGTTGTGGACGATGAGAGAGGCCAGAAGCGACTGGTTGTAGGTATTGTTGGAGCTTTGGACGAGGATCTTCCCTCGAAACGGCGCGGTGGCGAGCGCCTCGTAAGTGGAGAGCCGGGAAGGTTTGATCGTCTCTTTGTTGTAGACGAGGACCCGTGCGCGCTTGGTGAGCGAATACCAGTACCCCTCTTTGTCCCGCAGGTGGGCGGGGACGTTCGCTTCGAGCACTTTGGACTGGAGCGGGGTGAGGAGGTTTTTGGTTTTGGCGATGTGCAGCCGCGCCGCGTCGACGGTGATGAGGACGTCGGCGGGGGAGTTTTTCCCCTCTTTTTCGAGGCGCGAGATGAGCTCGTCGGAACTGGCCTTGATCAGGTTGACCCTGATCCCGGTTTTGGCGGTGAACTGCTTGAAGAGCTGCTCGTCGCTGGGGTAGTGGCGGTGGGAGTAGACGTTGACCTCCGCAGCGGTGAGGCTGAGGGCCGCGAGGGCGGACAGGAACAGGGTTTTGAACATTGTGTTTCTCCTTATTTGATCAGGTGTTCGTATTTTTTGTCGGTGAGCAGTTTCATGAAGGCGACGAGGGCGTCGATCTTCTCGTCGCTCAGTTTTTTGGCCTTCATCTCTTCGGTGCTGATCGAGTGTTCGACTTCGGCTTTGCCCCACGCTTTGCCCGTCTCGGGGTTGAGTGTGCGCCCGGGGTTGTTGAACTTGTCGTAAAACATCACGACGGTGCGGAGGTCTTTGAACACCCCGTTGTGCATGTAGGGCGCTGTCACCGCGACGTTGCGCAGCGTCGGGACTTTGAATTTCCCTTCATTGGCTTTGTCCGCGGCTTTGGGATTTTTCGCCAATCCCTTATCGACGAAGCCCTCTTTCACGATCCCGCGATCAAACAATGCCGGGTTGGAGGGGACGCCGATGTTGTGGTATTCGTAGTTGGTGAAGGTCTCCCCTTGTTTATCCTCCCCCTTGAGCTGGTGGCACTTGGCACAGTTGGTGTTGTTGTTCGAGAAAAAGAGCGATTTGCCCAGCTCCTCCTGCTCCGTCAGAACGTATTCCCCCCGCAGGTAGCGGTCGTATTTGGAATCGAACGGCGAAAACGTGCCCGTCGATTCGAACGCGGCGATCGCGCGGCTCATCGCCTCGTACCCTCTCTCGGAGTCGTTCAGCACCCCTTTGCCGTAAAGCTTTTCAAACATTTTGACGTATACGGGGATTTCCCGCAGGCGGCTGACGACCTCGGCTTTGCTCGTCATCCCCATCTCGACCGGGTTCATCGGCGGTCCCCCCGCCTGCCCCTGCATATCGTTCTCGCGTCCGTCGAGGAACTGCCCCCCCCTGAACCGTTTTTTCTTCGGGTCAAACCCGAAATGGGGCGAGAAGCGGGCGTAGGAGGCGGTGGGGGCGTTGCGGTCCCCCAGACTCTTGCCATCATCCCCCAGCGACACGGCGCCCCCGACCCCGTTGTCGCGGTTGTCGGCGAAGCCGTGCTGCGGGTTGTGGCACGTCGCGCAGCTCTGGGTCTTGTTTTTCGAGAGGGAGGTGTCGAAAAAGAGCATTTCGCCCAGCTTTGAGTGCTCATTCACGGCACCAAACACGCTCAACGCACCCATCACACTTAGCCATACGAATTTCATTGCATTCTCCTAAAAGGTTGGATCAACAGCGCCCAGACGCTGCCGTAGTGTTTCATCTGCTCCCGCCGCAGTCCGAAGCGGCTCATCTTCGTCCGCGAACTGAGCGCCAGCGTCCCGAACATCGCGTCCCATACCGAGAGGGCGCCGCCGTAGTTTTTGTTCATCGTTTTGTGGGCGTGGTGGAGCTGATGCTGCGCCGGGGAGGAGACGAACCGCTCCAGCCACGCCGGGAACGAGAGGGCGACGTGCGAATGGCGCAGGTTCGACCCCAGCGCCATGAAAGCGACGACCAGCGCGTTCACCCCCAGCAGGTCGATCATCTCGATGCTGCCGAAAAAAAACACGAACACCCCGCTCACGACCCCCGCGCTGAGGGCGTACCGGAATCCGAACAGCAGGTTCTCCACCGGGTGGACCCGGTAAAAGGTGAGCGGATTGAGGACCCGCGCGCTGTGGTGGACCCGGTGGAACCGCCACAGCAGCGGCACCGTATGAAGCCACCGGTGGAGCCAGTAGCGGGTAAAATCGCTCACCACGAACAAAGCGAGGGTGTAGAGGAGCATCACGTTCCCGTACGCCATCTCCACCTCGACGTACCCGAACGACGAGGCCAGAAACGTGTAAACCCGCCGGGTCACCTCCCCTGCCCCCACCACCAGCGGGACGACCACGAGGCCCTTGATCCCGAAGGAGACCAGAAAAAAGGCGTAGTCAAGCCGCGCGCTGGGGTGCCACCAGATTGATGCCGAAAAGGCGTGGGCGAGCCGCCGGAGGTTCCCCGCGAGGTAGAGTGCGGCGATCAGGGCGGAGGTGGCCAGGTAGAGCCAGTAGATCCGTCTGGAGGGATCGTTCAGGTAGTCCCAGGGGAGCGCTTCAGTCACCGTCGGCGTCCAGTATCTTCGAGGTCATTTTCAGCGAGCCGATCAGCGAAATGTAATAGCCGTTGTGGAGCCGCCCCAGATCGGCGTAAAGCCCTTTGGCCTCGCTCCCGGTGAGATCATTTTTCATCGATGCCGATTTCTGGAGTGCCGATGCGAGCGATTTGCGGACGATCAGCACCTCGTTGTCGGCTCCCGCGCCGATCGCGTAATCGCCGAAATCGACGTATCCCGTAGCGTCCATCACCCGGCGGTGGGTCTCGAGGATCGTCTGCACCCCTCTGAGGACGAGGCCGCTGCGGTACAGATCGGCACGGCGAAGATCGCGGGAGCCTCTGTACTTTTTCGCCAGCCCCGTCGGTTCCCCGACCCGCCACTCTTTGAGCTCGTAGGAGCTCGCGATGAGCTGGTTCATGATGAGCGCATTGAAGCGGCTTTCATCGGCAAGGAGGGATTTGCGCTCTTTCCCGTACACCCCCACGATGGCGGAGAGTTTGGATTCGATGCTCCGCGCCGTGATCATCGCCATCGCGCGCTCCCGTGCAGGATTCACCGTCTTTTTCGTCACCAGGTACTCGAGGGCGTTGATCGTCTTGAACGAGTGTTTGAACATCGCTTTGGCCACATCCTCACTCCCCGCAGCGATCCGGTCCAGCTGCACCGTCACATCCTCTTTGGCATTGTGATAGATATCGATCTCTCTGGGGGTGTCGGCGTAGGCTTCGTCGAGTTCCCCCGCGATATAGAGGGCCTGCACCTTTTTCCACCCCAGCGCGAGGTTCTCGAAAGCTTTTTTCGGATCCTGTCCTTTTTCCAAAACCCGGACCATCTCCGATGCCGCCGCGCGGGCCGCCTTCGCATCCTGGACGATGACGTCGTCATAAATCCCCTGCGGGAACGGTTTTTCCGCCGCTGCGAGCGTTGCAACCATCGCCCATATCACGAACCAGTATTTCATTAGAGTCCTTCCAAAAATTCGAGTAGATACCGACGCTCTTGCGCGGTGAGAGCGGCAAATCGTTCCCGTGAGCCTTTCGCCTCTCCCCCGTGCCAGAGGATCGCCTCCTCGATGCTGCGCGCCCGTCCGTCATGGAGGTAGTTGCGCTGGTTCAGCACCCTCGTCCGTTTCCCGATCCCCCACAGGGGGGCGGTGCGCCATTCGCGCCCGGAGGCGTCGAACTCGCGCCGGCCGTCGGAGAGCCCCTCCCCCATATCGTGGAGCAGCAGATCGCTGTAGGGTTCGATCGCGAGCCCCTCACGGGTTTTGATCGAAGGGGTGTGGCACGAAGCGCACCCGATCCGGGCGAACAGCGCCCGCCCTTTGGGCGAGGGGGCCGGTTTGGGGAGGCGCAGGTGAGAGACGTAGAAGCTCACCGCGTCCAGCCGCCCGTCGGTGACGTCGAGCAGCTCGCGAGCGCGGGGAGCCTCCAGGCACTCCTTCTGCGCAGCGGTGCAGTTCTCGTGCAAAAAAAGCGACGTGGTGAGCCCCATGTCGTGGTGAAACGCCGCGGCGACCTGGTGGCGGACACTCGGGGCCGAAGCCTTCCACGTGAATTTCCCGATCGCCGTTGTCCCGCTGCGGGGGTCATGGACGCGGTTCGCCCGTCCCGAGATCCCGTCGCCGTCGCGGTCCTCGGCATCTTCGCGCGAGAGGATCTCCGCGTCGCCGACCCGATCCAGCAGCCCCAGCCCCACCAGCGCGGGGGCGAGGCGGTGCGCGACCACCGTGTCGGGGTGAAGCGGCCCGTAGCCGAGCGCTTCGACCCCCGGAATCGGGCGTCGAAGCTCGACGCGCTCACCGTCGGCGTACTCCGCCATCACCGTCTCGTACAGCAGCGTCGGCTTCCCCTCGAACGCCACCCCCTTGACGCCGTTGACGCTCAGCTGCGCGCCGTAGACCGGGTCGGGGACGAAGCCGTTTGTCGGGTCGCTCCGGCCTTTGAGGGAAAAGCGGGTGACGAGGGAGCGGCTGATGTCGCCGTTGTCGTTGTAGACGCTCCCCGCCCCGTTGTGGGGATGGCAGCTGATGCAGGTATTGGCGCTAA
Organism: uncultured Sulfuricurvum sp.; assembly: GCA_964491035.1. Classification (GTDB taxonomy): domain Bacteria; phylum Campylobacterota; class Campylobacteria; order Campylobacterales; family Sulfurimonadaceae; genus Sulfuricurvum. The sequence continues at coordinate 37,034 of CAZBIR010000009.1, forward strand.
AAAGGGGGCCGAGCCCGTCGCGTGCGCTCGTGGCGCTGGGGGCTTCGACCCAGGGGATCCGGAAAAAACTTTTGCCCAGAGCGAAACGCTCTTGCTGCTCCTCGCTCATCCCCCCAAACGGGAGGGAGAAGAGCGCTTTGCTCTGGTCGGTGGTGGTGATGTTGGCTGAGGCGGCTGCCCAGAAGAGGGCGAGTGCCGTGGCTACGTTGCGTATCATGCTCAGATCTTCGTCTCTTCGGCATCCGTTACGTCGTCGGTGCTGAGGCGGATGCCGTTAGCTTTGGCCACAAGGACCATCATGTCCCCCAATTTGCGCATCTCGTTTTTGAGCTTCTTGATCTCTCCCGCCATCGGATTTTCCGGGCGGATCTGGTAATCGAAATGCTCTTTCGTTTTCGCTGTCTCGTCGATTTTCGCGATTTTGGCCTCGATGGAGCTCATCAGGTTTTCGATCACCTTTTTCGTCTTCGGATCGACCTTGTCCATCAGGCTGGCCCCCCTGATGTCACCGTACTGCCCTATGAGGATGTTTTTGAATCCCTGGTAGTTCTGCGCGATGTCACGGTGGGTGTTGTCGCTGAAGCATGAGTGCTCGTCCTCTTCGCTGGGGGTCAGGACCGCGACGGCGATCCGCTCGTTGGCGAGTTCGGATTTGATGAACACCCCAAGCCCCCCCATGATCTGCTTGAGCGCCTCTTTGGGATCGATGTTTTTTGCCGCGTCTTTCCCCTTGAGCTGTCCCAGCAGCGCGCCGCGGTAGCACCCGCTCGCGTCTTTGGAGCAGTCGGAACTGATGGAAGTGTTCCACGCACCGCTCACCGCTTCGAGGTCGGCGACGATCTTCTCCGAAGCCGCGTTCAGGTACGCTTTACGCCGATCGGCGTTGACATCGCTCGTGTAGTCGCCAAGGGGGCGCTGTCCCGCCGTTTTCGGCCCGTTCGTCACACTGTCGGTCATGAAGTTGGCGTAATCCTGATCCTGCCCCCAGAGGAGAAACTCGATCGCATGATAGCCGCTCGCGACGTTCGCCTCTCCGCCGTTTTCGTTGAGGGCGGTGATCGCCTCTACGGTGATCTCGGTGACGTCGACCTCTTGGGCATCCTCGCCGCCGGGGTTGAATTTCCCGCGCGTGTCGATGATGTTGCCGCTCGTCCTTTTGCCCTCCGCATCGATCGTGTAGTCGATCATGTTCTCATCCAGGGGCCATGCGTTGAGCTGCCCCTCCGGGGCGCCGTAGGCTTCGGCGACCCACCCCTCTTCCGCGTCGATCGGACCGTTCTGGAGGCGGAACGCCTCGCTCGTACCGTAGCTTTCGCGCGCTTTGAGCCACGCCGCTTTGGCATCGGCCATCGTTACTTCGCTCGGGACGGCGGTGAACGCTTTGATCGCTTTGTCCAGCGCCTTGGCATCGCCGAGCGCCTCGGCGTAGTTGGCCTGCGCGATTGCGGCGTAGTTGGAGAGGATGGCTGCTTTGGCATCTTTGGCCGGCGCCGCGTAGAGCGCCGTTGCCAGCACGACAGAGAGAGTGGCGGTTTTCAGTGCGGTTTTCATCCGGTCTCCTTAGAAGTTGTAGTTCAGACGGACGAGGAAGCGGTCATATCCTGCATCGTCTCCGCCGTCGGCGTTGTTGTATTTGTCCTCGATCATCGCGTAGCTGATGTCTCCGCTGATCGCTTCGCTGATTTCAAACGCCGCGATCAGATCGGTTTCGCTCACTTTGGTCCCGTCGGTGTCGCTTTTGAAGTAACCATGCAGCGCGGCGAGGGTCAGCCCCTCCAGTCCCGCTGCCGCCATGTCCACTTCGGCCCTGAGCTGGTAGGCTTTGACGTCGTTCATTCCATCAATCGTCCACTCTTCCATAGAGGTGAGGTACGGTCCGCCGCCGAAGCCGTTGGAGACCGATTTTCCCTCATCGCTGGAAGCTTTGTTATACGCCGCGCCGAGAGTCAGGGCACCGACAGTGAACGCCGCACCGATGCCGTATGCGTTTCCGTCCATCCCGCTTGCTTTTTCTTCTGAAAAATGAGCGTATTGAGCGCTCAGTTCCAATCCCATCGTTTCGGAAAAAGGGATCGCATAGGTCGCATCGGCATAGATCGCATCAGACACTTCATCGATATTGTAGTACCACCCCTGGAGGACGAGGTTTTCGACGCTTTCGTTAACGATACCGGCCACGGCCGCTCCGTTGCTTCCGTCCCCGCCCAGTTTTTTGAACCTGGAGATATCATCCCCCGAATCGTATCCGGCCCAGCGGGTCACGTATCCGCCGACAAGGGTTGTCCCCTCGATGCCGCCGTAGGTCGCGATGGCCGCTTCGAACGTATTGGGGTGCATCCGGATATCGTCGGTGTCAGCAAAAGGGGTATCGATCAGCTGACGGCCGACGCGGAGGTTCAGATCGCCCAGCGTGTAATCGAGATAGGCTTCACCGACATAGGCGTACGACTTTGTCTCCTCCGCGAAGAAATCCGGGCTTGCTTTCCCCTCATCAAATGAACCGGTTGCGAAATGGAGCTTTTGCGAGACGTATGCCGCTGCTGCCAGTTTCACTCCGTTCCATTCGGCCGTCTCGTATTTGAGGACGCCCCCGATCGACGTTCCGTAGTCGTTTCCTCCCGCATCGTACTCATTGGCGATATACGCCGCACGGATCTGTCCGCCCGCTTTGCCCGCGACAAACGCCTCGTCGATCCCCGATGCGCTCAGTGCGACCGCCGCCGCCATACTCATCACTGCCGTCTTTTTCATTATCCTGCTCCTCATGCTTTGCAGCGTTTGCGATATGCAACCGCAAATGCCAACGATTGATTTCAGCATGATAATGATTATCGACTTATATAACACTTAATATCGATAACCTTTTTCATTATTAATTTTTGCCCTTTTCCGACGGGTTGGCTATAATTGCGCCACAATACTTGATGCACGAGGTATCCATGCAGTTTTTATGGCGTTCCACCAGCCACTTCAATCTCGCCAATCTCATCACGATGGCCAACATCACCTGCGGATTGCTGGCTACCTACTTCATCACCCAAAACCAGTTCGTCGTCGCCGTCGTCCTGGCGTGGATGGGGGGAGCGTTCGACATATTTGACGGCAAGATCGCCCGCAAATACAACCTCTCCAACGAGTTCGGGATCCAGCTCGATTCATTCGCCGACTTTCTGAGCTTCGTCCTCGTCCCCACCTTTTTCATCTTCCAGGGGGTCTACGCTGAACTCTCCGGCTTCCCCCTCGCCGCGGCCGCAGCCGCCTCGATCTATTACGTCATCAGCGGCCTGCGCCGCCTGATCCAGTTCAACATCAACGCCGACGCGGGGGAAGTATCAAAATTTTTCACGGGGGTCCCGACGCCGCTGGGGGCGATCCTGCTGTGGCTCGTGTGGCTGGGATCGGGATTCATCGGATGGGCCGGGGTCCTCGCGCTGATGCTCCTTATCGGAGCGCTCCTGAACTCAAAGGTGAAGATTCCTCACCTGTAACCGTTCCGTGGTACAATAATCCTTATGAAAACGCAAGATGAGATTTTAACTTTTCTACGACTCAACCGCGAACTTTTGGCAAACAAATATCACGTCACCAAAATCGCCCTTTTTGGATCGTTTGCCCGCAACGAACAATCGGAAAACAGCGACGTCGATCTGCTGTTCGAACTCGAAGAGGGGACACAAAACGTCTACGATCTCAAAAACGGACTGAAAACTTTTTTATCTGCCGCTTTCGAACGTAACGTCGACCTTGCACGGGAAAAGTATCTCAAGCCCTACGCCAAAGAAGAGATACTCAAAGACGCCCTCTATGTCGCATAACGTCCGGTTCAATCTCCTCGCACTCATCGAAGCAATCGAAAAAATCGAACTATATTCCCATGATTTCCACGATGCAGACGCTTTCTATCACGATCCAAAAAGTTTCGATGCGACGATGATGCAGTTTGTCGTCATCGGAGAGATCATTTCACGCCTCGATGAAAACTTCAAAGCCGCTCAACCCCAGATACCGTGGCAGAAAATCAAGGATTTCCGAAACATCATTGCCCACGACTATTTCGGTATCGACGCCGACGAGATATGGGATATCATCAATCACAAGCTGTTGCCGCTCAAAAAAGAGATTACAGCCCTTCTTCTTCCGATTCAGTAAATGAAGCGGTGAGCGCCTTCTTGGGCTTGAGCCCCAGTTTCCTCATCCCCTCGGCCCGGCGGATCAGGTTCCCTTTGCCGGTGGTGAGCTTGTTCATCGCCGCATCGTAACTCTTCTGCGTCCGGCCGATCTGCTCGCCGATTTTTTCCATATCCTCGACAAACGCCACCAGTTTTTCGTACAGCGCCTCCGCCGACGCCGCGATCTCTTTCGCGTTGCGTTCCTGGTATTCACTCCGCCAGATGTGCTCGATGGTCCGCAGCGTCACGAGGAGCGTCGAGGGGGAGACGACGACGATGTTCTGCTCGTAGGCCGTTTTGAAAAAGCTCTGGTCCTGTTCGAGGGCGAGGAGAAACGCCCCTTCGATCGGCATGAAGAGCAATACGAAATCAAGCGTCCGGACGCCGTCAAGCTGCTCATACCGTTTGCCGCTGAGCCCCTTGATGTGACTGTGGATCGAGAGGAGGTGCTGCTTGAGGGCATGGCTCCGCTCCTCGTCGTTTTCGGCGCGGATGAAGGCGTCGTAGGCGACGAGGGAGACTTTCGAGTCGATGATGATGTCCTTGTTCTGCGGGAGGTGGACGATGACGTCGGGGCGGTATTTTTTCCCCTCGGCGTCGCTGAGGGTGCTCTGGAGCTCGTACTCGTGCCCCTCACGCAGCCCCGACTCCTCCAGGATTCGCTCCAGGACGATCTCCCCCCAGTTCCCCTGGGTCTTGTTCTCCCCCTTGAGCGCCTGCGTCAGGTTGATCGCATCGGCGCTGAGCCGTTCGCTCATCGACTTGAGCCGGACGATCTCGTCTTTGAGGCTCTGGCGCTCCTTGGCGTCGTGGATGAACTGCTCCTTGCTCTGCGTCGCAAACTGTGCAATCTGCTCGCGGAACGGTTTGAGGAGCAGATCGAGCCCCTTGGCGTGGGCCTCGTCGAACGTCTTGGCCTTCTGCTCGAAGATCTGGGCGGCGAGCTGTTCGAACTGCACCTTCATCTGGCCCTTGGCCTCATCCAGGAGGCGGATCTTCTCCTCGAACCCCCGCGTCGTCTCTTCGTTGCGGGTATGAAGCACCGCGTAGTCGCGTTCGAGGGCATGGTACTCTTTCTGGAGATCCTGCCACTGACTCTGCAGCTGCGCCGCACCGGCGCGTTCGCTCTCCAGCATCTGCTGCAACTGAGCGGACTGCGACTGCCAGAGGGCGTTTTCCTGCCGCGTTTTGGCGTACTGCCACGCCAGCACCCCCGCGGCTGCGAGGCTGATGAGGGTTGTTAATTCGTAGATCATGGCGCTATTATAACCCAGCGCCGCTGAGAGGGAAAAAAGATGGCAGAATGACTATTTTTTCTCCGCGAGGGCGCTTCCCAGATACCCCAGCGACCCGACGGCC
>CAZBIR010000010.1:0-37478 GCA_964491035.1 uncultured Sulfuricurvum sp.
CTTCATACCCCGTCTTTTCATTCTTCCATCTATCGTACTTCCGTCATTTTCACCCTATAAATCGCTAAAATCCAGGACTACCTCGTCGATGCTTGTTTCGGGGAGAAACGCCCGTGCGTATTGCAGATAAAGTTTTGAGTCGTAGAAAAATTTAACAAGTTCCCCGTCAAGTTCCCCTTCTTTTGCCATCGCGTGGAGGATTTTCATCGCCACTGAGACACGGTTTCCTTTTTTGTAGGGGCGGTCGCTGGCGGTGAGGGCTTCGAAAATGTCGGCGATGGCGAGGATACGGGCTTCGAAGCTGATTTCGTCCCCTTTGAGCCCTCTGGGGTATCCTTTTCCGTTGATTTTTTCGTGGTGGTTTCCCGAAATCTGGGGAATTTCCTGGTATTTGCGAGGGAATGGGAGTTTGGTGAGAATGTCGAGACTGATTTGGGCGTGCGTGTTGATGATCTCACGTTCCTCGTTGGTAAGGGTCCCTTTCTGGACGCTGAGGTTGTAGGCTTCGTCCGGAGCCAACAGCGGGTAGCTGACTCCGTCGATCACCCAGGGTTCCGAGGCGATGGCATGAATCAGGGCGACGTTCTCGTCGCTGACGAATTCGGTTCCCGCATTGCTTCGGCGGATGACGTCGAGGTAGCGGTCGAGTTGGTTATGTCGGTCGGCAAGTTCGGATTCAAGCGCGGCGGTGTCGATCGGCCGGCCCGCTTCAAGCGCTTCGAGCTTTTGGGAAAGGTATTTGTTATCGAGCGCTTTTTTGATCGTTTCGGCCCGGCTTTCAACGAGGCTGATCCGGTCAAAGAGGGTTTCGAGTTTCGTCGATTTATCGACGACCTGTTCGGGGATGGCCAGTTTGCCGATATCGTGCATCAGGGCGGCGATATTGATCTGCCGGAGTTCTTCGGGGGAGAAACGTTTGCCCTGGAAGTGGTTGGTATCCTGGTTGATCGCTTCGGCGATCATGACACTGAGGTGGACCATCCGCGAAATGTGGCCGGCGGTGTAGAGCGATTTTTTACCGATGGCGAAAATGATGCTTCTCAAAAACGCTTCCAGGAGGTTTTCAAGCCCCTGGATCAGCATCCGGTTCGTGATCGCGATGGCGGCCTGGGAGGCGAACGAGCGGGTGATCGCTTCGTCTTCATCCCCGAAAGGGATCGTTTCGTGGGTTTTCGGATCGGTTTTGTTCAGCAGCTGGAGAACCCCGATAATCTGGTGCTCGTGGTCTTTGAGGGGGATGACGAGCATCGATTTGGAGCGGTAGCGGGTCGTCGCGTCGAACTGCCGCGTCCCTTCGAACGAAAATCCGTCGCATTCGTAGACGTCGGGGATGTTGATGAGCTTCTCTTCCAGGGCACACATAACGGCGACCATTTCGCGGTTGGGGAGATGGTTGTCGAGATAGAGGGGAAGGGGAGGCCAGGTGATCTCCCCGCTCTCCCCTCCCATCCGGATTCCCAGCGAATCGGTCTGGACGACTTTGAAGCGGAGCTGCTCTTTGTCGAGGAGGTAGAGGGTCCCTCCATCGGCATTGGTGAGGCTGCGTGCTTCGGTGACGATCATCTCGAGCAGGGCGTCGATGTTCTCGACGCTCGAGAGGGCTGTACCGATCCGGACGAGCTTTTCGATTTTTTCGTGGATCGGAAGGGTGGAAGCGGCGATGCGGCGTAAGCTTCCGTTTACCAGGTCGATCGAGTCGCCGTCTTCGAGGACCGCTTCGGCGGGAATTCCAATCTCTCCAAGCTCTTCGATGATTTCGTCGTAATAGTAGGGTTTGAGATGGCTGGGGTAGATTCTCAGATCGTTTCGTTGCAGCTGTTTCAGCTCTTCGGCGAGGAGTGCGGGGGTGAGGTGGCGGCTTTCGCGGGCGAGTCCGCCGAGGCGGTTGGGGAACGAGACGTCGATGATGAGCGCTTTGATGGCGTGATTGGCGTTGAGGAGTTCCCAGATGGCGCTGTTGGCGTAGGTGTCGCCCGAAAAGAGTAGCCCTCCGCCGTCGTGCTCGATGAGGTAGCCGCAACTGTCAACGGTGTGATTTGCCGGAATCGGGGTGAGGACGAACCCCTCGTCGACCTCATAGCGTTGATGGTAGCCGATAGGGATGTATTCGATCGCAAATGCGGAGGGATTTTTGGGGAGGGGGATGCGGCTGAAATCGGGCCACACCCGATTGTTGAAAAGGTGGTTCTGCAGCGTCAGCAATGTCTGGGGAAGCGCAAAGAGGCGTAGCGGCACGGTCCGTGCTTCGAAAAAATTTTCGATGATGAAAGCCGTGTCTACGATATGGTCGAGGTGGGCGTGGGTGAAGAAGATCGTATCCACCTCCATCGCGTCTTTTCCCAGAAATTCCATGATATTCCCCGCGTCGATGATCGTACGGCGGGTAATCAGTAGCGAAGTGGTGAGGCCGTACTGCGAGCGGCTTCCGTGAGTTCCGAGGGTTTTGACGAGGCTCATGGTCATCCTTTGGTCGTGTGGGTGAAAACGCCGTTAAACGATTCGGGGGGGAATCGGAGATAGTGTTCGCACCGTTCGATGTAAATGGAATAGACGGCCCGGTTGCTTTTTTTCTCCCATCCGTCGATCGCGCGGAATATCTCCAGCGCTTCGGCGAATTTCCCGTCCCGATACAAAGCGATCGCTTCATGATAACGCAAAAGCTCTTCGCGAAGATCGTTTTTCGCTTCGGGGGTGAGAAGATAGGAGCCGGGGCGTTCATAATCGTGAATCTGCCAGATCTCCACGGGCTCTTTTTTCCCCTTGACGGTGACGAGGTCGAGAAAGCGGAAAAGGTAGTTTCCCCGCAGTTGTTCTTTGGTGAAATGGGAGATATTGAGACGTGAGCCGTAGTATTTGCACAACGATTCCAGTCGCGAGCCGAGGTTGATCGTATCGCCGATGACGGTGTAGTCGCTCCGGCCGCTTGAACCCATCTCGCCGACGATCGCGCTTCCGGTATTGATCCCGATCCCGATGTCGATGATCGGGGCCCCTCTGGCATCGGCCATTTCGATGAGGGGAAAAATTCGGGGTCACTGCGGATTTCGGCGTTGAGCTCCTGGAGGCGGTAGAGCTGCTCCAGCGCCGCTTCTACGGCCCGGTCGGGATGGTTTTCGACGTCGAGGGGGGCATTCCAGTAGGCCATGATCGCATCCCCGATGAATTTGTCGACGGTTCCCCCTGAGCGGACGATGATTTCGGTCATCGGGTCCATGTAGGTATTGAGAAGGCGGATCAGACGGCGGGGATTTCCGAGCGATTCGGAAATGGCGGTGAAATTGCGCATATCGGAAAAAAAGATCGTGATCTCCCGCTCTTTTCCCGAAAGAAGGTCCCCTTGTTCCCTGAGAATATCGTTCATAACGGCGGGGCTCACCTTGCGGGCGAAGCGGCTTTTGATCTTCTCTTTGAGTTTCGATTCGAGAAAATAGTTGAGCACCTGCCCCGCTACGAAGAGGGTATTCATCGCCACCAGCGGGAGGAAGGTGTTGAGGAGGATCCCCCACTTCGTCATGATCAGGTAATGGGATGCGACAAGGACGACGTCGAGCATGACGAATAGAACGAAGGCGCCCAGGGCACCGGGAAGGAGGAGCAGGGTAAAGGTGATGAGGGAGAGGAGAACGACGCTGAGGAGGTCGATTCCGTCCACCCAGACCGGTTTGGAGAGGAAGTCGCCGGTGAGCATGTTGTCCAGCATGGTGGCGTGAATCTCTACCCCCGGCAGGGCGTTGTCGGTCGGGGTGCTCCGCAGATCCATCAGCCCCGCCGCGGAGGTGCCGAGGAGGACGATTTTTCCCTTTAGCGCATCCGGATCGATCCGGTGGCGGTAGACATCGGCAGCGCAGAGGTAACGGTAGGTTTTGTAGGGCCCCCGGTAGTTGATCCTCATTTTGCCGAAATAGTCGGTCGGGATCGTCAGTTCTCCCGTCTGGACGTAGCGGATCCCCCGTTCGTCGTAATGGATCACGATGTTCTTTTCCCCCAGTGCCAGGCGGATCATTTCGAGGCTCAGCGAGGGGTAGAGGAGGCCGTCGTACTCCATCACGAGCGGTACGGTACGGACGATCCCGTCGATATCGGGGGTCATGTTGAAAAAGCCGCTGGAATAGGCGTTTTCCTCGATGCTCTGGACGTTGAGGATGGCCCGGTAGGGCTTGAGAAGGTACGAATCGGCGGGTTTGTCTCTCTCGATCGTGATCGCCCGGGTACGGGGAGCGTTTTCGGGGGGGACGCCGTCGTTGTCGAGTACAAAAATATATCCCGTTACCGTCGGGGTGGAAGCGACGGCTCGCGCTAAGGTTTCGTCGTAATCGGGGAGATCTTTCCCGGGACGTCCCAGTTTTTCGAATACGTATCGGGGTGAACTGCGGTCGGGTTCGGCGAATACGACATCCAGCCCGATAATAGCGGCCCCGTTGTTTCTGAGGGTTTCGAGAAGGGTCGCGACCGTGTTCCGGCTCCAGGGCCACTGCCCGAGCTCCTTGAGGCTTTTTTCGTCGATATCGACGATCACGATGTCGGGATTTCCCTTCTGGGGTTCCCGGGCCATGAACATCAGGTCTTTGATCTTGTACTCAAAGGTGAGGAAATAGGCGGGGAAGGAGAGGTATAAAACGATTACGGCGATAATCACCCCTGCTGTCATCGACAGATGCAACAGGATTTTTTTCATCTTCAGAAACTGTAGATCAGACTGACCATTGCGGTCGTTTTGTCGTAGTCATAGGGGGTATAATCGGAACGGTGATCGACGTATCCGCCTTTGACATTGAGCCAGAGCTCTTTTTGGAGAGGGTAGGAGAGGCTGGCTTCGAAGGTGTGTCGGTTGTCGCGGCGTTTGGTTCCGTAGAAGAAATCCGTATCGCTGTAACGGATCGATTCCCCCAGATAGTTCACCGATACGGCCATGTTATACGGCAGTGTTTTGGCGAGCGAAATACCATACTGGTAGATGCGGTTGTCGACGTCGACCCGGGCGGTTCTTGCTTCACGGTTGGCGACGTAGCCCGCATTCAGCCTCAGCAGGATCGGATCGGTTCCGAACGCGCGTTGGTAAGTCGCAAAGAGGTGGTGGGTGGCGGCATCGAGGTTCTCGTCGGTATAAAATCCTCGCCGGAACGTGTATCCTCCCGCGAACTCGGATACCGAGTCGATCCTGTAGGTCGCTTTGGCCGTCGCGCGGAGATTGTAGAGGTAACTGTCGTTATGGAGATAAACCCGCTCGTAGGCAATGGGAAATTCGAGGCGGTAGCGCCCCTCTTCCCAGACGGGTTTCAGCTGTAGCGCAAAGTAGTTCAGATCGTTGGTTTCGGCTTCGGTGAAACGTTTGGTATAGCCGCTCACACTGTTCTGGAAACTCCACCCCCCTTTTTCGCCGATGTCGATCGCGTGTCTGAGGGTTGCCAGAGCGTAGAAAAAGGTCGTATCGGTCTCTTTTTGACCGCTGATCGTCGACCACGGCAGCAGCGGGAGGGTATACGTTCTGTCGCCGATATCATTGTAGGCGTTGCTGTCGTACCCTCCTCCGATGGCAACGGTTCCGGAAAACGGATTGCGGCGGATTTTTCGCTCGATGGAGGAACGGAAAGCTGTCATACGTGTGCGCGCCTCAGTTGAGAGTCCGGTGTCCATGAGGGTGTCGGTTTCCAGCAGGGCATGCTCGTACCGCCCCGTTTCGGCATAAAGACGCGCGAGCTCGAGCCGGGCGCGCAGATGGGCCGGATCGAAGATCAGTGCCCGCTCGAAGGCCGCGAGCGCTTCGTCGTAGCGTTTGAGCTCCAGGGCGCACCGGCCGTAGTAGAACTGTACATCGGCATTTTCAGGCATAGTTGCGCCCGCTTTTTCAAAAAGGGTTAGTGCTTCGCCGTAGGAACCGGAAGCATATTTTTGTTGCGCCTGATCGTACAGGAAATTCCCCCCCTCGGCAAGAATGGCTGGCGTACCCAGCGTCAATAGCGTCGCCGCAGTCAATGAGAAACGTTTCACACTGTCTCCTTGTGCCTAGGGAATGAAATCAATGAGTTGGTCATTGATCTGTTCATGGCGGAGTGAAGGTTCCTGCTGGGTCTGCAAATGCCGATTCAGCGCTTCGTCCCCCGCAGGCGGCGTCAGACTCTCCGAGTGCGATAAGGGAGTTTCGAACGCCGAAATAGGCGATCCAGGAAGCGATTGAACCTCTGCCGAACCGATCTGTTCGGGTATCGAAGAGGCTTTAGGGACCTCGAACTCCTCTTCGATCCCCATAGCTTTGAGGGTATCGGGGGTGACATCCAGAATCTGAATCGGACCGCCATCGTGCGGGAGCCGGATCATCTTGCCGGCCGGAAGGAGGTAAACTTCCCCGCTGAGGAGGGAAGTGACGCTGATAACCCCCTCTTCGCAGAGGATGATGTCGGCGGTTTCGTCTATTTTACCGCGGAAGATCGTTCCCCGTATCCCGATGACGGCCGTTTTGGTCCGGAACGAGAAATTTTCGGGGGCCTGTTTCCCGATTTTTCCACTCACCGTTTTGAAGATACCGTCGGCTACCGCGAATTTTGCCCTGGCCTGCGTTTCGTCGAACAGGTATTCCTCGATTTGGAACACCGTACTGCTTCCGACGGTCACGACCGTCCGGTCGAGGAACGTCATCTGCGCCTGAGCGTTTTTCCCGGTCATCACAGCGTCTTTCTTTTCCAGCTCCAGACCGGTTTTCAGCCTCATCTGCCGCTTTTCCCGTTCCAGGTAGGCCTCTCCTTTGTGAGCCGATACTTGCCCTACCCCCGCGCACAGAGAGGCACCCAATAATACTATACCGATCAGCAGATGGCTAAAGTAGGACACCGAACAACCTTTTTGGTGGCGATATGTTGGATTGTAGAGCAAAGATTCTTAACCTGATCTAAGAATATCTTTTTGCATCTTTGCTACAATTCTCGGATCAAGAGGACGAAGGACAAACGACGTGAAAAGACAGATGCAATCGGTACGTTTGGACGGAGCGGACGTCGACGCAAAACGCCGGGAACTCATAGACTATTTTCGCCAGAGCTTCGATTTGTTCGAATCGCTGTTCGAGGTTCTGGCATCCGATGAGGTGTTTTACCGCCAGTCCGAGCCGACGCGCCACCCGATGATCTTTTATTTCGGCCATACGGCGGTATTTTACGTCAACAAGCTGGTGGCTGCCGGGGTAGTGAAGGAGCGGATCAACCCCCGCTTCGAATCGCTTTTTGCCGTCGGGGTGGATGAAATGGTATGGGACGAAGCGAGCGAGCGGTTCGCATGGCCGGAAGTGCCGGAGGTGCGGGAGTACCGCAAGCGGGTCAAAGCGCTGGTCGAGGAGATGATCCTGACGCTGCCGATGCGATTGCCCATCACCCAAAACGATCCGTTCTGGGCGATCTGGATGGGGATCGAGCATGAGCGGATCCATATCGAAACCTCCAGCGTTCTGCACCGTCAGATGCCGATTGCGCTGATCAAACCCCATGAAAACTTTTACCGTTGCACGAAAAGCGGCGCCGCGCCTGAGAATGGCCTCATCCCCATACAAGGTGCGGATGTCGTACTGGGAAAAGGGGAAGCCGATCAGGGGCTGTACGGATGGGACAACGAATACGGAACGCAGACCTTTGGCGTCGGGGATTTCGAAGCGTCGAAGTACCTCGTCAGCAACGGCGAGTTTTTGCCGTTTGTGCTGGACGGGGGATACGGCGACCTTCGCTGGTGGGATGAGGAGGGGCAAAAGTTCCTGCGCATCCGCAAAGCCGCATGCCCCCCGTTTTGGATTCCGCAGGGGGATGGGACGTATCGGCTCCGGACGCTCTGCGAGGAGATAGCGTTTCCGGCGAACTGGCCGGTGGAGGTCAATGCCCTCGAAGCACAGGCATTTTGCCGGTGGAAGAGCGTACAAGACGCTCAGACTTACCGTTTGCCCAGCGAGGCGGAGTGGTATCGAATGGTGCAGGTGGGCGGCATGGAGTCGCAGGTTTACGACGATGCGCGGGCCAATCTCAATTTTGCCCACTTCGCCTCATCGGTTCCGGTCGATACGTTTGCGCAGGGTCCGTTGTACGATGTTGTGGGGAACGTATGGCAATGGACGCAGACGCCGATTGAGGGATTTGAGGGATTTGAAACCCATCCGTGGTATGACGATTTCTCCACCCCGACGTTTGATGGCAAACACAACCTGATCAAAGGGGGATCGTGGGCCTCGACGGGCAACGAGATCGTGGCCGCGTCGCGCTATGCGTTCCGCCGCCATTTTTACCAGCACGCGGGATTCCGGTATGTGGTCGGCGCGACGGTTGAAGCGGCGCATTCGAAACCGCTGATCGAAGACGCCGAAATCGCGGCGTACTGCGACGCCGGATACGGCGAGGGGAACACCATGCCCCTCGAAGCGGCACGGGCGATCCGGACGCTCGTCAAAGCGCGCGGGAGCGTTTTGGAGTTGGGATGCAAAGCGGGGCGGCTCAGTCTGGAACTCTCCGAAGGGTTTGAGCGGGTGATCGGGATTGAGCGCTCGGCACGTTTCATCTCTCCTGCGGTCGAACTGCTCCGGACAGGGAAATTCGAGTACCGTATCGGAAACGAAACCCGCGAGGTGGTGCTGGAGACGCTGAACCTTCCCCATGCACGCGAGAGGGTTGAATTTTATCAGGGGGACATGCGCAACCTCAAACCCCACCTGTGCGGATACGACTGTATCGTGATCAACGCCCTTGAAGAGGCACTGGAAGATATCGTCGCCATCGCAGAGACGTTGCATGAGCGGCTTAACCCGAGCGGGGTTCTGATCGTACTGGATGCGCAGCCGCATTCGCAGGAGACGGCCGGATTTGACTATCTGCACCAACATCGCTTCCAGAGAGGATACGCGAGCTTATGGCGATAGATCCCTACAACACCCCGATCGATCGCCGCGGCAGCAATGCCGAAAAATATACGTTGCGCAATGCCCTTTTCGGAACCGATGCGGTGGAACCGATGTGGGTGGCCGATATGGACATTGCGACGCCGGAGTGCGTTTGGGAGGCGGTCAAAAAGCGCCTGAGCCATCCGGTGATGGGGTATGAAATCATGCGAGACGAGGCCTATGAGGCACAAATGCGGTGGTTTGAAACCCGTCATGGGTTTGCCATGCAGCGCGAATGGCTCAGTTACTCTCCCTCGGTCGTTGCATCGATCGGCGTTGCGATCCGTGCACTCAGCAGGGAGGGGGATGAAGTGATCGTGATGGATCCGGTCTATCCGCCGTTTTATGCAATGGTCAAACACAACGGCCGCCGTCTCGTTACACATTCGCTAAAGCAGGATGGGCAGGGAGTGTACCGTTTCGATATCGACCTCCTTCGCTCCCAGATTACCCCGAAAACCAGGCTGTTGCTGCTGTGTTCCCCCCATAATCCGATCGGGCGGGTGTGGAGCCGCGAGGAGCTTGAAGTGCTGGGAACCTTGTGCTGTGAGCACGGTATCCGGATCATCAGCGACGAGATTCACTGCGATCTCGTCTACGCGCCGCATTGTCATATCCCTACCGCATCGCTTTCCGAAGCGGTGAAAAATCATACCGTGATGCTGATCGGTCCGGGCAAGACGTTCAATATGGCGGGATTTTCGATCTCAACGGTGTGCATCCCCTCGCCTGATCTGCGTGCGTTGTACGACGAGGAACGCAAACGTGTCCACTGGGGAGAGGGTGCGGCGTTGTCGCACGTTGCGTTTGAAGCGGCGTACAATCAGGGGACTCACTGGCACAGGGGGCTGATGGAACATCTGGCGCATAACGCCGCATTGATCGAAGCGTGGGCTGCAGGGGAAGAAAGAATCGTCTACCGCAAACCCGAAGCAACCTATCTCGCGTGGCTTGATTGCCGTGCTTTGGGCCTTGGGGATCGGGAACTGCGCGAGTTTTTTGTTCGTGAGGCGGGGCTTGGGCTGAGTCCGGGGTTGAGCTTCGGCAAAGAGGGATCGGGATTCATGCGGCTCAATTTCGCCGTTGCTTCATCCGTTCTGGAGAACGCGCTTGAGAGGCTGGGGAGGGCATTGCGTGGAGTTTGAAAAAATTGCCGCTTTTATCGATAAACACCATCTTCTTTCCCTCGCGACGATCGGCGAGCGGCTGTGGTGCTGTTCGATGTTTTATGCTTTTGATGCCGAAGCAGTCGCGTTTATCGTCGCTTCGGAAGCATCGACCGAGCACATGCGTAATGTCTCAGAAAACGGCTCCGTCGCGGGAACGGTGGCATTGGAGACGGCCATCGTCGGAAAAATACAGGGGATACAGTTTGCCGGACGTATCCAAAAAGCTTCGGATGACGAAGCGTACGCGCGGTACTATGCGAAATTTCCCTACGCCCGGGTGATGAATCCGACCCTGTGGCGTATCGTGCTCGATGAGGTCAAAATGACCGACAATACCCTCGGCTTCGGGAAAAAGCTCAGCTGGAAGCGGGACGTTTGGGGGTGAAATAGGTACAGGGGCTGCCGCTGGAACTCAGGACGACCTGCGAGGGGATGGCTCTGGACTTAAAGCCGTACGCTTTACAGCCGTGAGGCTGGTGGGCTTCCCACGTGACGAAATAATAGACGCATCGGTGGCAGTTGATCTTTTGCATGGATGAAAGTTTACCGTATAATTTCACACAATCGAAAAGGAAAATCATGAATAAATTACTCTGTATGCTTGAATTGCAGCAGCGCCTGAACGACGCCACCAACGGCAAAGGATGGGAAAAAGGGGTTACAAAAGACGGTAAACGGATCAACTGGCGCCGTTGCGTCTATATGGAATGTGCCGAAATGATCGATTCGTTCGGATGGAAACACTGGAAAAGCATTTCGCAGCCGACCGATTACGCCAACCTGCAGATCGAGATTGTCGACGTGTGGCATTTTATCATGAGCCTTGTCCTCGAAGACGGGATCGCCCGTGAAGGGGAGAGCCACGCGGATATGGCTTCCTGGATGGAAAAAACAAAAGGGTACGAACAGCTTTGCAATGCCAAAGAAGGAGAGTTTGCCTCCGACGAAGCGCTGATGCTCAAAATCGAAATCCTGATGCGCCATGCCCTCGAACCGGCGATTAACGGGGATCTGGAACGTTTAAGCGACGATTTTTTCAAACTCGCCGAAATGGGAGGACTGAGTCTCGACACCCTCTACCGTCTTTATGTCGGGAAAAATATCCTGAACCAGTTCCGTCAGGATCATGGATACAAAGAGGGGCATTACGTCAAAGTGTGGAACGGCAAAGAAGATAATGCCGTGATGATGGCGCTGTGGGAAGAGCACCCGGACATGAACCCCGATGCCCTCTACGAGGCGCTAAAAGCCGCCTACCCCGCCTGATTCACTCCCCGTAAAGCTCGGGGAATTCCCCTTTCCACCGCTTGTGACACCAGAACCACAGCTCGGGCCGTTCGCGGATCGCGCGCTCGAGGTCGTGCACCTGCGCCCGGGTCGCTTCGGCGATCGATGCTTCGTCGCTCCCGGCCACTTCGATCGGGGGTTCAAACCGTATCGTGTAGCGCTTTTCGTCGTCGGTGAAAATATAGACCCCCACGATCGGGGCGTCGAATTTTTGTGCCAGCGTGGCGGCACTGAAGGTGTGGTAGGTGGTGTGGCCGAAAAAATCGACCGGGATGCCGTAGCGCGGCTTGCTCGCCTGATCGATCATCAGCAGCACCGAACGTTTGGCGCGGAGCGCTTTGGCGATGTGCTTGAGGGCGCCGCTTTTTTCGGCGAGTTCCATCCGGTGGCGGGTCCGGGCTTCGTAGAGATAGGGATCGAATTCGGGGCGGTCAAACCCCTTGTAGATCGAGGTGACGGGGGTGATGAGCGAGGAGAGGGCCGCCCCCCCCAGCTCCCAGTTTCCAAAGTGCCCCGAGACAAAAACGATTCCCCGCCCCTGAGCGAGGAGGGCGTCGATCGCCTCGCGGTTTTCAAACGTCACCATCGACGCGAGTTCTTCGGGGCGGTTGCGGCGGTTTTCCATCACCTGCAGGAAATTGAGGACGAGATTGCGGTAGCAGTATCGGGCGATCGTTTCGTAGCGGGTTTCGTCCAGCGTATCGCCGAAAGCGAACTTCAGATTGCTGCGGATGATCCGGTTGCGCCGGGGGGCCAGATGGTAGGAGAGGGAGGCGAGGAACAAGAACAGCGCTTTGCGCCATGATCGCGGCAGTACCATCAGCAGCGCGTCGAACATCAAAAACAGTCGGTAACGGATCACAGGAGCTCCTTGGCTTTACGGACGACCTCCGCGGGGTCGATCTGCGCGATCGAAAAGTCGTTCCGGTCGATTTTATGGATATTGACCGGCGAGGGGGATTTGATGGCCACATTGCGCGGGGTCGGGTAGATCATCCGCTCGTTGGTGGGGCCGAAGAGGGTGATCGAGGCTGTGTTCATTGCCCACGCCATGTGGGTCGGGCCGGTATCGTTTCCGATCACCAGGTCACAATGCGAAATAAAACTGACCAGTTCGCGCAGCGACATTTTCGGGGCGACGTGCGCGTTGGGGGTCTGCAGCGCGATCCACTCCGCATCCTTGCGTTCGTTTTCGCTTCCCCAGATGAGCCAGCAGGGGCAGGGCAGGGAAGCGCATACCCGGGCAAACCGCTCTTTGGGGTAGCATTTGCTCGGCCACGATGCCCCGATCACGCAGGCGACCGCTTTGTCGGAGGTGAGGCACCCGGGTCTTCGGCCCTGTTCGAATACGCCGGATTTGAGGGCGATCGCCTCTTCGGCGTAGGGGATTTTCAGCGCTTCGGTGATGAGGCGGATGTTGCGCCGCACGATGTTTTCGTCGTAGGGGATGGCGGAAGTCGTGTCGTAAAAGCAGGCGGCGATCCCTTCGCGCGCGCTGCGACGGTCAAAGCCGTGGACAGGACCGGGGAGGAACCAGGCCACGATGGCGGATTTCAACAGCCCCTGAACGTCGATGATGAGATCGTACCGGGGACGTTTACGGAGGTTTTTGAGGGTTTTAAACAACAGCCCCGTGTCCCGGGTTTTCTTGATCCGTTTGATGGGGACGGGGATCACCTCGTGCAGCAGCGGATGCGATTCGAGGAGGGGGGCAAACGCCTCTTCGACGTACCAGTCGATCCGAACACCCGGGTAGGCGGCATGGATGATCTGCAGAGCGACGGCGGTATTGACGATATCGCCCAGCGCGCTCAGGCGGACGAGTGCGATTTTGGGATTCGGGTTTTTCATAAGCGTAACTATAGCGCAACTAAGCTACAATCTGCCTCAAAAACGCAGTGTACAAGGAGAGAGGGATGGTTATTCAAGACATTCAGCAATACGCCGAAATCCGCCCCAAAGCGCGGGCCTATTTCTGTTATCTTTTCCACAAGAACCTCCCCAACCATCTCCCCTCCGTTTCGGCCGAAGCGGTTACCGCCCGCCTGCTGAAAATCCGCGGGGACCTCAAGGGACTTGAAGCGGCCTACCTTCTCGATGCCAAAGGAAACCAGGTGGGCCCCACCTATCTGCGTAACGGGCTCAAGGAGGAGGACGTCGGGGTAAGCCGCTCGACCCGGGCCTACTACTACCGGGCGATGAACGAGCGGCGCTGCACGATCACCGATCCCTACCCCTCCTTGCTTAACGACGAGCTCACCGTCACCGCATCCGAACCGATTTTCGATGAACACGGCAACATCGTTTACGTCGCCTGTATCGACATGCCACTGGCCGAAGTGCTCAAAATTGCCCACCCCATGGCCCTCGAATCGGGGGCGGGGCGATTTTTTCGCGCCGCATATGCCGTCTTTACCCTTGTGCTGGCCCTCGTATCGCTGTTGCTGTTTGTCAAAGGGATCGAGGGGTTCCTCGCCTACGGGCTGGGACATTACGACGAAATCGAAATCAAGGATATCTTCGAAGCGACGATTCTTCTGACCCTGTCGCTGGCGATTCTCGATCTGGTCAAAACCCTTTTCGAGGAAGAGGTGCTGGGGCGTCCCAAGCATGATCCCGCGTCGAGCATCCACAAAACGATGGTCCGCTTTCTGGGCTCGATCATTATTGCCCTCTCCATCGAAGCGCTGATGCTGGTTTTCAAGTTCGCGATGACCGAACCTGCCATGATCGCCAACGCGATCTACATCATCGGCGGGGTGGCGATGCTGTTGGTGGGGCTTGCCGTCTATATCCGATTTACGAATTTGGGAGAACGCCAGTGATAGCGATCGTCGATTACAACATGGGAAATCTCGCCAGCGTCAAAAACGCGTTCGGCGTACTGGGGGAGAACGTCGTCGTCGAAGCCGATCCCGAACGGCTGGCCTCGTACGACAAGATCATCCTCCCCGGCGTCGGGGCTTTCGGCGACGCGATGGAGCACCTTCAGGTGCGGGGAATGGACCAGGCCGTCCGGGAGTACGCCCGCAGCGGCAAATACCTCCTGGGAATCTGCCTGGGGATGCAGCTGCTGTTTGAATCGAGCGAAGAGTTCGGCATCACGCAGGGGCTGGGAGTGGTTCCGGGGCGGGTCG
The DNA here is from genome assembly GCA_964491035.1 of uncultured Sulfuricurvum sp. Taxonomy (GTDB): domain Bacteria; phylum Campylobacterota; class Campylobacteria; order Campylobacterales; family Sulfurimonadaceae; genus Sulfuricurvum. The sequence continues at coordinate 14,499 of CAZBIR010000010.1, forward strand.
TGGCGTTTGATTCGAGCCGTTTCCACCAGCCGCTCAAGGTCCCGCATATGGGATGGAACCGGATGTTCACCAAAGAACACCCGCTGTTTGAAGGGCTGGACGAAGCCCACTACCTCTATTTCGTCCACTCCTACCACGCCTTGTGTACCCATGAAGCCGACAGCATCGGCGAGAGTATCTACGGTTACCGGTTCACCAGTGCCGTCGCACGCGAAAACGTCATGGGAATCCAGCCCCACCCCGAAAAAAGCCATCAAAACGGCCTCACCATTCTCAAAAATTTTATCAATCTCTAAGAAGGAACTACCCGCATGACCATTTTTCCGGCAATCGATCTCAAAGACGGCAAGGCCGTACGTCTCACCAAAGGGGTGATGGAGAGCGCGAAAGTCTATTCCGATACCCCCTGGGAACTTGTTAAAACGTTCGAAGAGATGGGGGCCGAGTGGGTCCACCTGGTTGATCTCAACGGCGCGTTTGCGGGAGAGCCGAAAAACCTCGAACAGATCCGCCTGATCCGCCAGAACTGCAACGTCAAACTCGAACTCGGCGGCGGAATCCGCGACGAAGCGACGATCCAGCGCTACCTCGAACTGGGGATAGACCGGCTGATCCTGGGCTCCATCGCCGTCAAAGACCCCGAATTCGTCAAGGCAATGGCGGCCAAATATCCCATCGCCGTCGGAATCGATGCGGTGGACGGGTACGTCGCCGTCGAGGGGTGGGGCGAAGTGAGCTCCATGAAGGCAACCGATCTGGCCCGGGCGTTCGCCGATGCGGGGGTCGAGGCAATTATCTGCACCGATGTGGGGCGCGACGGTACACTTTCGGGCGTAAATGTCGATTTTACCCTGGACATTGCCAGAGCCTCCGGGGTTGCGACCATTGCCAGCGGCGGCGTTCGGGATGAGAACGATATCGAAGCGCTCCGCTCTACGGACGAAATCGAGGGGGTAATCGTTGGAAAAGCGTTTTATGAAGGGACGATTGATCTCAAACGCTTTTTTTAAACTTCCCGCAAAGATGGATGCGTTATCATTGGAAATTAATTCCGTAAAAATTATGAATCGACAAAAGGACGTACATTGAAATTATTGGTAGTAGATGATAGTTCGACAATGCGCCGTATTATCAAGAATACGCTTTCCCGGCTCGGTTACGAAGATGTCCTGGAGGGGGAAGACGGCGTTCAGGGATGGACCGCGCTGAATGAAAACCCCGATATCGGGATGCTGATTACCGACTGGAACATGCCCGAGATGAACGGCCTGGAACTGGTGAAAAAAGTACGTGCCGACGGTCGTTTTGCCGATCTGCCGATCATTATGGTCACGACCGAGGGGGGGAAAGCCGAAGTTATCACCGCCCTCAAAGCCGGGGTAAACAATTACATCGTCAAGCCTTTTACGCCGCAGGTGCTCAAAGAAAAGCTGGCCGCGGTTCTCGGTACTGAGGGCTGATGCAGGATTTTTACTACATGCTGGAGGTCAAACCCTCCTCGCATCTTGAGCTCTTCAGCGATTTTCTGGTGGATCTCCTTCCGGTCGGTTTCGAAGAGACCGACGAGGGGTTCATCATCCGTAGCGAGGAGAGCCTGGAAACGGTGAGCTGGGGAATCGAGCAGTTTGCCGAAGCGCTTCAGCGGGCTACGGGTGAGGTGGTGGATGTCGAGATGACGCTCACCAAGGAGAAAAACGACGACTGGATTGAGCGCTACCAGCAGGCGATCACCCCGGTTGAGATCGAGCCCTTTTACATTCACCCCACGTGGGAGAGCCCCAAAGAGGGGAGACTGAACATCGCGATCGATCCCGCCCTCGCATTTGGGACGGGACACCATCCGACGACCGCGTCGTGCCTTCGCGCGGTCGCCAAATACGTTCAGGCGGGCCAAAGCGTCATGGACGTCGGCTGCGGAAGCGGCATACTCGCCATGGCGGCACTTCGCAAGGGGGCGATCGTCGATGCGTGCGACACCGATCCCCTCTCCGTTGAAAACTCCCTCGTCAACGCCGAACAAAACGGCCTGGCCTACCGCCGTATCTGGGAAGGGCCGGTCCAGGAGACGAACGAACTGTACGACGTCATCATCGCCAATATCGTCGCCGATGTCCTCGTGTTTATCGCCGGAGATCTGCGAAGACGCCTGAAAGAGGGGGGAATCGTCGTTCTCTCGGGCATCATGGACAAATACGAAGAAAAAGTGCTGCGTGCCTACAAAACATTCGAATTGACCGAACGGTTTGTCGAAAACGAATGGGTAACCCTCGTTATGACCCACAAAGGAAATGGATAATATGAGCCAAAACGAGTCGAATCCGAACCCGGACAAGAACAACAATTTTTTCAACAAAAACCCGCTGATCACCTTTGCGATCTTTTCGGTCGTCGTTATCATGCTCTTCAAGGCGCTGATCGGCGATGAAAATGAACTGGCCGGAAAAATTTCGGGCCAGAGTGTCACCCGCACCCAGGAGATCAGCTATGCCGATCTCAAGCGCCTCATCGAAAACAAAGAGGTCGAAAAAGTTTCGATCGGTCAAACCTACATCCGGGCGATCGGCAGCGACGGCAACGGCAAAGTAGCCTACACGACCCGCATCGTCGGACCGGATGCCTCGTTGATTCCCCTTCTGGATGAAAAAGGGATCAACTACAACGGATTTTCGGAGAGCAACTGGTTTACCGAGATGTTCGGATGGCTTTTCCCATTCCTGATCATCATCGCGATCTGGATGTTTTTTGCCGGGCGGATGCAGCGGAACATGGGTGGGGGGATCCTCGGGATGGGGGCCTCCAAGCGGCTGGTCAATTCCGAAAAACCCAAGACCAAGTTTGACGACGTCGCCGGTGCTCAGGAAGCCAAAGAAGAGGTCCTCGAAATCGTCGATTTCCTCCGCTATCCCGACCGCTACGTCGAGCTGGGAGCGAAGATTCCCAAGGGAGTCCTCCTCGTTGGCAGTCCGGGTACGGGGAAAACCCTTCTGGCCAAGGCGGTTGCCGGAGAGGCGGAAGTGCCGTTTTTCTCGGTCTCGGGTTCAAGCTTCATTGAGATGTTCGTCGGGGTCGGGGCGGCGCGCGTCCGCGACCTGTTCGAACAGGCGAAAAAAGATGCCCCCTCGATCATCTTTATCGACGAGATCGACGCGATCGGTAAAAGCCGTGCCGCCGGCGGGATGATGGGGGGGAACGACGAGCGTGAACAGACCCTCAACCAGCTCCTCGCCGAGATGGACGGTTTCGGGACCGACACCCCGATCATCATCCTCGCCGCGACCAACCGTCCCGAGATTCTCGACCCCGCGCTGCTGCGTCCGGGGCGGTTCGACCGTCAGGTCCTCGTCGACAAGCCCGACTACCAGGGGCGGATCGATATCCTCAACGTCCACGTCAAAGGGATCAAGCAGGATGCCGACGTCGATCTCGAAGAGATCGCCCGCCTCACCGCGGGGCTGGCGGGGGCCGATCTGGCCAACATCGTCAACGAAGCGGCACTGCTGGCCGGGCGAAAAAGCCAGAAAACGGTCAAGCAGGCCGATCTGCGCGAAGCGGTAGAACGGGCGATCGCGGGACTCTCGAAAAAGAGTCGCCGGATCGACGAGAAAGAGAAGCGGATCGTCGCCTACCACGAGAGCGGTCACGCACTCCTCGCCGAGACGACCAAAGGGGCCAAAAAGGTCTCCAAGGTCTCGATCGTCCCGCGCGGTCTGGCGGCGCTGGGGTATACCCTCAACACCCCCGAGGAGAACAAATACCTGATGCAGCGCCACGAGCTGTGGGCCGAGGTGGACGTCCTCCTCGGCGGCCGGGCGGCCGAAGAGGTATTTATCGGCGAAATCAGCACCGGGGCGGCCAACGACCTGGAACGGACCACCGACATCATCAAGGCGATGGTGCAGATGTACGGGATGAGTGACGTGGCGGGGCTGATGGTGCTCGAAAAACAGCGCAGCAGTTTCCTGGGCGGCGGAATGACGCAATCGCGTGAGTACAGCGACAAGATGGCCGAGGAGATGGACGTATTCATCAAATCTTCCCTCAACGAACGGTATAATGCGGTCAAATCCCGCCTTGAAGAATACCGCGGGGCGATCGAAAAGATCGTCGAACTGTTATACGCCAAAGAGAATATTACGGGGGATCAGGTACGCGAGATTATCGAAGCCTACGAGATTGAAAACGGTATGCCGACGAAGCTCGAACCCCGCAAAGAACATGTTTCCGAAACGACGATTTCGGAATAAGCCCCAAAGGAGCAGCTATGAGCCTTCAAAACGATACCTTTATCCTCTCTCGGAGGGGGTGGCTTTTATCCGGCGTTTTGGCGGCCGTTTTCCTCTTTTTCTCGATGACGGGGCTTCACCTGTTCCAGTTTTTGTTCGGCGCGCTGCTGCTGGCGGTTCTGGTCATCTTCCGCAATCCCGAGCGCAATACCGCCGAGTACGAGCCCAATGCGATTATCAGTTCGGTGGACGGGGTGATCCTTTCGATCGATGAGATCGACATCGAAGATCAGAAAATGAAAAAGGTGACCGTCCTCAATTCGCTGTGGGATGTATCGATGCTGCGTTCCCCGTTCGACGCGACGGTCGAAGGGTACAAAATACGCCACGGCGCTTCGCTCCCCCTCTATCATCCCCTGGCCGAAACCCTGAATGAAAAGGCGGTGATCTCGTTTCGCTCCACGCAGGGGAACGAGATTTATATCGAGCACCTGAGCGAGCAGAGCTGCTTCCCGATCGGGATCGATGTGGAAAAAAGCCAGAAATTCAAAGAAGGGGCCCGTTACGGATTCCTGGCCAAAGGACGAAGTATCGTCTATCTGCCCGAAAACGTCCGGATGGCCGTTAACCCCGGAGCGAGCATTCGTTCCGGAGAAAGCGTGATCGGCTATTTCGACGCCGCGTAACGGCGCCGTGACGATGCGAAAAAATTCACCCCCTCCGGTTGCTTACCTCCTCCCCAATTTTTTTACCGCCGCTTCGATTTTCACCGGATTCTATTCCATCGTCCTTGCGCTGGAAGGTTCGTTTGTCCCTGCGGCCTGGTTTATTTTCCTGGCGCTCATTTTCGACGGACTGGACGGGCGGGTGGCGCGGATGACGAATACCGCCAGCCACTTCGGCGTCGAGTTCGATTCTCTGGCCGATATCGTAGCGTTCGGGGTGGCCCCGGCCCTGATCCTCTATCTTTATGTCGGTGAAGCGTACGGAAGGATAGGGATCGTCGTGAGCGCGCTGTTCGTGATATTCGGCGCGGTGCGGCTGGCCCGTTTCAACGTTATGACGTCACGGATCGAGCCGAGCGTATTTATCGGGCTGCCGATACCGACGGCGGCAGTCATGATCGCCATTTCGGTGCTGCTGCTCGAACGCTACCCCCATGAGGCGTTTAAAGTGTTGCTGCTGCCGCTGGGGATCGTACTGGCGGTATTGATGGTCAGTAACATCCGTTATCCCAGTTTCAAGAAAATCAACTTCAAGGCATTCCATTTTATCCGGCTGCTGATTTTGCTGATCGTTGCGGCGATGGGGGTTTTTATCTACCCCATCGAGGGGATGGCGCTGATGGCGGCCCTTTATCTGCTTTACGGCCCGCTGAGGGCCTCATTTTACCTGTTGCGGCGGTTCGTTCACAGGGGATGATATTTATGCGGTTCGGTGGCCAGTTTGTCGGTATCGATCGAGAAATCGAAGTAGCGGGAGATGAATCCGTTGTTCCCCAGATGGCCGAGTTGGGCCGCGGCAGCCTGGTTATTGTGGATCTGGAGGTATAAAAGCCCCAGTGCGTAGCGGGTTTCGGCCAGCTCGGGGCTTTTGTATTTCGAGAGTTCGAGCAGGGCAATCGCGTTTTGGTAATGGCCCGCACCGATGGAAGCACTCGCGCCCAAAAATAGGGTTTGTCCGTCTTTGACGTTGTGGGTGTCGATAATCTGGTTGTAAAGCGAATAGGCCTCTTCGAACTGCCGGTTGTAAAAGTACGCCTGGGCAAGCGCGCCGTTGATATCCGCGGTGTTCTCGGCCGTCGTCTGGAGCTTGTTTTTAAGCCGCTCGATCATCCCCGTGAGCTGTCCGGTCATGACACTCATCATGATGGCCCTTTCGCGGGTGATCTGCGGGCCGAAATAGAGGTCGTCGTAACGGAACGACTGCTTTTTGAGGTAGTTGATAGCCGATGAGGCAAAGGCCTTGGGCTTTTGGTCTTTGAAGTGGGCGTCGATGTAGAGCAGGTGGGGCATCAGATCGTAAGGCTGGAGCCTGACGAGGCGCTCGGACGCTTTTTTCGCTTCGTCGCCGTCGGCCGTTTCGGCCGCGATCAGTGCCTGAAGCCCCAGATAGAAAGGGCGTTCCCGGTACTTGTGGTCGAGCCATTTGGAGGCGCTGGGGAAATTGATCTGGGCGATCTCCATCAGGGTGTTGTGGAGATCGGATTCTTCGCCAAGCGGTTCTTTGGCGAGGTTCTCTTTGAGAATCGAAGAGAGTTTCGCATTGTGGCGTCCGATCAGGTCCGAACTCATCAGGGCGAATATCCCCGCGAGGTAATTGTTCGCATCAAGGTGATAGGACCGCAGGAAGTGCTCGTATGCCTTGCCGAAATCTCCCATCTGGGCGTAGGTGAGCCCCAGATTGTAATGGAGGATCGAGTGCTTGGGATTGGTTTTGAGCAGCGAGAGCAGCTGCTGATTGGCATCCCGGATCCGGAACTGGAGCGCTTTTTGGATCGCTAGGGCGATACCGTGGTCGATCAGGGAGAGATTGGTGCTTTTCTGGAGATAGGCTTTGGCCCCTTCGACGTCGTCGAGGTAGATGCTGGCGTTCCCCTTGCGAATATAATTGACCGTATGGGCGGCGTTGAAAATTTTGTACGGGGCGAAATAAAAAACGCTCTGGTAGATTTTCGAGCGTGCTTCGTGTTTCCGCTTGCGGTAGACGTTCTGGACGTCGTCGGGATTAAACAAAGAGGGTTTTAAAAAGACCCGGATGGGGTAGGGGAGATTCACCTTGTCGGGATAGGTATCGGCCAGCGATTTGATCAGGGTGGCGGCATGCTGGTGCATTCCCGATTTCATGTGGACAAACGCCAGCGCGAGATTCTCCTGCACCGGCTCGGCGTTTTGCAGCGAGGCGCTTTCGAGGTAACGGCGGGCCTTGTCGTAATTGCCCTGATTGGCGTACAGGAGCCCCAGTGAAAAAGCGTCTTCCTCCTGGGGTGTTGTCTCCAGCGCCGCCGCGGCATCCGAAAAATCCCCGTACAGGGAAGCGATTTTGGCCCGGAGTGCGGTCTGGGTGGTGAGGTATTCTTCCGAAGTCGGATTTTTGAGGGCGCTGATGGCTTCGAGATAGTGCCCTTTGTAATAATGGATCAGGGCGTAATAGTACGAATACAGGGGTGAATTGACCTCCTGCGGGAGGTAGGCGCCGGCCAACTCCAGGTAGTAGCGGAAAGTGTCGGGTTGCTTGAGATGGAGTGCGCAGACAGCCGCATTGATGGCGCTGACGCATCGGTTTTCGCTGTTGGCGATGGAGCGTTTGAAGTTTTCGAGTGCCTCGGCGTATTTTCCCTCTTTGAGCTGAATGACCCCCAGGTTATACTGGGAGATCGCCTCGGAGTAGAGGGCGATTTTTTCGTAGAGTTTGAGCGCTTCGGCGGTCTCCCCCTTCGCGTAGAGGGTATTGGCGTTTTCGATCATCTTCTCCAGTTCGCTGGGCTCGATCGTGTCGGTTCTGGGGGGAGGGGAAGGTTCTTCGTCGGTGACGCTGACCGGGGCGTGCTGCGGGGCAGGTCCGGATCCGAAAAAGAGATACCCGCCGATTCCTCCGGCGGTGAGGAGCGCCGCAGCGGCGGCACCGATCAGAATCCGTTTTTTCCGGGAAGGGGAGGAGGGCTCATCCGCAGTATTCTGGGTATTTGAAGCCGCTTTGCCGGCTCCGCCGGCGTCCGCTTCCTCGATGATGATGATCTCTTCTTGGGCTTCGGCCATGCGCTCTCTTTAGGTTTAGAGGTATTTGTGCAACACTTGGGGGACCCGGATCGATCCGTCTTCTTGCTGGAAGTTTTCCATGATGGCTATCATCGTCCGTCCGACGGCGAGACTTGAGCCGTTGAGGGTATGAGCGAGGTGGTTTTTTCCCTCTTCCTTGTAGCGGATGCGGGCACGGCGGGCCTGGAAATCGCGGGTATTGGAAACCGAACTGATCTCGCGGTAGGTGTTCTGCCCCGGCAGCCACACTTCCAGATCGACCGTTTTGGCCGCCCCGAAGCCGAGGTCCCCCGTACAGAGGGTAACGAGGCGGTGGGGGAGTTCGAGCGCTTTGAGCAGATCCGAGGCACACGCGACCATCTCGTCAAACACCGTGTCGCTCTGGTCGGCGCGGGTGATGCTGACCAGCTCGACCTTGTGGAACTGGTGCTGGCGGATCATCCCCCGCACGTCGCGCCCGCCGCTTCCGGCTTCTTTACGGAAGCACGAGGTGTAGCCCGTCATTTTGATCGGGAGTTCATTGGCGTTTAAAATTTCGTCCTGATACAGATTGGTGAGCGGCACTTCGGCAGTCGGGATCAAAAAAAGCTCTTCGTCTTCGACTTTGAACAGATCCTCCTCGAATTTGGGGAGCTGACCCGTCCCCTCGAGGGCGCGGCGGTTGACGAGGGCAGGGACGCTCACTTCTTCGAACCCCCGCTCGCGGTTAAAATCGAGCATGAAGTTGATGAGGGCCCGCTCCAGCCGCGCCCCCATCCCGCTGACGACGGAAAAACGGCTTTTGGCCAGCTTGACCCCCCGTTCGAAATCGATCCAGCCGTTTTGCTCCGCCAGTTCCCAGTGCTCTTTGGGGGTGAACGAAAACGTCGGCGGGGTGAGGACCTTGCGGATCTCGACGTTGTCGTTTTCGTCCGCCCCGTCGGGGACGTCGCTGTCGGGGATGTTGGGGATCCGCATGATGAGCGAGTCGAGGGCCTCTTCGGCGCTGCGCTGGGTGTCGAGGAGTTCGGCGACGAGGGCTTTGTTCGCATCGACCTGCTCTTTGAGCTCGTCGGTGCTTTTGCCCTCTTTTTTGTACTGCCCGAAAAGCTTGCTCAGTTCGTTCTGTTTCGCCTGCGCGTTTTCGTACGCGGTCTTGGCCGCTTTGAGGGCCTCATTGGCGGCTCCCAGCTCGGCGATCGTCTCGGCGGAGACTTTTTTGCGCATCAGTGCGGTGGCGGTTTCGTCAAAATTTTTCTGGAGAAGTTTTACATCGATCATAAAGGACAATTCCTGCATTAAAAAGTGATCGATTATAGCCAAAAGAGGCTGAAATATGGTTACGTTCATTTTGCAATGAACTCCGTTCACCCTGAGCTTGTCGAAGGGTGTATTAATAATTCGATACGATCACTGCGAACAAAATATTGGTTATGTAGTAATGCATGATTTTGCTGTAAACTACGTACTTTAAATACAATTGAACGAGATAAAAATGAAAGCAAAACAAGCTATTTGGGAAGATGATTTATTAAACCGACAGAATGAAGGCAAATTTCTTTCCAAATATCTTTTAAAGCGTTATGCAAACACTTCAAATAAGTCTTTTGTATTAAATATTAATGCCGAATGGGGATTTGGTAAAACCTACTTTTTAAAAAATCTTTCCGAAGAGCTTGAATCACAAAAACATCCCGTCATCTATTTTGATGCGTGGCAAAACGATTATTCAAATCAGCCGCTTTTAGCCTTTATTTCTCAAATTAATACTTCGTTAGATCCTTTTCTTAGTAAAAGTACTAAGGGAAAACAACTATTCACAGATGCGTGGAATACATCAAAAAAACTTCTAATCCCCATGCTTGTCAAAAATCTTACAGGATTGACATACGATCATTTCACTGAAGAGTTTAATAGTGCTATTGATAATCCACTGAAAAATGATGTCGAATCGGTACTTTCAAAATTAGCCGAATCAGCATTGGCGGATCATGAAACCGTTCGAAAATGCATCAGTACATTCAAAGAAAATATGAAAAAATTATTGAGTTATATTGATAAAAACATTACATCTAAGCAATTGCCAATGTTTGTTTTTATCGATGAGTTGGATCGATGCCGTCCTAATTATGCGATTGAATTGCTCGAAAATATCAAACACATTTTCGATATTCCCGGAATAGTATTCGTTATTGCAACCGATTCTAAACAGCTGTCACATTCTATCAATGCTGTATATGGTCAAAATTTTGCATCCGAACGCTATCTAAAACGTTTTTTCGATCAAGAATATAATCTTTTAAAACCTGATAATTATGCCTTTGCTCATTATCTTTTTGAACTTCATGGTATTACTAAAAATGAGAAATTGTTTTCCCCATTAGAAGCAGAAGTTTATAAAGACAAAGACCTGAATATTCAGCTTTTTACCCTCTATGCCAATTTCTTCAAATTGAGTTTAAGAGATCAGGAACAGGTAGCGACAGTTTTATCTGCTATTGTACTGACATGGCAAACGACCGATTCTATACACTTGGCCTATTTGCTATTTTTGATAATGTTAAAACAACGTTCCAACACTGAATTTGATCTTTACATTGAAACACCGAACAGTAAAAAAGGGACATTTTTTAGAGATAAGATCGATCAATTAAAACTTGATGTATCACAACAATATCAATCAACTGTGATAACAAATCAAAATGCCTTCTCGGGTAGTAGACGAGAGATTAAACATAGTTCAATGGTCGAATTAAGCAATACATATGCTTCTTTATTGGAGTTAGTTTTAGAAAAGTTGTATGAAAAGAGAAATAATAATAATTTAGTACATTACAACATTATTGACAAAATGATTTTTGATGCTCAAAAGAATAAGGAATCAGTACTCAATCTAAATTCATATCCTAATCTGGTTTTACGAGCGGGGCAGTTTTCGTAAATAAAAGCCTATATTTTCAAAAATAAATACCGCTGCTTATCTCGATCGTTATGCGGCTTGAATCCAAATTCGCTGGTATAGAATGTTTCGAGTCTTTCATTGTCAGGAATGAGTGCCAGCCATCGGATACCGATGTCACTGCTGATTCGTTTGGAGAGGACGATTGCCAAGTCGATGAGGTAGGTCGAAATTTTAGTATTTGAAAGCTCATCGAATTGGAGGCTTCGATATTCTGATGCGACAAAAAGATAATCAATTTGTACCGTAGAGATGGAGTCGACACGTGAAGCGGATAAGCCAATCAAGCCTGCGAGAATCTCATCTTTTTCCAGAGCGTAAACGACAATCGAACCTTTTTCACAGGAGGAAGAGAGTTGTTTGATGAATTGACGTTCTTGTTCCGTCGAAGTACGGGTAAGATAGGTAATCGGCAGTTTGGAGCCTACAAATTTTCTGGGCTTAAAAATCCCACACCACCTTGGCATTGTTAATCACATTGATTGCTTTTTGAACCGCTTGATCCCCTTTGGGATTATTTTCCACCGCGACAATCACTGATTTTGGGAGCTTTCCGCGAAAGTAGGTTTTGACTACTTTGCCGTTTTTGGTCATTTTAAAAGCCATCAAAAACTCCTTTTGATTTCATTATCAAAATTATATACCAAATTCGAGATTTTAGCTCAAAATCGCCTTTGCGAGTTCAAACTGGTTGGCCGTCATAATATGGATTTTGGGATGGAGCGCTTTGAGCTCTTCGAAGAGGGTCTTGCTCAGCTCGAACCCGACGCGGTACTCCTCCTCCGGGCTGATCGCCTCGGCCGCTTCGAGGGCTTCGACCCACTCGTGCGGGACGAAGATACCGGGGACATTCTCGTCGAGGAAGCGGGCGGTGCGGAGTTTCGTGATCGGGAAATAGCCGAGGATAAGGACGCACGCAGCGTTATTTTCACGGTTGGCTTCCTCCATCATGCCGAGCAGTTTGCGGGCATTTTCGAGGTCGTAGACGGGCTGAGAGATGATGCCGATCGCGCCGTGGGAAACTTTTTTGGCCATTTTTTTCTGGAGGGTCGCGGGGCTTTTGGCGTACGAGTCGGTTACGGCGAAGGGGTAGATCTCCTGCGCGGGGAAGAGGAGTTTCTGTCCCGCCATGTCGGTCCCGGCGTTGAGGGTCGCGATGATGTCGAGGAGGAGCTTGCTGTTGCCCTCGAAGACCCCCTTGGCGTGGGGCTGGTCGGAGTAGTGGGCGCTGTCGCCGGTGAGGGCGAGGATGGCGCGGACGTTCGCCTCGTTGGCCCCCAGCAGGTCGGACTGCAGCGCGATGCGGTTGCGGTCGCGCATGCTCATCGTCGCCAGTACCGGCTTCTGGAAACGGTTCTGGAGGAGCTGGGCGGCGAAGAGGGCGTTGTATTTGAGTTTGGCCAGCGGGTTGTCGGTCGTGCTGAAGCCGTCGACGAGGCGGTGCAGCCCCAGCGCTTCGATTTTGTCGATCGTGGGGGAGAACTGCGCCGAGCGTGAAGGGGTCGTCTCCAGGGTGATGTAGGTGCCGCTGCGCAGCTTGTCGATCAGGGTTTCAAACACGAGAAGACCTTTGGGGTGCCATTAAGAGCATAAAAGATATAATGGCGCGATTATAACAAAGAGGATTGGGACTTTTGATTAAGTTAGCGGTATTTGATTTTGATTCGACCCTGATGGACGGGGAAACAATCGACTTTTTTGCGGAAGCGCTGGGGATCGGCGAGCAGGTGAGCTCCATCACGGAGCGGGCGATGAACGGGGAACTCGATTTTTTTGAAAGCCTCCAGCAGCGGGTGGGGCTCCTCAAAGGGCTCGAGTTCGGGCTCGTGGAGGAGATCTGCCAGAACCTCCCCTACATGAATGGGGCGGCCGAGACGATCGCGGATTTGAAATCGCGCGGCATCAAGGTGGTCTGTTTCAGCGGCGGTTTCCGCACCGCGACGTCGTACGCGAAAGCCATCCTCGGCTACGACGCCGATTTCTCCAACGTACTCCACGCCAAAAACGGTCTCCTGACGGGACTTGTGGGGGGGGACATGATGTTCGATTTTTCGAAGGGGGACATGCTGCAGCGGCTGCAGGGGCTGTTCGGGATTTCCGAGACCGAGACGATGGTCGTCGGAGACGGGGCGAACGACCGCTCCATGTTTGCCCATGCCGGGACCCGCGTCGCGTTCTGCGCCAAGGAGATCCTCAAAAAAGAGGCCAACGTCATCATCGAGACGAAAGACCTCACCCAGATCATCGGCAAGGTGTTTGCGTAAAGCACGCAAGCGTAGCTGAGGGGGCTTTGCTCCGTCGGCGTATACAAAAAGGAAAAAAATGCTAGAAAATTCGCTCTGGATTCAGTACAATCCCGACAAAACGATCCGCGAGGTTCTCGCCCGCATCTACGGCTGCGACGCCGTCGAAGTGGGGGCGGATGAACGGGAGCTTTACGCCTCCCTCAAACGCCACCTCACCAAAAAAGAGCTGCGGATGATCATCATGAACGAGGCGGGGCTTACCCCTGAAGAAATCAGTGCCGAAGTGGGACTGGAAGGGGACGCGCTCAAAAAAGCGCAGTACAAGGCGTACCGCAAAATCCGGCAGGAGAAGATCCGCCGCGAAGTGCAGACGGGAATGGTTTCGGACGATTCGGACGAGAATGAAACCGATGATGAGTAATGGGAAAATTTGATACGTTTTTGATAAAAAAGGGTAAAAAAAAAGGGTGTTAACGTTGCATTAAAGCTCCGTTAACCCTTTATCGGGTATCATAAAACGATTCAAGACACCTCCACCGTTTTTTCGAAAACGTTGAAGGTGTCTTAACCATTAACGAAGGAGAACGACATGAAAAAGTCAACATCATGTTTCCTCGCGGCACTGGTTGCCGTAGGGATGATGAGCACAACTGCTTCTGCGGATGTGAAAAAAGGGCAGAAAGCCTACCTCAAAACCTGTAAGAACTGCCACGGAAGCGGAACCAAGGGTGCCGCGATGCATACGCAGGACGAGTGGGATGATCTGTTCGCCAACGGTGGAGCGAAAATCATCAAAGCCCACGCCAACGACAAATCGGCTGCCTACTTCAACGGCGACCTGTTCAAAAGCCAGTCTCAGGATCTGCGTGATTTCCTCTTCGAATACGGTTCCGATTCAGGAAACGTCCCTTCTTGCGGCTGATACACCCTCTTTTGCCCCTTTCCGGGGCAGCTTCTCTCTTTTAAAAATCCCCGATCGTTTTCATCTCCATAACCCCGTAAGCCGGTTCCTCATACGGATGGGCACTTTTTAACGCTTCCAGCACGTTTCGCAGGTTTTCAGCCGTACAGACCGTTTCGATTTTGATCTCCTCGACCTTTTCGACGACGTCATGCGTACCGATGGCGGGATTGGCCCCCTCCAGCGGACGGAACTGCCCGATCCCGCGGCTCTCCCAGCTGCAGCGGTCATAGTGCGCGTAACGCCCCGCTCCCGCATCGAACAGCGCATTTTTCAATTTTTCCGCATCGTTGGCGGGGACATACACGATCAGCTGGTAGAACATCCGGACCTCATTATTAGAATAGTTTTAATCAACAGCATCAATTATAACTTTAAAGCCCCCATGCTTGCTTTAGGTTACAATCGGGTTTACAGGATTGCAGAAAGAGGGTTGAGCATGAAAATTGTGATATGCGGGATGAGCGGGTTTGTAGGGGGTGCGCTGGAGCACCATTTTCGACGGAACGGGTGGAACGTGGAAGGGTTGAGCGTCCGCAGCGCCACCTCGGTCGATACGATTGCCGCTACCCTGGAAGGGGCCGACGTGCTGATCAACCTCGCCGGGGCGAATATCCTTGGGCGCTGGAACGAGCGTTACAAACGGCTCCTTCTCTCCAGCCGCCTCGAGACGACCCGCAAGATCGTCGAGGCGATCGGCCGGTGCGTCAATCCTCCCGCGGTGCTTCTCAATGCGTCGGCGGTGGGGGTGTACGACAGCGTCCATCGCCATGACGAAGCCTCCCCCTATCTGGGGAACGATTTTCTCGCCGGAGTGGTGCGGGAGTGGGAAGCGGCGGCATCGCTTGCTTCGTCGGAAAAAACGCGGGTGTGCCTGATGCGTTTTGGGGTCGTGTACGGTTCGGGCGGCGGGGCGATGGAGAAAATGCTTCCGCCGTTTCGGCTGGGGCTGGGGGGAAAAATGGGGGACGGATACCAGATGGTTTCGTGGATCCACGTCGAGGATCTGGTCCGGGCCGCCGAATTTCTGATCCGGACCCCCCATCTGTCCGGGGTGGTCAATTTCACCGCCCCCGAACCGCTGAGCAATCAGGACCAGACCCGGATCATGGGGGAGGTGTTGAAACGCCCCGTTTTCATGGATCTTCCGGCGTGGCTGGTGAGGCTGGTCTTCGGGGAGGGGGCTTCGGTGATGCTCGATTCGAAGGAGGTTTACCCGCGCACGCTGCAGGAGGCGGGATTCGTATTTTCCTATCCTAGCTTTGGCAGTGCGATGGAGCAAATTGCCCACGCCCCAGAGTGAGGAGCTCTTCGTCGAGGCGATAGGGGTTGAGGGCCACTTCGTCGATCGAGCGGAGGAGGAAATGGCTTTTGGAATAGCAGATCACCGAATCGGTCCGTCCTGAGAGGAGGGCGTCGATGGCGTAGGTGACAAAGCGGTAGGCCATCAGGCGATCGTACACGCTTGGGTTGCCGCCGCGCTGGATGTGCCCCAGAACGGTAACGCGTGCTTCGAACCCGAGTTCCTCCTCGAACCACCGGGCTACCTCGTCCGAGTTCTGGAGCGCTTCGGAGACGATCGCGAGGAAATAATCGCGTCCCTTGGTAATCTGTGAGGCGAAGCACCCCTTGTAATCCTCAAGCTTCACCGGTATTTCGGGAATGAGGCACAGCTCGGCCCCCGAGGTGAGAGCCGAGACGAGGGCGAGGTAGCCGCAGTTGCGCCCCATCGTTTCGATGACGAACGCGCGGCGGAACGAGGAGGCGGTGTCGCGGATCTGATCGACCGCGTCGCGGATCACCCCCAGCGCCGTATCGACCCCCAGGCAGTAATCGGTCCCGTTGATGTCGTTGTCGATCGTGGAGGGGATGCCGCAAAACGCGACCCCCGTCTCTTTGTAAAACTGCTCCATTCCGCGAAAACTTCCGTCTCCCCCGAGGACGACGAGCATCGTGATCCCCCGCTTGGCGAGGTTGTCGGCTGCGACGCGCCGATACGCGCTCTCCTTGAACCGCAGCGAGCGGGCCGAACCGATTTTGGTCCCCCCCCGTGTGATGATCCCCGCGACGTGGGGATAATCGGCCGCGACAATCTGGTCGTCGATCAGCCCCTCGTAGCCCCGGTAGACCAGGTAGGGCTCCATGTTGTTGGCAAAGGCGTACTCGACGAATCGTTTGATCGCGGGGTTCATCCCCGAAACGTCTCCCCCCGAACAGAGGATCGCTATTTTTTTCTTCATTGGTGCTCCTTGATGAGTTGGGATAGCCATGCGGCGCATTCGAGACTGAGGCGGTTCGTCCCCTCGGCGAGGGCGTTTACGCCCCCCCGGGCATCAGCCGTGGCGGCGGGGACGGCGAGGCGGAAGCGTTTGGACCCCACCGGGGTCCTGGTCCGGGAATCGACCAGCCGGAAGGTGATGTCGATGACCCCTTCGCTGCGTCCCTCGCGGCCGAAGCGGTGGTAAAACGCTCCCAGTTCCGATTCGAGCAGGTAGGGGGTATGGGCGCTCGATGCGGAGGGGAGGAGGGCCGCAAAAAGATTTGCCCCCTCCAGCGCGAGGGTGAGGGAACGCTCGATCAGCGCGGCGGGTTTATCGCTCCACCGGGTGTAGAGATACGAACCCGTCTCTCCCCCCTCACGCAGGTAGAGAAGCTCGCTCGAATGAAGCGAGGGGAGAGCGCGGATCGGGGCGATCCGGAGCGGATGGGGGGAGAGGGGCGTGCCCGAGGCCGCAGATGGGGGATGGGCGGGAAGGATGGTGTATTCGGTGATGGCGGGAGCGGTGGCGCTACACCCCGCCATCACAACGGCGGCGGCGATCAGAGCAACGGTGCGTTTCATGGTCATTCTCCGGGGCCCGGTTTGGGGGCAGATTTTTTGAACAGCAGGTCCGAGGGGCTTTCGCGCAGCTGCCGAAGGGTCTCCTCCATCTCGCGGGTAAGGGTCTGGCTTTGGAGGATCAGATCGTTGAGCTCCGCGGCGGTAGGGGAGGCGATCGAGGCCAGATCGTAATCGCCCCGTTCCACCGAGGTTTCGAGTCTGCGGATCAAAGTACGGCTCTCTTCGGAGGTTTTTTCAAGCGAGCGGAGGGTCGTGGTCATCCGGGTCTGGACGAGGGCGTCGAAATTGTTGGCGGTCCGTTTGACGCTGTCGGCCGCGCTGCCCATCCGCGCGAGCGAATCGGTGGCGTTCGTCTCAAGTTGGGAGGTCTGGGTCAGCAGCGCCCGGATCTGTTCCTGGTAACCCTCCACCTGCGCGCTCAGCGACCGGAGGTTCTGTAGGGTCTGCCCGACGTTTTGCAGATTCTGGTCGCTGAGGAGGCGGTCGGTGCGTTCCAGGGTCGAGGAGAGTTTGGCGGCGACGTTGCTCAGCGATTCGTCCAGCCGGGTAATGAGCGAAGGGCGGGAGGGGATCACGAGGGAGTGCTGGCCGTTGTCCATCAGCAGCGGGGCGTTTTGGGAACCCCCCATGATTTCGATGAACGCCAGCCCGGTGATCCCGTAGAATTTGAGGAGGGCGTACGAATCGGTTTTGATCGGGGTCTCTTTTTTGACCTTGATGAGGAGTTCGACCTCTTCGCTGTTGCGGGGATTGATCCGGATCGATTCGACTTTCCCCACGTCCACCCCGTTGAATTTGACGGCCGCTTCGGGGGCGAGCCCGGAGACCGATTCGGTGATGTAGATGTGAAAACGGCGGTAATCGCGCTCGTCCTGATCGTATTTGCCCAGCCAGAACGCAAAGGCGATGAGACCGATCGCGAAAACGACGACGAAGAGCCCCGTAAAGGTGTAGTTAACGCGCGGTTCCATGCAATCCCTTCTGAAAAAAATAATCGACGATCGGGTGTTCTACGGCCAGAACCTCGGAGAGGTTCCCCTCGGCGATCACCCGCTTCTCCCCCAGCAGCGTGAAACGGTCGACAATACGGTGTATTGTATCCAGATCATGGGTAACGAGGACTACGCTGAGCCCCAAAAGGTCCCGCAGTTCGCGGATGAGGGTATCGAACTGGCGCGAACTGAGCGGATCGAGCCCCGAGGTGGGCTCGTCCAGAAACAGCAGCTCCGGATCGAGGGCGAGGGCCCGGGCGAGGGCGGCGCGCTTCACCATCCCCCCGCTGAGCTGGCTGGGATAGAGGTGGATCGCATGGGCGGGGAGGCCGACGAGGTCGATTTTGAGCTTGACCAGTTCGTGCACCAGTTTGGGAGGGAGATCGGTGTATTCGCGGTAGAGGAGCGCGATGTTCTCCCCGACGGTGAGGGAGGAGTACAGCGCCCCCGACTGGAACAGGACCCCCCAGCGGCTCCGCAGTTTCTGCGCCTCCTCGTAATCCATATTCCCCAGCGACTTGCCGAGGATCTCGATCTCCCCGCTGCGGGGACGCTCCAGCATGATCATCTCCCGCAGCAGCGTCGATTTTCCCGATCCGCTCCCCCCCAGCAGGGCGTAGATTTCGTTTTCGTAGACGGTGCAGCTGACGCGGTCGTGGATGATACTCTCCCCGAAGGCGGTGACGACGTCGCGGACCCGGATGATGGGGGAACTCATAGTTTCAGCTCCGTCAGGAAAATCGAGAACAGCGCGTCGCAGGCGATGACCAGGAAGATCGCATTGACGACGCTGGTGGTGGTGTAGCGGCCGATGCTTTCGGTATTCATTGAGACCTGGAACCCCCGGTAGGTGCTGGCAAACGCGATCAGAAAGGCGAAAAAAGGGCCCTTGATGATCCCGATGAGGTAGTGTTTGAGGGCGAGGGCGTTCTGGAGGCGGTGGAGAAACTCGCTAAAGCTGATCTGCGATTGCGCCGAAGCGATGACCATCCCCCCGAAGATCCCCACCATGTCGGCAAAAAAGATCAGCAGCGGCATCACGATCATCAGGGCGATCACCCGGGGCCAGACGAGGAAAACAAAGGGGTTGAACCCCATCGTCTTCATTGCGTCGATTTCCTGGGTGATTTTCATCGCCCCGATCTGGGCCGTAAATGCCGATCCGCTCCGCCCGGCGACGACGATCGCGGTGATAAGGGGGGCGAGCTCGCGCGAGAGGGAGATGCCGATGGTATCGACGATAAAGATGTCGGCCCCGAATTTTTGGAGCTGGACGATGCTCTGGTATGCCACGACGACTCCGATCAGGAACGCGCTGATGGCGATGATGGGGAGGGCTGAGGCTCCCGTCGAGAGGATATGGGCACCGATCGAATCCCAGCGGATGCGGGAGGGGTGGCGTAGCATCAGGGCCAGGATTACGAACGCTTCCCCCAGAAACGCGAAAAAATCGGCAATCCCGCGGCCGTGGCGGTGGGCGGCTTCGCCGAGGCGGTAGAGCCACGAGCGCGATGCCGGGAGCGGCGGGTCGATCAGCGTATGGGGGTAGAGGAGGCGGTAGAGTTTCGTCTGGTTCTCGTTCGCCCCCACGAGTGTCGAGCGAAACCCCCGCTGCTCAAAGGTGCGGTAATAAAGCTGCCACAGCGCCATCCCCGCCGAATCGACCTCGGTGACGTCATGGACGTCCCATACGACGCTCCCCCGCGGGCGGAGTTTTTCGAGTTCGTGCGCGACGGCGTCGATTTCGGAAAGGACCCACCGCCCCGCGCATACGATGCGGGTCGTCGAATCTTCGCTCAGTATGGAAAGGGTAGCCGTTGGGGTCGTTTGCATCCCTTATTATAACGCATCGGATTCTTTTTTGGGTGCGAGGGCAAAGATTGCGCCCAGGGTGGCAAGGGCGCCGATAAAGACGATCGTATATCCCGTCGGAAGATCGGCGTAAAAGGCGATCGCGATCGCCCCCAGGGAGAAAACGCTGCCGAAAACGACGGCGAAAAGGTAGGGGTTAAAGCGCCGTTGCATCGACGAAGCGAGGACGGGGGCGACGAGGAGGACAAACACGACGAGAACCCCCGCCAGTTGCACCGAAGAGGTGACCGTCAGAGCCAGGAGGGCAAAAAAAAGCAATTCCCGGGCAAATCCCCGGGTGCGGGGGTAGAGCAGCCAGAGAGCCAGAGCGATCGCTCCGTAAAGGGCACAGGCCATTGCGAATTGCCCCGGGGTGGTGAAGAGCAGATCGTTGGCCAGCAGCGATTTGAAATGCTCCATCCCCTCGGCCGAGTGGGAGAGAACGAGCAGAATTCCGCTCGCCCCCAGCACGTAGAGGAGTCCGATGAACGCCTCCAGGTGGAGCCGCCGGGTCGTGGCGTACGCGATCAGGACCCCGCAGGAGAGGGCAAACGCGAGGGTCAGCGCGATCCGGTACTCCCCGTGAAAATACCCCAGGCTCACCGCAGACCCCAGCGCCGCCGACTGGGCAATGGCCAGATCGGTAAAGATGATTCCCCGCTCGAGGATACCCCGCCCGAACCAGGCGTGGATCGCCACGAGCAGGAGGGTGAGGGCGGCGGGGATGAGAAACAGGTCGATCATCGGAGGCTCTGTACGAGGGCATCGAAAAGGGCGACGAGGTCGTCGCATTCACGCGTCGCCCCGACGTCGTGGGGGAGGACGATGAGACGGATCCCCGTTTTGCTTTTGAGAAATTCCCCCGTTCTGGTCGGGTGGTAGACGTCGTGCAGGATGCAGCAGGGTTTGCGTTCGGCAATGAGGGAGACGAGTTTCATCGTGTGGGCCGAGGAGGGGGGGATTCCCGCCAGCGGTTCGATCGTGGCGACGCTGCGCATCCCGTAGGCGTGGAGGAAATAGTTGAAGACGCCGTGGTACTGGATGACCTCTTTGCCGCGCATCGGGGCCATCTGGGCCTCCCAACGCTTGAGGTGCCCGCTCCAGAGCTGTTTGAACGTCGCGGCGTTATGGCGGTATTCAGAGGCATTGGCGGGGTCTTTG
Organism: uncultured Sulfuricurvum sp.; assembly: GCA_964491035.1. GTDB lineage: Bacteria > Campylobacterota > Campylobacteria > Campylobacterales > Sulfurimonadaceae > Sulfuricurvum. The sequence goes on from CAZBIR010000010.1 coordinate 35,471, forward strand.
CGCCCCAGAAACTCGGCGATCGCATCGGCCAGGAGGGGGATATTGCGCGGGTCGAGGTGAAAATGGGGATTCCCCTGGGCATGGACGTCGCCGCCCGCGCGGCTTGTGTCGCGCGGGACCTCGATCAGGCGGACGGCGCGGGAGAGCTCGAGGAGGTTGCCCTTTTGCGCCAGATCCGCGTTCGACGCCCGCGCGAGCAGCGGCGGAAGCCACCCGATTTCGAGGTCGGCGCCGTTGGTGATGAGGAGGTCGGCGTTGCGCACCCTGGTGATGAGGGAGGGTTTGGGGACGACGAAGTGGGGATCCCAGTTTCCCTGCGCGAGGGTCTCGACGCGGACGTGCGCTCCCCCGACGGTTTCGGTCAGGGAAGCGATGTAGGGGTAGCTCACCGCGACGGTGACTCTGGCCTCGGCCAGCGAGAGCAAAAGGGCCAATAGGAGGAACAGACGCATGGCCTCTCCTTAGAACGCGTGGGCGGCGTGGGCGCCCAGGGCGATGTTGACCGAGAAGATCAGGGTATCGAGGTTCTGGCGCATCCCCTCTTCGTTGAACAGGGCGTCGGAGTGGGTGTACTGGAGGCGGTAGCGGGCGAACTCGCTCGTGCTGTATTCGACCATCGCCGAGTACTGCTCCAGGTTATCGGGTTTGTCGGTGTCAAGCCCGGCTACGATCACGTCGTTTTTGTAGATGGTGTCGTAGCGCACCCCCATTTTCCAGTTCGCGTCGGGGGCGTAGACGAGCTGGGTGTAGAGCCCGGCCTGTTTTTTGCGGATATCTTTGGAGACGATTGCCGATCCGTTGTCGTTGAACTGCGTCCCCTCCATATCGCGATACAGCCATTCGCTCTGCCACGTCAGCGAGCTGTAGCTGTCGAAATAGTGTTTGAGGGTCAGGTCGAGGCCGTAGAGGTCGCTCTCCCCGGCAAACGCGTGGGGACCCTCTTCGTCGTCAAAATGGTCGATCCGGCTTTTGCCGTTGGCGTAGCTGGCCCCGGCGAGGATCGTCGTGCTGCCGATATCGGCCGAGGTTTTGACGTAGCCGACGAGCAGCGAGGGCTGATTCGCCGAGGCGGCGAGGCTCTCCTCTGCGTCATACGGGTTGGAAATCGCGCCGTTGCCGAACATCGCCTCGTTTTTCCCCTGCAATGCCTCGATACCGACCATCAGGTAGGTGCTTGTCGGGGCGACCCACTGCAGCTGAGCGCCGATCTCGTTGATCCCGTGGTTGCCCAGAAACGCTTCGTACACCAGCGGCATGTCCGAAAAGCTCCACGCGTGGTGGTGCTGGTTGTTGAGCCGGCCGAAGTCGCTGAGGAACTTGCCGCCCCGCGCCCGGAGGTTGTAAGGAAGGTCGCGGCTGGTGAGGTAGGCCTCCTCGATCTCGACCCCCTCTTCGGAGAAGTGGAACACGACGTCGGCGTCGAGGTAGGGGTCTACGGTGCTGTGGATCGCCATTTCGGCGTAGTTGAGGTTAAAACCGTTGGAGGCGTTGTAGGTGGCGTGGTCGTGTCCGTCATGGCTGTGGGAGCCGATGAGACCGTGGGCGACGCCGGGGAGTTCGAGATGCTGCGCGGCTTCGTCCTTTTTCGAGCGGGAAACGTAGGAGGCGTCGAGGATGAGCGAAATATCGAGCCCCGAGGCGGTTTTGGCGACCGCGTCGGCAAATGTGGAGGGGGACTTTTCCTCCGCCGCGGCGAGGGGGGCGGGGGAAGTCCGGGCGCTTTCGAGGGTGTCGATTTTGGCCTGCATCGCCTTCATCATGGCCTCCATCTGCGCCATCTGGGCTTTGAGAGTCTGAAGTTCGGTGTCGTTGGCGCAGAGCGCGGCCGCCGCAAGGGTGGAGAGCAATATTTGTTTCATGGCAATAGAGTCCTGTTGGTCAAAGTTTTCAAAAAGGGTCGTTGAATGAAGGGGGTGTTAGCCAAGGGGAGGCGAGCGGCTTTTTGAGGGGATTGATGCGATGCAGGGGGAGGGAAGGGGGAGAAAAGCGAACGGTTCGAATCCTCTTG
>CAZBIR010000010.1:37578-40798 GCA_964491035.1 uncultured Sulfuricurvum sp.
GATGCGATGCAGGGGGAGGGAAGGGGGAGAAAAGCGAACGGTTCGAATCCTCTTGTCAGGTCGGCAGAGACCGCTTTGTCACCCAGTACGACGGGGGTATGGGCCATCTGGTAGAGGGGACAGAGCTCTTCGGGGGACTCGCCCGCATGGTGGTGATGGTCGTGAATCAGTTCGTGCAGGGCGACCAGCAGGGTGGACGCGACGAACAACAGTGTGAAAAAACGTCGAAATCGCCGCATCCGTTCCCCCTTTTTTTGAAGCGAATTTTAACACAGGTGGCATGGTGTTTGCTTTGGCTGCGGTACCATTACAAAAAATTAAAGGAATTTTGGATGCTGAAACATTTTTTCCCCCTCGTATTGACCCTATCTCTGAGCCTTTCGGCCCAAATCAACAAACAAGAACTGAATAAACTCGACGTCGAAGCCCTCATCATCAAAGACCTCACCGCCAAACAGACCCTCTACGCCAAAGAACCGTTCAAGGAGGTTCAGCCCGCCAGCCTCACCAAGGTGATGACGGTCATCCTCGCGATCGAGAGGGGGAGACTCAATGAACCGGTCACGATCACCCGCGAGATGACCAGGGTGGAACCCACCATCGCCGGGTACCGCCGCGGCGACGTGATCCGCCTCGAGGACCTGATCAAGGCGGCGATGATCAAATCGGACAACGACGCCGCCAAGGCGATCGCCATCACGGTCGGCGGGAGCGAGGAACAATTTGTCAAAATGATGAATGCCAAAGCCAGAGCGATCGGGATGAACGCCACGCAGTTCACCAACCCTTGCGGCTACGACACCAAGGGACACTACTCCACCCCCAAAGACCTGCTGAAAATGGCCGAATACGCGATCAAGAACCGCAAATTCAACGAGATCAGCAAAATGAACGAACACCGCTACAAAGCCCTCAATAAAAACCGCGAGTTCTATGCCTACACCCACAACCGCCTCCTCAACCGCTACCAGTACGCCGTCGGGATCAAAACGGGCTATACCGCCAAGGCGGGCCCCTGCCTCATCGCCCGCGCGAAAAAAGACGGAAAGGACTGCGTCATCGTCATGATGAACGCCAAAGGGGACCGCTGGAAGACGGCCAAGAATATTTTCGAGCAGGTTTTGAACAGTTAAAAAATACCGTTTGTTTCGAGAAACGCTTTGTAGAGCTTTTGTTTCTCTTCCCGCTTCATCGTCGCGTGGGCGGGTGATGTGGAGGGGAGTTGCACCACTTCCACCCCCGCATCCCGGTTGTACTTCAAGAACAGATCGAAGCTTTTTTTCCCCGTGCAGCCGATCGCGCGGATATCCGGGTAATCGCGCAGCAGCGTCGTAAAATCGTTGGGGACGCAGTTTTTCAGATTCGTATCGCTGGAGTTGCTCCGCTCGCATGAGGCGATGACGTCCCACAGCCCGATCCCCTTTTCCAGGCAAAACGCTCGTTTGGCTTCGTTCGATTCCAACCGGACCTCAAAAATCGCTTCGAGTATCGGCCAGAACGTGTTGCGGGGGTGGGCGTAGTAAAACGCCTGCTCGAACGACGCGATGCTGGGGAAACTGCCGAGAAACAAAACGCGGGTATTGCGATCAAGGATAGGGTCGAAGGGGTGTTCAAACGTATTCATTATAAAACTTTACCTTACCTTAAAGCATATTCAGCTAAAATCCCGCCACTAATTTTGCCAAAGGACTGCCATGAAGCGCGCATTGCTGAGCGTCAGCGACAAAAGCAACATCGTTGAATTCGCCAAATCTCTGATCACGAACGATTATGAGATTATCTCTACCGGCGGAACCTATAAAATGCTCAAAGAGGCGGGAGTATCCGCGATCGAGATTGATGAAGTGACCAAATTCCCCGAGTGTTTCGAGGGGCGGGTGAAAACATTGAACCCCTACATCCACGGGGGGATCCTCCACCGCCGCGACAAACAATCGCACCTCGACCAGGCTGCGGAGCTGGGCGTCGAGGCGATCGATCTCGTGTGCGTCAACCTCTATCCGTTCAAAGCGACGATCGAGAAAACCGACGATTTCGAAGAGATCATCGAAAACATCGACATCGGCGGCCCGGCGATGGTCCGTTCCGCGGCGAAAAATTTCGACAGCGTCATCATCGTGACCGACCCGTCGGATTATTCGCTGGTGCTGAATGCGATTGCTAACGGCGAGAACACGGTCGAGTTCCGCCGCGGCCTGATGATCAAGGCGTACGAGCACACGGCAGCGTACGATTCGATGATCGCCAACTACATGAACAAGCGGTTCAACAACGGCATGGGCGACAAGCAGTTTATCGTCGGGAAAAAAGTGATGGATACCCGCTACGGCGAGAATCCGCACCAGAAAGGGGCGCTGTACGAGTTCGACGCCTTCTTCAGCCAAAACTTCAAAACCCTCAAAGGGGAAGCGAGCTTCAACAACCTTACCGACATCAGCGGCGCGGTGAAAATCGCGGCTGCCTTCGGGGACGAAAACGCCATCTGTATCGTCAAACACGGTAACCCGTGCGGTTTCGCGATCCGCGATAACCTCCTCGATGCCTACACCGAAGCGCTCAAATGCGATCCCGTTTCCGCGTTCGGCGGCGTCGTCGCGGTCAACGGCGTCGTGACCAGAGAGCTGGCGGAGAAGATGAACGAGATGTTCCTTGAAGTGATCATCGCCGGGCGCATCGACGACGAAGCGCGCGCGGTGTTCGAGCCCAAAAAACGGCTCAAGCTCTTCGAATACGGAGCTGAGCGCATCGTCCTCAGCAACGATGCCGTCGATTTCAAACACATCGACGGCGGATTCGTCTTCCAGGATGCGGACAAAGTGACCGCGGAAGAGGTCGCCAACGCGAAACTGGTGACCAAACATACGGCCAGTGCGGCAGCGATGAAAGACGCCGAGATCGCCTACAAGGTGGCGTCTCTGACCAAATCGAACTGCGTCGTCTACGTCAAAGACGCGGCGATGGTCGCGGTCGGCATGGGGATGACCTCACGTGTCGACGCGGCCCGCTGCGCCCTCAAAAAAGCCGAAGAGATGGGTCTGGATGTGAGCGGTTCGGCATTGGCTTCCGAAGCGTTCTTCCCGTTCCGCGACTCGATCGATGCCGCGGCGGGTGCAGGGGTCAAAACCGTCATCCAGCCGGGTGGTTCGGTGCGTGATGATGAGGTGATCGCCGCCGCCGACGAGCACGGTATGGCCCTCTACTTCACCGGCGTTCGCCACTT
>CAZBIR010000011.1:0-39185 GCA_964491035.1 uncultured Sulfuricurvum sp.
TTGACCTGCCGCTTCTTCTCTCTCTTAAACCCGACTACATGAACCTGCATCCGAAAGTGACCGAAAATCTCCAAAACGATCCCGAGCGGGGGAATATCATTACCAAAATGGTCGATATCGTCCATCTCGTAGGTTCCAGGGCGATAGCCAAAAATATCTCCGATTCACTCGATATCGGCCTGCTCAAAGCTTCCAACATCGACTATATCCAGGGATTTGCGATCGGAGAACCCTTTCAGGTGAATTATGAATAACGAAAAGCCCGTTTTATTTCATATCGTCCATAACTCCCTCTCGGTTTTCGGAGAACCCGTTTCGATTACCGAAACGTTCAAACTCGTTCCCCTTCTCCCGGAAGAACTGGCAACCTGCGATCTCGATGCGGTCGGAATTATTCTCGAGCTTTCCGACCTTTCCGAAGTGATACTCGAAGCATTGCGCCGACGTCGATCCTCTACCCACACTACGGTTTTGTGCCTCATCATCCCCGACGGCGACCTCCCGCTTTACCACGCTCTTTCGCTGCTGGGACAGACGCTGCGTTTCAATCCCCAAACATTTGCCGCTTCCCGCGAAGCGATCTGCGACGATCTCAAAAAGCTTTTCCTCTCGGTATGGGGAAACAAACGCTATGCCGAAGCGCTCAAAATGCGTGCCCACCGCGCTGGACTCATCGACTCTTTAGGGATGGTTGCCCATCAGTGGCGTCAGCCCATCAATCTCATCAGCATGGAAGCGATAAACCTGATGATTCAAACCGAAATCGAGGAAGCCGTCCCCTCCTCATCCGTCCGTGAAAGTGCCCGTATCATCTCCGACCAGGCCCAGCGGATGTCGGATATCCTCAAAAGTGTCCTGAATCTGGGAAAAACCCACCGCGCCCGGGAACTTTTTTCCATCTCCGAACTCTTCGAAAACATTCACGCCCAATGGGGAGAACAGCTTCGCACCGAAGGGATAATCCTCACCCTTCTCGCTGCGGAAGAAGAGGGACAGATTTACGGTTATCAGACCGATCTGGAAGAGGTTATCGTCAATCTGATATCGAATGCGCGGGATGCGTATGGGCGACACGAAGGGGAACATCTAATCCGTCTCGAAGCCCGCTTCGACGACAATCGTTTTTATCTCAGCGTCAGCGACGAAGCGGGAGGTGTCCCCGAACCGCTTCGCGAAAAGATTTTTCAGCCCGACTTCTCGACCAAAACCAAGGACGAAGGTTCCGGAATCGGCCTCTACGTCGCCCGTTTGATCATTGAACAGGAATTTCGGGGAGCCCTCGATCTCACCGTGACCGAAAAGGGATCAATCTTCACGGTCACAATCCCCCGCAACGACCTCTGTTCCCTCCGCTTTATCGACTGATCTTCAGGTTATCCCTCTCCGGCCAAATATCAGATCGCATGTATCGGCTCAGAATCGGTAAAATGCCGCCGTGCAGTCTTCGGCGAGGTATCCCCGCCGGAAGACGCAGCGGGCCCCGAGGTCGCGGGCCAGGGAGCGCAGCGTCCTCTCCAGGAGGTAGTTGTAGGTGGCGGAGAGGTCCTCTCCCTCGAGAAAATTGAAGACGAACCCTTTGCGGGAGGCTTCGTAGCAGCGGCGGATGAAGCGGTGCGATTCGTAGGGGGTCAGGAGATTGAGGGCGCCGCTACAGACGTAGTAATCGCCCTGCGGGAGAGGGTCGTGGAGGATATCGCGCCGCAAAACCGCCCGGCCCGTCCGGCGCGAGGCGATGCGCGCCATCGTTTCGATCGAGTCGATACCCAGGTACCCGACCCCCTCCCCCCGCTCGCGGCGCAGATAGAGGTAAAAATCCCCGAAGCCGCACCCCGCGTCGACAACGTCGATCTCCCCCTCTTCGAGGAGCGCGGCGATCTGTTCGAAACGGATCTGCTGGTTCTGGGGGCTGCGCCACTGCACCCCCTGCGCGCTGATTCCGTGTTGTTTCAGCGACGCGGCATAGAACTGTTCGTTATCGACACGGGGCATCGGGACATTCCTTGGCACTATTGGGTTAATTGTAGCATAATTAGGGGTGAAGACCACGATCCGAAGGTGCCGACATGAAAACCCTCTACCTGATCCGCCATGCCAAATCGGACCGGAGCGACCCGTTCCTGAGCGATTTCGACCGCCCCCTCAACGGCCGGGGGGAGAAAAACGCCCCGATGATGGCCGAGCGGCTGGCCCGGGCTGGGGCGAGGGCCGACCTGATCCTCTCCAGCCCCGCCGCAAGGGCCCGCGCGACCGCGCTCGCCTTTGCCACCGCATCGGGCTACCCGGCCCGCGACATCCGCTATGATCGCGCACTCTACCTCGCCGACGCCGAAACCCTCATCGCCTCCATCCGCCGCGTCGAAGCGGACGTGCGCACCCTCTGGGTCTTCGGCCACAACCCGGGGCTCACCGAATGCGCCGACGCCCTGTGCGGGTGCGGGATCGACAACATCCCCACCTGCGGGATGGTCGCCATGACGTTTGAAACCGATACGTGGGAGGAGATCGGTCCGGGGGCCGGGCACTTCACATCGTTCGATTACCCCAAAAAACCGCTCTAGCGCAGCCACAGCCGCACGATCGCGCCCCCCAGCAGCACGAAGGCCATCTCGCGCCATCCCATCATCCATCCCCCGATCGCCGCAAGCCCCAGCACCAGCGCGGTATAGAGGGGAGCGAGTGAGCGTTCCAGATCGGTTCTGAGCTGCTGGAGCTGGTGGGATGAGAGTTCGACGACCAGCTCCCCCCGGCTGGAGCGGCGGAGCGTTTCGCGCAGGGCGGCGAAATCTTCGGGGAGTTTTTTGAACTCGTCGACCACCGATTCGAGGAAGGATTCCTTCATCCCCAGCGCACGGGGGATGTTGCGCTGCAATATGGGGAGGATGTCCTTGATCCCGTTGAAGTTTTCGACGTAGGCGGTCCCCAGCCCCTCGATGATCGCGCTGACGCGGAGGATGTAGATCGCCTCCTGCGGAAGCTTGAAGGGGAGGTTGCGGGTCTGTTCGAGGACGTCGAACGCCAGTTTCTGCATGCTGGAGCTGTCCAGCGACTCGTTCCCGAAGATGTCGAACATCCGTTCGGTGAACTCGGCCAGTTCCGCGGCGGGGGCATCGTAGGCGACCGTCCCCAGCCGCTTCGCCGCGCTGACATACCCTTCGAAATCGCGCTCGTTGGCCGAGCGGATCAGCTCGATGATGGCGATGCGGGTGTCATTGGGGACCCGTTTGACCATCCCGAAATCAAGAAGTATCAGCTCTCCTTCGGCGTTGATGAGGAGGTTTCCCGGATGGGGGTCGGCGTGGAAAAATCCCCGCACCAGCATCTGGTCGGTGTAAAACCGGACCAGCCGCTCGATGATGGGGGAGATTTCAATCCCCGCCTCCTCGATCGCGGCGCGGTCGTCGAAGCGCCACCCCTCCTCGAAGCTCATCACCAGCGCGTCGTCGCTGCACCATTGCGGGTAGGGGCGGGGGAAAATGATCCCCGAATCGGCATACATTTCGCTGAATTTTTCGAGGTTCCGCCGCTCCTGGTTGAAACTGCATTCGCGGACGATCATCGCGGAAAACTCGGAAATGACCGATTCGATCGAATGGCGGGTCAGGGTCGAAAAAAGGGGGCGAAAGAGGCGGTTGAACGCGCCGAGGATCCGGATATCGGCCCTCACCCGCTTCTCGATCCCCTGCCGACGGAGTTTGACGGCGACTTTGGTATCCGGATCGAGCCACGCTTCGTGGACCTGCCCGATCGAGGCCGAAGCGATGGGAACCGTCTCGAAACGGACAAACGGATTGCTCCCAAAAGCACGTCCGAACACCGCCTCGCGCTGCGCGTCGCTCATCGGGGGGAGATCGTCATGAAGCTGCGAGAGCTCCCGGAGGTACTCCTCGCTGAAAAAATCGCTCCGCGTCGCCAGAACCTGCGCGAGCTTGACGAAGCTGGTCCCCAGCACCGTGATCGTCTCGCGCAGTTTTCGGGGCGAGAGGGGTTTCATCCCCAGAAACGATTCTCTCTTCTTGATCAGGAGATACAGCGACAGCAGCAGCGAAAAGACGCGCCACAGGCGCATCGGCGAATAGAGGGCAATCACTTTTTAAGCGCTTCCTCGATGTCCTTTTTCGTCGCGATTCCGAGTTCTTCGATCACCTCGCGGATCGCCGATTTGAGCTCCTCTTTGAGACGGTTCTCCTCGTTTTCTCCTTTGGTTTTGAGGCTTTCGAGGAAACTTTTCGCGTCGGTGGTGCTGATTTTTCCCTTTTCCTCGAGTTTCTTCAGTTCCTCTTCGACCCGTTCCTTGAAGAGCAGCGCGCCCCCCAGCCCGGTGTACATCAGTTCTTTCAGCATATGGGACTCCTTTGGAATGGATACGAGTATCATAGCATCCCTGCGCCGCGATCCGTACCTTTTTTTTGTCGATTGCTGCCCCTTCACCGGGAAGGGGGCCATCAGCGCCCCCGTTGCAGCAGTTTAAGACGACCGTTCCTCCAGCAGTTTCACAAACGCCTCTTCGTCGAGCGGTTTCGAGCAGAAATACCCCTGGAAATAGCCGCATCCTTTTTTCTGAAGGTATTCGACCTGGTATGCCTCTTCAACCCCTTCGGCGATCATTTTGAGTCCCAGAGTTTCCCCCATCGCGATGATCGTATTGAGCAGCAGCCGGTCGTTATCCCCGGCCGGGGAAATGTCATCGATAAAACTTTTATCGATTTTCAGAGCATCGATCGGGAACCGGCGCAGATACGAGAGGGAGGAATATCCTGTCCCGAAATCGTCCATGCAGATCTGCACCCCCAGCTTTTTGATCGCGTCAAGCGTCAGAAGGGTCGCTTCGACGTACTCCATCATAACGCTTTCGGTAATTTCGATCGCAAACTGTTCGGGCAGGATGTCGCAGTGTCGCACCATTTTTTCGATCTCGCCGACCAGGTTGATGTTCTGGAACTGGCGGGTTGAAAGGTTGCACGACAGGTGCAGTGTTCGATGCCCCCTGCGGTTGAGGCGTTCGAGGATCGCTCCGCTTTGTTCGATCACCCACGATCCGAGGCTCAGGATGAAACCGGTGTTTTCGGCAATCCCGATAAATTCCGCCGGGTTCATCATCCCTTTGAGGGGGTGATTCCATCGGATCAGCGCTTCCGCACCGATAATGGTCCCGCTGAGGATCTCGACTTTGGGCTGGAGAAAGAGGGAAAATTCTCCCGCTTCGAGGGCGCGGTGCATATCGTTGGCGATCTCCATTTCGCGGTGAATCTGGTCGTTCAGTGCGGGGGTAAAGGCGCTGAACTGGTCGCGCCCTTCGCTTTTTGCCTTGTACATCGCGATGTCGGCATATTTCATCAGCTCCCCGATGTCGTCGGAATCATCGGGATAGATGGCCGCGCCGATGCTGATGGAGAGGCGCAGATGGTGGTTCAGCACGATCCACTCCTGCCGAAATGCCCGGAGGATTTTCTCGATAATCGCTTCGAGCGACTCTTCGGGGACGATGTTGTTGAGGACGATAATAAATTCGTCTCCCCCGATGCGCGAGACGATATCGCTGTCACGGACGAGCGACTCGAGTTTATAGGAAACTTTTTTGAGGAGGATATCTCCCACGTCGTGCCCCAGGGTGTCGTTGATGTATTTGAAATGGTCCAGGTCCAGAAACAACACGGCGAATTTGCGCTGGTCGCGCCGGGCGTTTCGGATCAGGGCGTCAAGCTGACCGTAGAGGCTGTGACGGTTGGGCAGCCCCGTCAGCGGATCGTGCAGCGAGGTATGGCTGAGCTCTTCATTGAGGCCGGAGATCTCTTTTTCGGTCCGGGTGAGAGCCACGCCGTCTTCGATCTGCAACCGGATGATATAGCCGATCACGAGCGTTTCGGCGATTACGAAAACCGCGTGCAGCAGCACGATGTCGATGCCGCATCCGTAATTGAAAACCATCACCGGCATTCCGAACAACGAGACTTCGTACCATTGGAGGTAATTGAACACGACATGGTGGATCAGCGAGGTCAAAGCGGCAAAAACAACCGGCACGACGTCTTTGTAAATCGAGAGGATGGCCAGCGCGATGAAGACGTGAAAATGCATTTCGATCCGTCCCAGATGCTGCTGGATGAAAATGAGCGAAAACAGCATCATCCCCACCCCGGCGAGGGAGCGCATCATCGGCGTCCCGGCAAAATGGCGGTAGGTCCATCCCAGTGCCAGGGTAATCGTCCCGCCCGCGACAAATCCGTACAGATAGGTGTCGTAGGCGATCGACGTCACGAACGTCGCGATGGCCCATTGCAACGCGATCAGCACCAGGATGACCCGGTCCGAGCGGACGAACTGATCGTCGAAGTTCTTTCGGGCAAAGTCGGGAATTCGGGGAAGTTGAAACCACATCGTATTCACGGTGTTTCCTTTTGAAGGGCATGGATTTCACGGACGATTTCGTCGACGCGGAGCGGGTGGGTCGAATAGATCCGCTTGAGAAGGTACCCTCCGGCGCTGCGCCGGATCAGGTAGAGATGGTCGCTATGGTTGATCTCGGTCGGATCCGAGAGGCTGTCGGAAAAAAAGACCGCCAGCTCCCGGTCGATCCCCATCAGTTGGCGCCCCGAGAGGTAAACCCCTTCGAAACCCGGGTGAAACGCCCGGGCGAACATCGCGGGTTGATCGGGGTCGACATCCTCTTTGAGGTTGACGAACACGACGCTCGTCCCCCCATCGCTCCCCTCATGGGAAAGCTTGCGGTAAAGCCCGGCCAGATCGGAGAGGATCGGGGTACACACCTTGGCACAGCCGACGTATCCGAAATAAACGAGCATCCAGTCGTTGCGGATCCCGTCGAGATAGGGGGCCTCCACCGGACGGTCGATGACCAGCATCCCCCCGGTCTCACGTACAAACAGTATCGGGAGCATCACCGGCAGGACAATGAGGAACACCGCTCCCAGGAAAATCGATGCGACGGTACGCTTAGAGACGGACACGGGCCAATACTCCGACGTAGGAGACCGAATCTCCCTCGTATACGCGGCACAGGGTATGGACGACACCGAATTTCTCCGCTTCAGAGGAGATCAAGGTGTGTTCGAGACGTATCTCCTCCTCTCCCTCCCGCAGCCGGATCAGCCCTTTTCGCAACTCCCCGTCGTTGTCCGCGTTGAGGAGATCACACAGGTCTTCGAGCCTGTCGAAACGGTGTTTGGGTATCGGCAGCCACTGGCAGAGGAGATCGGAAAAAACAAGTTTTTCTTCCTCCGCGTCCCATACCCAGTAGGCGCTCCGGCCACCCGACCCCATCAGGGAGAGGATCACTTTATCCCGCCCGCTTTTCTGCTGCTGTTTTCGCCGGTCGTTCTCACATTCGCGTATCCGGTGATTTTTTTCACGGAGGAGAAAATAGACGATGATTCCCGCCACGAACGCACCGAATGAAAAGAGGAACAGGAGGTTCATCAGGTTTGCCGCATGCCGTTCGAGGAGCGTCTGGTCGGGGTTGAGGATCACCGCCTGTCGCCGGACGTATTCGGAGAGGACCACCCGCGATGCGCTAAGGGCTTTCTGATCGAACCGGTATTCGTTTGGACTTTTGAGGATCGGAGAGAGGAAGGCGATTTTTTCGCCGCCGAAGAGCCGAAGGACGAGATTGGCCGCTTCCCTTCCCTGATTCGTACCGCTTGTGACGTAGCCGCCGATCACCCCTCCCGATACGTAAGCGTCCTCCATACTGCACAGCACCAGGTGCGGGTAGTTTTTGAAAGCGCCGAGGGACTCTTCGGGGGTGAGGAGGTTGCCCCGGGCATCCCGCCATCCCCCGATCGTCGTGAGGATGACGAAACTTCTCTTTTTGGCGGGAAGCGCCGCAAGAATCTCGGCGAGCCGTTCGGAAGAGACGAAATGGAATCGGTAGTTCGGATAGCGATGGAGCGAACTTTTCAGATCCGCTTCGATCGCTCGATAGGTTCCGGAGGTATCCCCGACGATCCAGATTTCGCGGGTCTGGGGGGAAAACTGGCGGATCAGCTCAACATTCGGGGCGATCTCCTTGCGTTCAAATACCCCCGTATCTCGCCGGGGATCGAGCTGAAAACGGACCGACTCGTCGTTTACCCCCGAAAATACGACGGGGACCTGCGCAAAGAGGCCATTGCGGGCTGCAAGGGCGAATCGGAGCGCGTCGTCATCGGTAACGTACCATACGTCGGGGCTGAAATCGCGGTATTTGTAGGAGAGATACCCGGCGAAACGTTCCTGATACTCCGGGGTAGGTACAAGCCGTTTCGTATCGAGGTATTCAACCGCAATCTCCACCGGGTGGGGATACCCCTTGGCTATCCTCTCGACGAATCCCTCGTGCTGAAGCTTCGTCCAGCCGTACTCCTGCGAGTAGGAGTGGAGGATGAAAATTCTTTTTTTCGCATCGGATTGCGCCAGCGCCGCAAGGACCAATCCTGCCAGCAGTATGAAAAAGCGTCCCATGATGCCTCACACGCGGGAGGCGAAAACCCGGTTCCGACCCGCCTCCTTGGCTTCGTAGAGCGCCTTGTCCGCTTTTTCGAGGAACGTTTCTTTGGGGAGCATCGAGGCGTCGGCGCAATGAACCAGCCCCACGCTGATCGTGACATGGTCCGATGCCGGGGAGTAGGCGTGGGCAATTCCGAGTGTGGCAACCGAGCGCAAGAGGGTTTCGGCTACCCTCTTCGCCCCCGCTTCGTCGATGTTTTTGAGGAGAACGACGAACTCTTCCCCCCCGTACCGGGCGGCGAAATCGGATCCCCGTTTGAGGGAACATTTGAGCGCCTGCGCGATTTTTGTCAGGCACTCGTCCCCGCTGCCATGCCCGTAATGGTCGTTGAACGGTTTGAAATAATCGACGTCGATCATCATCAGCGCCATCATTATCCCTTCGCGCTGGCACTCCCGGTAAATTTTGTCGTACGTTTCGTCAAAATAGCGGCGGTTGGGGATATGGGTCAGCCCGTCATACATCGAAAGCTCTTCGAGCAGGTCGCTTTTGCGTTTGAGGGCGATATGGTTTTTGACCCGTATTTTGACGATTTCGGGATGAAACGGTTTGGCGATGTAATCGACCGCCCCGAGGTTGAGGCCGTACGCCTCGTCGATGGCGTCGCTTTTGGCCGTGACGAAGATCACCGGGATCGAGTTCGTTTCCGGATCGTTTTTGAGGTGTTTGCACACTTCGTACCCGTTCATCCCGGGCATTTCGATATCGAGGAGAATGAGGTCGGGTTTCTCGCTGCGTGCGATTTCCAACGCCTTTTCTCCGTTTTTGGCCACTTTGATCGTGTAGTTTTCGTGCAGGAGATCAAAAAGAACCGTAATATTGGCCGCCATGTCATCGACGACCAAAACGCTCGGCCGGATATCGGGTCTCATCCTATTTTCCACTTTTTCATCCCTTCCAGTGCCTGATCGTAATCGAATTCCTCCATCGCATCGTTCCATGAGCGGAGCTCTTCGGAGGGGACTTTACCCTTTAACCCGGCCAGCAAAGCGGCGTGATCTTCCGGGCTGACGATGCTGCCGTGCGCCAGATCGTTTTGGACCGATTCAAAAAGCACCCCGATATCGCCCGGTACGTTCAGGCGCTCAACCTGTTCCTCCCGGGCGCGGTAGGGGGCAAGTTCGGCTTTGAGCGCTTCGATCGCGGCGGCGAGTTCGGTAATCTCCCCCTCTGTGGGGACGCCGTTTTGCCGGTACCCTGCATCGATACGGCCTACAACCTCCCAAAGCGCCATCGCCCCGATATTCCCGCTCACCCCTTTGAGCGCGTGGATCTGCGCGGGGGCTTCGGGATCGCCCGAGCGCACCTGTGCGACGATATGGCCGAAATCCCGCTCCAGCGACCGGGCCATTTTGGCCATCAGTTTTGCCATCAGCTCTTCGTTGTTGCCGACCAGACGCAGCGCATACTCCCGGTCCAGCACCACGGCGGCTTTGGAGGATTCGCCCGCTGCGACAGGGCAAGGATGCGGATCGTTCCCCGTCCATGCCGCGATCACCCGATAGAGTTCGCCGGCGTCGATCGGTTTTCCCAGATGGTCGTTCATCCCCGCATCGAGTGCCTTTTGACGGTCTTCGACCATCGCCGCGGCGGTCAGGGCGATGATGGGAACCGATCCGTCCCGTTCGCGTATCCGCACCGTCGCCTCATACCCGCTCATCACGGGCATCTGCAAATCCATCAGGATGAGGGCATAGCGTTGCGGATCGGCCATAAACCGCTCCACCGCCTCCTGCCCGTTGGAAGCGATATCCACCTCTATTCCGACCCGCTGAAGCATCATCGATCCGACTTCCTGATTGATGTCGTTGTCCTCGACCAGCAGCACCCTGATCCCGTCGAAATCGGGGAGTGTGGAGGCGGTCGGGTGGACCACCCCTTTTTGACTGCCGATCAGAACATCGAAGAGGGCGGAACTCGTCACCGGTTTGGTCAGGTAATAATCGATCGGGGTATCTTCGTCAGACTCTTCGTCTTTGAGATGGGCGCTGACCATCAGGATGTTCGGCATACCGCTGCTCAGGATTCCCTCTTTGACCATCCGGTCGATCCGCCGGATCGCTTCCTTGCCGTCCATTTCCGGCATTACCCAGTCCATCAAGACCGAATCGTATCCGTCCCCTTCCCGGTCGGCCGCCAGAATCATTTCGATCGCCTCTTTGCCGTTGACGGCCTCATCGGCCACACATCCGAAACTCTCGACCATCTCCCGCAATATCGTCCGTGAAATCTCCTGGTCGTCGACGATCAGGATGCGGCAGCTTCCTTCCTCGATCACCGGGTGGGTCTGCGGCCACGATACGACGGGCAATTCGATCTCGAACCAGAACGTGGTCCCCGCATCGAGTGCACTCTCGACCTTCAGCTCTCCCCCCATCGATTCGACCAGCCGTTTGGAGATGGCCAGCCCCAGCCCGGTTCCGCCGTATTTGCGGGTCGTAGACGAATCGGCCTGGGTAAAAGGGCGAAACAGTCTTTGGACCTGTTCCTCGCTCATCCCGATCCCGGTGTCGCTGACGGCAAACGTCAGCCGGGCGGCATTTTCGGTCCGTTCCCGGAGGGAAATCGTGAGCGTCACGTTGCCCGACGCGGTAAATTTGAGGGCGTTGCTGAGGAGGTTGGTGAGGACCTGGTCGAGACGAAGTTCATCCCCGATCACGATGCCCGGGACGTCGTTGCCCATCCGGAAATAGAGTTCAAGATCCTGTCTGGCCGAGCTTTGGGTAAACATCACCCGCAGCTGCGAGAGGACCTCTTCAAGATCGAACGGCTTGGCTTCGAGCTCCATTTTCCCCGCTTCGATTTTCGAGTAGTCGAGAATGTCGTTGATAATCCCCAGCAGCATTTTTGACGAACTGAGGATTTTCTGGGTGTAATCGTGATGGCGCGGGTTCATCTCACCATCGAGCATCAGCTGGCTCAGCCCGATGATGGCATTCATGGGGGTACGGATCTCATGGCTCATGTTGGCCAGGAAATCCCCCTTGGCCCGGCTGGCCTCCTCGGCCTGCTCTTTGGCCCGCTCCATCTCCGCCTGGACCTGCTTGAGCTGGGTCTGGTCGAACATGTATCCGTGGATGGCCGCGAGCTCCCCCGCCTCGTTCCAGATGAGGCGGGTAAAATCGTAAAACCACCGGTATTCGCCCTCTTTGCGGCGCAGCCGGTAGGACTGTTCAAACGCCACCTCCCGGTTGGCGACTTTTTCTCCCACCTCGGCACTGATCCGTTCCAGATCGTCCGGGTGAATCAGGGCGCCGAACGAAAAGGTGCTGTCGGTCATCTCCGAGGGGGCGTATCCCAGAATGTCCTCGACGTTTTTCGAAACGTATTTGACCGGCCAGTTCTCTTTGGGTTCCCATTCGATCGTAAAAACGGGCCCGTCCGAAAAGAGGTCCCGTTCGGCCTGGAGGGTATCGTAGAGCTCTTTTTGGACGCTGATATCCCGGAATACGACGATCGCTCCCCCCTCCTCCGTCGCGGCGACGGTGAGGCTGATCGGGAAAAAATTTCCCTCTTTGGTGATGAAATACTCCTCCACGCTGCGGGTTTTACGGTCATTGAGGGTCTGGAAAATAGGGCATTCCGCCACTTCGTAGCGCTCGCGGTTGTTTTTTTGATAATGAAACAGCGCGTGCTGATCGTTGCCCAGCACCTCGGCTTCGGTGTAACCGACGAGTTCGAGCGCTTTTTGGTTGATAAAAAGGCATTTCCCCTCACGATTGACACTGTAAACCCCGTCCCCCATATTCGACACCAGCGATTCAAAGAGCCTTTTGCGCCGCTGTTCGCGGAGGTAATAGATTCCCGCTACCAGCAGTGAAAAGGCGATCGCGATCATCGTGTAGCGGTATTTTTCCCAGATATCGGTAAAAGAGATCGAACCGTATCGGTCAAAGGGGGGGAGGCGCAGCACCCGCGCGAGCTCCTCGACCTCCAGGTAATCGGCCGGGAGGGTGTAGCCATAGATTTCCATCCGGGCCCCTTTCAAATCGTCGGGTTTGAGAGCGTACAGGGCGGAGACGAACCGTTTGACGTCCTCGGGGTCGGTATGGTTCATCGCGAATACGGGCCATTCGGGATAGAGATCGGTCGAAACGATCAGCGGGTGGGTGGGGATCAGTTTTTGGTTGATGATCCGGAGGTGGTGAGATTCGACCTCCCCTTTGCGCATCATCTCTTCGACGGTACCGTCACGTACGAATCCCACCTCTCCTTTTTTTTCCAGGATCGCTTTGACGACGTCCTGGTGGCTGGTTTTCGTTTCCACGATCTGTCTGGACTCTTTGAGGATGTCGATGCCCGCTTTGTGCAGTTCGTACACCTGCGCCCGAAATCCCCCCATGTGCTTTTTGCTGGGGGTAATGATCGTTTTGCCCCGGAGGTCATCGAGGCCGTAAATGGCGCTGTCGCTGCGCACCACGATCACCCCGCCCAGTCTGCTCACCGGATGGTTTTCGTTGGCGTTGATGAGGGTCGCCACCGCCCCGCTGAGACGGTACTGCTGGCGGACGAGGAGAAAATGGGTCGGATTGGTCGTGGCGATGTCGAGTTCCCCGTGCTCGATTTTTTGTTCCATCTCCTCCTGGCTCAGCACCTCGAGGATCACCTTTTTCTCCAGTTTGGTGTTGAGATACTCGACGAGGGGGAGGTACTGTTCCCGGGTCGCTTCGTCCCCCTTGTAACTGAACACCCCAAAACGGATCTCCCCCTCCGCGGCGAACGCCGCAAGAGCGATCAGAAGGCCCCACATCCCTTTTATCATCCGGTTCTCCCTTTAACGATGCAGATGGATAAAACCGTCCACCAGCTTCTCGTCGAATTGCGTTTTCATCTCTTTTTTCATCAGCATCAGCGCTTCGAAACTGGTGTAGTTTTTGCGGAACGTCCGCTGGGTGGTCAGGGCGTCGAAAGCGTCGCACATCCCGATGATCCGGGCGATTTTCGGGATCATTTTCCCCTTTAGCCCCTCGGGATAGCCCGACCCGTCGAGCCGTTCGTGATGGTAGCGTACCCCTTTGAGAATCGCGGGGTCGGTGATGCCGTTTTGCTCGAGCAGCTCGCACCCCTGAATCGAATGGCGCTTGATTATTTCGTACTCTTCCTCTTCGAGAGATTCCGGTTTGTCGAGGATCTCCGGATCGATCCGGAGTTTGCCGATATCGTGCACCAGCGCGGCCAGGGTGAGCGGTTCCATCTCCGATGCGCCCACATCGATGATCGTTCCGACGATCGCGGCGAAGAATGCGACGTTGACGCTGTGGTGGTGAATCGAATACTCCTGCGGCGTCAGTTTGAGCACCATCGGCAAAATACCGGTGTCGCTTCGAACCGCTTGTGCAATCGTCTCCGAACACGCCCGGAGGGCTTCGGGGTAGAGCGTTTCGCCCCCCGATTCGAAGATGAGGCGGATCAGATCCGAAACGGTACCGTAGACGTAGGCCAGCCGTTCGTGCTCATCGGCAATCGCCGCCGCGTCACGCCGCAGACTCAGCGCCGATGCCACGGGATCACCCGTGCACACCGGATTTCTCGGGGCGTGGAGCGCGCGGTAGCCCCGCACTGTTTCGGCATCGCTTTTCATCACGTAAACCGACTCGTGCTGCATGATTTTGGCATGCAGCGCCTCGTCCAGAAACGTCCCCGCTTCGAGGATGATGACGAAATCGCGGTAGCGCTTGATGTAAACGTCAAAAGGGATCGCATGTCCTACCGCGAGCACGTCCGGGCGCATGGCCGCGTATTTGTAGGTGATGACGCGTCGGACTACTTTGGTCATACCGGAGTTCTATTCCTTTCTTGTCGCGATAACGGTTCCGGCAGGATCGATCGGATCGTTTTCCTCTTTCCCGGCATGAACGCAATCATCAGCCTGCGCGAGGAGAGAACGGATGATCCACAGTACAATCCCCAGAAACGTGATCCCGATCATGCCCATCAGTGCGACCGCTTCGAGAAAAGAGCGGTGCGCTGCCGTCGTATCGCGTACCACCTGCATGTGGGCGACCTCTTTGCCCGCTGCGTCATGCACCGGAAGGTACGACACCTCATACCTCCGATCCCCAACGCGCATCGTTTCGCCGCGTGCAACGTGAGCATGGGTGCGAACGCCAACCGGTCCGAAAAGGGGGATCAACTCCTCCGATGTCGCATACGAGATGACAAAGTCCCGATTGGTCTCCCACACGTCGTGGCGCCCCATCATCGCCATCCCCTCTTCCCATGAGGAGCGCCCGATCTGGTGTTTGTCGATCATCAGGAGCATACCGTGCCCGAAATGAAAAAGGAGTTCGTCCATCGCGTCTTCGACCTCTTTACCCAGTTCCACGTAACCGATCAGCCGCCCTTCGTCAAACACGGGTTCCACGACGCGAAGCGTGAACAGCCCCATGGCCCCCAGTTCAATCCCCCACGAGCGGCGTCCGAGCACTTCGGCCTGACGCGCCGTGAAACGATCGATCACGTCCCCTCCCCTGGAAGGTTTGTGGACCCGGAGCAGGCAGACCCGGTTGGCGTCGAGGATATAAAAATGGGTCACCCCCTCCTTGCGCATCCGTTCGTAAACCGGGGCCCACTGCTTCAGGAGAGTCGCTTTGTCTTTCGCTTTGAGCGCCTGTTTAAGCCCGTCGTTTTGCGTGATCGGAACGAGCGCGATGGAGAGTCCCCTGGCCTGCTGGCTGATCAGCGATTGGAAATCGCGCATCATCAGCCCCAGTTCCGCAACCGACTGCTGATCGGCATTTTTCTGGTACTGAACGTACCACACCGCAGCGGTAATCGAAACGACCGCCGCCGACAGGAGGGAAAGCGGAAGCATCAGTCTGCGGCTCACCCCCCGGCCGGGCCCCGATCGTGCGAGCAGAATGTCACGCAGTTTTTCAGGCCAACGGTTCACAAAAAAACGCATATTTCTCTTTCACTTGCTTTTAAACACTATTGTAGCAATTCCGGGTTATTTTTGGGTTATTTTCCCCGGATAGCGTGTTATTTCGACCCTTCGGGAAACGCGGGGAGGGTAATGACGAACGTGGAGCCCGCGGCATTGGGCTCGGCCCGGAGCGATCCCTCCATCGTCTCGACGATCATCCGCGACATGTACAGGCCGATCCCCGTCCCTTTCCCCTCTTCTTTGGTGGTGAAATAGGGATCGAAAATCTTTTCCCGGATCGCTTCGGCTATCCCCCCGGCGTTGTCCGAAACCCTGATCTCAATCTCCCCTTCCCTCATTTCGGCGACGATTTCGATCCATCCGTCCTTCCTCCGGGGCATCTCCTCGAAAGCGTCGAGGGCATTTTTGAGGAGGTTGAACAGGACCTGGGTGAATTCGTTTCGGTAGCCGTACATCCGGATAGCTTCGTCCACCCCGACGCGCAGCGCGATCCGCTGGTCGGCGATCCCCCGCTCGAGGATCTGGAGGGTGTCCTGAACGCTGCGAAAGAGGGAAAACCACCGCTTTTCGCGGTTGGGGGTGAAAAAGTTGCGAAAATCGTCGATGGTGCGGGACATGAAACGGATTTGTTCCATCCCGTTGCGACGGCTTTTACGGATGTAGTCAAAGTCGATCTCCCCGTGCAGGCACGCCTCTTCGATGTCCTGGACGATGAGCCCCAGCGTGTTGAGCGGCTGGCGCCACTGGTGGGCGATGTTGCCGATCATCTCCCCCATGGCGGCGAGCCGGGACTGCTGGATCAGCAACGCCTGCTGCGAGACGATCTCCTGTTCCATCCGGTGCTCCCGGGTGATGTCGCGGGCGATCCCGACCAGCCCGAACACTTGGCCACGGGCGTTTTTCAGCGGGGCTTTCGTCGTCAGCAGCAAGACATCCTCCCCCCCGGCGTTCTTCACCCATTCGGTATTCGTCCGGGGGGCCATCTCCGCAAGCATCAGCCGGTCCATCTCCCGGAAATGGGTGGCATACTCCTCGGGATAGAGTTCGAAATCGTCCCGGCCGATGAAATCGGCGGGCGTTTTGCCGAAAAACCCGGCGCACCGCCGGTTGCATCCGATGTAGCGAAAATCGAGGTCCTTGTAGAAGATCATCTCGTCCATCGATTCGGTGACGCTGCGGAGTATTTCGTGCTGCTTTTGCGCCTCTTCGAGGATGGAAGTGAGTTCGGCCGAATTAACGTCGAGGGTTCGCTCCAGCATCCGGTAGTCTTCGTCGTACTGGGTGTAGCTCTGGTCGACCAGGTCGATCAGTTTTTGGACTTCGGCGGGAAACGCTCGCTGTTCCCATTCCTTCCCGAAACATTTTTTCAGCTGGAGGGAGAGGAGCTTATGCATCGGCATCCTCGTAGAGGACCGTCAGGGTCATCGTCTGGTTATGGAGGTGGCAGCGGAGGGGATAGTCCGGAAACGGGGCGATCTCGCCGTACGAATAGAAACCGCACAGGCGGGTTGGCCCCGCGAGGTGTTCCGCCACCGCGGCGATCTCGGCGTCCGCCATCTGTTTGAGGACGCTGCGCCGCGCCGAGCAGCTCACCGCGATTGCCAGAGCCCTCTGATCGTTGGAGGCTGCGATCGACGACGCGACCCGTTCGGCCCCTTCGATCAGGTTGGTCACATTGGTTTTCATGAGCCTCACGGTCGATCCCTGCGGGATGTCCCCCCCATAAACCAGCGATCCGTCAGGATTGATCCCCATGATGACCCGCGCCACCTCGTTCTCCCCGGGGCGTTCCCGGACGTTGAGGGGGAAACGCAGCCCGCTCTCGGGGAGGGAGCGGATATACTCCCCCAGGTAATCCTCGTAGAGTTTGATCGCGGGCTTGTGGTCGATCTCGTAAACGATGTGCCCCTCGGAGCGGGTTACGACCCGCTCGGCACCGAACTCCTCCCATCCGCTCCGGCAACCGATCCGCACGTGCAGCCCCTCGCCGTAGAACCCCACCGCGACCGCCGCACGCTCGCGCGGCTCACCGTCGGCGAACACGAGGGTCCTTTTGAATTGCCACCCCTCTCCCGCCAGCCCCCCGCTTACGCTGTAGGGGGCGGCCAGCGCGTTGATCCCCCGCACCAGATGCGACGCATTGAGTCCGGCGAGCCCTTCCATCAGGACGAACACGTGGCGCAGCCCTTCTTGCGGGAGGGCGCCGATGAGGCTGCGGGCACTCTCTTCGAGGGTCGCGTTCTTGAGCTCTTCGACCATCGCGACTTCGACCCGGGAACGTTCAAACGCGACGGCCGTCGCTACGAGGGGGTTTTCGCTCAGCTCCCCCGATTCGATCGTCCCGGCGCTAGAGGCCCCCACGATCCGGGCGTTGGGGTACAGCTCGCGCAGTTCGGCCCGCCCGGTTTGGGACGCGATCGCATCGATCTCTCCGAAGAGCAGTACCAGATTGACCCGTTCGGGCTCGATCACATCGGAGCGGTCGCTTACCCATCCCCCGTTTTTCCAGACCCGTTCTTCGACCTTCATAGCTTCTCCTGCGCCGGCACCGCTCCGTCTGGTTCCGATGGAACGCACTCTTTGAGGGTGCATACCCGGTTACGCCCCGAGGTTTTGGCCCGGTACAGCAGATCGTCGGCATGTTTGTAGATTTCGTCCATATCCCCAAGATTCGCGGCACGATCGCAGATCAGCCCCATCGATACGGTGACGACGGGGGCGGCGGAATTCCCGGCGTGGAGGATGCCCAGCGCCTCGATCCGTTCCTTGAGGGCGCGGGCGAATCCGAGCCCCTCCTGCGCGCTTTGGGTCGTGAAAATGATCCCGAATTCTTCACCCCCCAGCCGGAACGCGTAATCGTCGGCGCGCTTGAGGCTCTCTTGCAGGGCGCGTGCAACGCGGATGAGCACTTCGTCCCCTTTTTGATGGCCGTAATGGTCGTTGTACCCTTTGAAATGATCCACGTCCATCATCAGGAAACAGATCGTTTCATCCCGCCGCCGGGCGGCGCGGATGTACTCGGGAAACAGGTCGTTGAACCGGCGGCGGTTGTAAATCCCCGTCAGGCCGTCGGTGATCGAAATCTCCTCTATCCGTTTTTTGTCGGTGATATCCTGCCGGATCGACGTGTACTCCCGGATGTTCCCGTCGTGGTCCACAATGGGGGTGATCGTCGACGCAACCCAGTAATACGTCCCGTCCTTGCGGAGATTTTTGATCTCCCCGCTCCAGGTCTGTCCCGAGGTGATCGTGCGCCACATCCCGTCGTAGAGGGACTCGGGCATATCGGGGTGGCGGACGATGTTGTGTTTTTTCCCGATCAGCTCCTCGCGCGAATACCCGGTAATGTCGCAAAACGCACGGCTGACCTGGGTGATTTTCCCCGAGAGATCGGTCGTGGAGGTGATGACGTAGGTATCGATGATGTCGATGTAGCGCTTCATCTCCCGGTTGGAGGATTCGATCCGTTCTTTGGCCGATTCGAGTTCCCGGGTGCGCAGCCGGACCTTCTCCTCGAGTTCGTCGGCGTATTTGCGGATCGTCTCCTGAGACGCCCGCAGCGACAGGGTCATTTCGTGAAAGCTGCGCGCCAGTTCGCCGATCTCGTTTTCGGCATCCAGTTCCAGCTGGGGCGGGGCTTTTTCCTTCCCGAACTTCCGGACGCTCTGGGAGAGTTTTTCGATGGGCTGTACGATATGGCGAATCGCCGAGAGAATCGCGATCACGATCCCCAGCCCGACGAAAAACAGCAGCAGGATCGAATAGAACCGCAACTCTTCGATCGGTTTGAGGATTTCGCTTCGGTCGATCTTGGCGACAATCCCCCATCGCAGGGTCGGAACGTAGCTCCACGCCGCAATCACCTCTTCGCCCCGGTAATCGCGTGCTTCGCCATGCCCCCGTTTGCCGTGCGCGGCAAGATGAATCGGCAATACCGGATCGTCGGGGAAACGGTAGCGCCCTTTGAACGATTCGGGGAGGTATCTCAGCGGGGTCGTCGAGACGACGTCCCCCGCTTCGAGCTTGGCAGCGAACAGCTCCCCGCTCTCCCCCAGCCCCTGACGGTCGGAAAAAAGGGAGTTGACCGTATCGACGTTGTTCTGGACCACCAGGACGCCGATGATGGTATGATCACCGTAAACGGGGGTAGCGATAAAGAGGGCCTCTTTTTTCGAGGGGGAATAATACTCGAAATCGCTGATCTGGGTTTCAAGGTGTTCGAGGGCATTGCGGTATACCCGCGCCAGGTTCGACGCGGCGTAGGGGCCGGTCTGGAGGTTGGTTCCCAGGTCGTCTTCTTTTTTGACCGTATGGATGATCGTTCCGTCGGTCCGGATCAAAAACAGGTCATGGAACCGATAGGTCTCGACGACCGCCGAGAACCTTTCGACATCCTGCGGATCCGGGGCGGCGTGTTCGAACACGCTCCGTACGTCGGGGGCGAGGGCCAGTAGCTCGATCTCCTGCTCGACCCGTTCAAAATACGTCTCGACCACCTCGGTTTTCTGGTCGAGAATGACCTGCAGGTGCGTTTGGGCTTCCGATTCGTAGCGATCTTTCTGGTACCAGTAATTGGCACCGATCACCCCCATCAGGGGCAGCAGGGCGAGGAGCAAAAACCAGAACAGGATCTCGTTTTTGATGTGGAGGGTATACCAGCGGCTCATGGGTTCTCCCTGGGACGTTCCCAGCCGCCGTTCCAGCCGAGATAGAGATCACGCTGCGCCCCTTCCCAGAACGCGCGGCTGCGGATGCTGGGAAACGGGTGGGGGAGGACGGGGTGCTCGGAATTCCACCGGATCTCGAATCCCGCAGGGGTGATCGCAGCGATCCGGACGCTCTGGGAGAGGTGGTTGGTGCGCGGATCGACATAGATCACCCCCACCGCCGAGTCCATGCTCTCCCGCCCGATCGCCGAACGGAGCACCTCGGTATCGGCCGTCCCGGTGTTGCGGACGCCGTTTTTCCAGAACTGCACCGCCAGATAGGCTTTGTACCCCGCATCGGTGGGGCGGTAAGAGGGGCCGAACCGGTGGTTCAGCTTCTCTTTGAACACCCGGTTGGCGGGGTGGTGGATCGTATCGAAATAGCTCCACGTGGCGTAATGGCCCACCAGCGGCTCAATGCCGATTTTCGACGCGACGGCCGACACGGTGCTTTGATCGACGCTCAGCGAAAAGACCGGCACGTCCCGGGCGGTGATCCCCGCGTCGCGGAGGGCT
Organism: uncultured Sulfuricurvum sp.; assembly: GCA_964491035.1. Classification (GTDB taxonomy): domain Bacteria; phylum Campylobacterota; class Campylobacteria; order Campylobacterales; family Sulfurimonadaceae; genus Sulfuricurvum. The sequence continues at coordinate 20,612 of CAZBIR010000011.1, forward strand.
TTGAAAAACGCGACGTTGCTGGAGCCGTTGATCGTGTTGATGATCGCATCGGGCGACGTGCGGCGGATTGCGTCGATCACCGCTCCGAAATCACGCGATCCCAGCGGCAGGTACGCCGAACCGACCACGCGGATATCGACGAAATCGGCCATCGTGCGGAGGTAGAGATCGGCCATGCGGGGATAGACGTAATCGGATCCGACGACGTAAACCCGGTTGCCGTGGTGCTTTTTGATGTAGGTGATCGTCGGGTTGATCTGCTGGTTCGCGCTCATCCCCAGGTAAACGATGTTGGGCGAATCCTCCCCCCCTTCGTACTGGACGGGGTAAAACAGCAATCCCCCTTTCTCCTCGACGACGGGGCGGACCGCTTTGCGCGACGCGGAGGTCCAGCATCCGAAGATCGTGGTCGCCCCCGCCTCGATCAGTGCCGAGGCTCCCCGGGCGAACGTCGCGGGATCGGAACGGCCATCGTACTCGACGATTTCGATTTTTCGGTTCAGCAGCCCCCCCTCGTCGTTGATCTCGTCCACCGCAAGGCGGACCATGTCGGCGATCACTTTTTCCTCTCCGGCCATCGTCCCGCTCTGCGAATACAAAAGGCCCACCCGGAGCGTCTCGTTTTTCTGCAACCGCAGCAGGGCGACCGATCCGCCGATAAAGACAACCACGAAAGCGGTAATAATCCAGAATTTCATCCGATCTCCCTCCAGAACTTGGGCGGGTCGATAAAGTACCCCTGCGAATAATCGATCCCGAGCCCCACCACTTTTTCCTGGATCGATTCGGTCGCGACAAATTCGGCGACCACCTCCATCCCGTTGTTTTTGGCGAACGAGACGATCGTCTCGACGACGTTGTAGCTGTTGGGATCGCGGTCGATATTCTGGATCAGGCTGCCGTCGATCTTGATCACGTCGGCGTCGAGTTTGAGGAGGTACTCGAAATTGCTGTACCCGGTCCCGAAATCGTCGATCGAGAGGAGGACGCCGTAGCGTTTGATCTCCTCGATGAATCCCTTGACGGCCGAAAAGTTTTCGATCCCCTCCGATTCGACCAGCTCGATCCCCAGCCGTTTGGCATGGGGTGAGGAGCGGATCATGTTCATCAGATACAGGTTGGTCTCCTCGTCGATGATGTCTTCGGCGGTGAGATTGATGCTGATCTGCGCCGAGGTCCCGGAGAGGACCTGGAACGCCTTTTTGATCACCCTGCGGGTGAGCCGGGGATAAAGGCGGGTCCGCTTGGCGACCTCCAAAAACGCATACGGAGAGACCGTTTCTCCCCCCTCATCGATCAGCCGGATCAGCGCCTCGTATTTGACGGCCCGGTTGAGGGTATTGGAGAAAATCGGCTGCAGCACGATGTCGATCCGGTCGTCGGCCAGCGCTTCTTTGAGTTTTTTGCTCCAGCGGAGATTGTTTTCGAACTGGTTGCGGGTCTGAAGGTTTTCATGATAGATGACAAGGGTTTTTTTCGCGTTTTTGGCTTCCTTGAGCGCCATGTCGGCTTTGCTGACGTCGTTGGATTCCTCGACCGCCCCGACGCTGATTCCCAGCTCGATTTCGTTTCCGTTCGCGATCATCCGGGTGTTTTCGATTTTTTTGACCCACTCCTCGATCCCCTCCAGAAACGTCCCGAAAGGGATATTTGAGGGAACCATGAGGGCGAATTCGTCGCCGTGGTTGCGATATACCTGGTACCCTTTGGGATAGGTTTGATCGAGCAGCAGCGTCGAAAGCTGCCGCAGCACCGCATCCCCCGAATCCTGCCCGTAGATGTCGTTGATGTTTTTGAAGTTGTCGACGTTGAGCAGGGCGATATGGTGGGGGGAAGCCGATTTGAGATCCTCGGAGAGTTTGTAGCGGTTGTGCAGCCCGGTGAGCAGGTCGGTATAAAACATTTTCCGGAATTCGTTCTGGGATTCGACGAGTTCGGTGACGTCCTCGCGAAAGGCGATGTATTCGAATATCCGTTTTTGATCGTCCATGATCGGGACGATCGTGATTTTGGCGTAGAAGGTGTCGCTGTTTTTCTTGCGGTTTTTGATGAGCCCCTTGAAGATCCGTCCCGACTGGATCGTCTCCCACATCGCTTTGAAATGGGCTTTGGGGGTCCCCGGATCGCGAAAGATGCTGTGGGGCTTTCCGATCAGTTCCTCGCGCGTGTACCCGGTCAGTTCCAGAAGCTCGTCGTTGACGTCGACGATATTCCCCGACAGATCTCCCGTCGAAATGATACTCCCCGAATAGATGGCGCTTTTATACTCCTGCAACAGCTTCAGCGATTGGGAAAGTTCGCCGTTTTTGGCCCCGATCGCGGCGTTGGCCTCTTCGAGCATCTGCAGGCTGCGATGAAAAATTTTGAGCATGAACACCAGCGATACGACGTACGCCAGCAGCCGCAGCGCGTGCCAGAACCACCATTGCATGTCCCACAGGCTCGAAAAAAAGAACAGCACCCCCGCACTCCCGAACAGCATCGTATGACCGGCAAAAAGGAGATCGTCGAAATCCTCGAACCGCAGGTAGCGGCGGATGAAATGGAGCGAAGCGAGGACGAACATCGCCCCGCCGATCAGATTGAGCAGAACCGCCGTGCCGGTGAATGCCCCTTTGGGATCGAGCATGCGCGGCAGCAGGGAGGGCTCGAACATCGACAGAAGCGCCACCGCGGTCGAAACCGCCGCCACCGCGACGGGGAAAACGGCGTAGGTCCGCTCCGAAACCCTCGCGTCGGGGAGCCAGACGAAAGCGAACAGCACCCCGCCGAAAAAAATCGCCAGCGAATGGAGCCAGACGAAAAGTTCTCCCGGATAAACGACCGCGTGGAAAAGGTCGAAAATCCCCATCGAGATGAGCGCGAGCGCGGCGCGGTGAAAGTGGTTGAAAATCTTCTGCCCGTGGTACAGCATGAAAACGATGGCACTGAGGATGAAGGCGATGGTCGCCCCGACGCTCTCCATCGTCGAATGGAGCGGAATGCTCACGAACTTCCATCCCGAGAAGTGGTTCATCACGAATCCCAGAGCGATCGGCAGCACCAGGGTCAATCCCAGCATCAGGGCAAGATGCAAATCGGCTTTACTGATTTTCATGGTTTGTTATCCGCGTTTTGGATATAGGACCGATAATAGTCGCACACATCGGCTTAAAGGAGACACCGTCTCACGTCAAACGGTCCATGACGCCCAGCAGCTCTTCCATTTTTTCGTCCACGGTAGCGACGTAGCGGGTCAGATCCATCATCTCCTCCATATTGCGGCCGAGCGAATCGCTGTTGTCGTTGATCGACTGGATCAGGACGTTGATCGTCGAAGCGGTCTCGGCGAGACTCTTCTGGGTCCGCTCGGCGAGTTTGCGCACCTCGTCGGCGACGACGGCAAAGCCGCGTCCGTGTTCCCCCGCCCGGGCCGCTTCGATCGCGGCGTTGAGAGCGAGGAGATTGGTCTGGTCGGCGATATCGCCGATGGCAGTGAGGATCTGTTTGGTCTCCTGGGCGTTTCCGGTCAGGGACTGGAGATTGCCCGAAAGCTCATGCTCTTTGCGGGCGACCGATTCGATCCGCTCGACGGTGGTGTTGATCATCGCGTTGAGCTCGACAAACTGGTTGCGGCGCAGATGCTCGATCGTATCGCGCAGCTGATTGGTGTTGTTGTTGAGCACCTCGCGGGCCTCGGCGTTTTGCATCTCCATCGACGCGAGCGCGGCGGCGAGGTCGTTGATCTTTTCGAGCATCTGCCCCATTTTCCCCTCGACGCCGATCTCGGCGCGGGTCGAGAACTTCCCCTCCCCCAGCGCTTCGAGGACCCGAATCGCCCGGTCGAGGTTCGTTTCGGTCGAATCGAGCATCGCGTTCATCGTTTTGCGCAGCAGATGGACGTGAGGGGTCGGAGTGTCGCTGGCGACGCGGCACATGTAGTGTCCCCGGCGCACCTTGTCGGCCAGAAGCACCATCTCCCCGGCCACCTTGACGTCCTGTTCGAGAATCGCTTCATGCACCGCGGCGAGGTGGTTGAGCTTCTCCTCCGCGCTTGCGGGGGAAGCCTCGATGGGCTGAAGCTGGTTGCGTTTGAAGCGGATCAGATCTTCGAACCGTTCAAGCTGAGCGGCCAGTTCTCCCGATCCCCCCGGGCGCGAGAGGCTCAGCGCGATTCCCGCCCCCGCGACGAGGGCGACGATCCCTCCCGAGACCCACGCCGAAGCGGCCGATGCCGCGACGATCCCCCCGGCGATCCCGAGGGTTCCTAAAATGATTGCTTTCGTTGCGTTGGTCATTACCGTGACTCCTTTGGTTCAGCGCAGGGTTTTATAGAGGGCTTCGGCCGCCTCGATTTCGGCGGGGGAAGCTTTGCGGCGGCATGACATGTAGCCGTGGTTCGCGTCGCCGCAGGCGATGTTGGGATAGACCGTTGCGAATACCCAGTAATACCCCCCGCTTTTGGTCGCGTTCTTGACGTACCCTTTCCATACTTTGCCGCTTTTGACCGTCTCCCACAGATCCCTGAACGCCGCGCGGGGCATATCGGGGTGGCGGACGATGTTGTGCGGCTGGCCGATGAGCTCTTCGAGCGTGTAACCCGCTATTTTGCAAAAATCGTCGTTGGCAAAGAGGATGATCCCCTTCGCGTCGGTCTGGGATACGAGAAAATCGGTATCCTTCAGAATGTGTTCGGTAGCCATCGTGAGTTTCCTTTAGAATTGGTCTTTCAGCCGTTCCCGGATCGCCAGGAACGCCTCGAGATGCTCAAAAAACAGATCGACCAGCACCGGATCGAAGTGCCCTCCCCGCTCCGCCCGGAACAGGGCAAAGATTTTTTCGTCGTCCCACGCTTTTTTGTAAACCCGGTCATGCCCCAGCGCGTCGAAGACGTCGGCGATCGCCGTGATCCGGCCGAAGATGGGAATCGCTTCCCCTTTGAGCCCCTGCGGGTAGCCGCTGCCGTCGTATTTTTCGTGATGGGTCAGGGCAACGAGCGCGGAGGCCTTGAGGATCGGGCGCTGTGAATGGCGCAGCATCTCGTACCCCAGCGCCGCGTGGGTTTTCATCGTCTCGAACTCCTCGGGCGTGAGGGCGCCGGGCTTGTTCAGCACGGTGTCGGGGATCGCCACCTTGCCGATATCGTGCATCGGGGAGGCCTGCTTGAGAAGGTAGGCTTCCTCTTCACCCAGGCCGTAGAGGCGGGCAAGCAGGTACGAATACTCCGCGACCCGCTTGACGTGATATCCCGTCTCCCGCGACCGGGTCTCCCCGATGGCTCCCATCGTCATGACCACCTCTTTCTGGGTCCGGACGATCTCCTCGTTGAGATGGACGATCTGGGTGATGTCGTGCATCACCTGCAGGTGCTCGATGACGTTCCCCGCCTGGTCGAGCACCGGGAAAAAGAGGCTGTAGACGACGTATTCGCTCCCGTCTTTGGCGATGTTGGTGAGGGTTTCGTAAACCGCTTCCCCGGCCGCGAGTTTGTTGCGGATCTCGATGCACACCCCCGTGATCCGGTGTTTTTCGTGCCGCAGTTCCTCGCAGTTTCTCCCGATCAGCTCCTCGTTCGTGTAGCCGCTGATCTCGCAGAATTTTTCGTTGGCGTACTTGATGATGTTGAGCGTATCGGTTTTCAAAATCGCGGTCGAGGAGTTGATCGCTTTTTCGTACTGGGTCATATAATGGAGGCTCTCCTCGAAATTCCGGCTGGTCGTGTCCAGTTCATGTTTGAGGAAATTTTTGTACTCTTCGAGTTCGGTAACGTCGTTACGGATCCCGATGTACTCGCGGAACCGGCCGTCTCTATAATAGATCGGCATGATTTCGGTCAGGACGTAGTAGTCGCGTCCGTCCTTGCGCCGGTTTTTGACGAGCCCTTTCCAGAGTTTTCCCGCACGGATCGTCGCCCACATCTGCGCGAATACCTCTTTGGGCATGTCCCCCGAGCGGACGATGTTGTGCGGGGCGCCGATCAGTTCCTCGCGCGAATAACCGCAGATGTCGACGAAGTTTTCGTTCACTTCGGTGATGATCCCCCGCGCATCGGCAATCGAAAATATGGAGGCCTCGTTCACCGCTTTTTTAAACTGTTCGAGATAATGGAGGTTCTCTTCCAGATCCTCGCCGGTACGGGAAATCAGGGTGGTGAGGGCCTGAATGGTGACCTCGTTTCGGTCGGTTCTCCCTTTCGGCGGCATGATCCGCAGCGGCTCCTCCGAGGGGTTTTCGCTCAGCGTCACGAACGTCGTGGTGATGTTGAGCAGCGTGTTGGCACACCCCTGCGTATCGTGGAAAAACTCTCCGTAGGTGACGAAACCCGCCGTCGGAGCGATCTGGTCGATCCCGTGAAGTTCGTCGTTGAGAAAATTCCCCAGCATCCGGCGCCGGGCTGCGCAACTGTAGACGTAGATCCCCTCTTCTTTGCGCTTAAACGTTTCGGCAAGCACTTTTTGGTTGCGGTAAACGATCTGCTCGACGTTGGCGTAACCGAATCTGACGTCCGTCCCCTCGGGGATCTCCCCGGCAAACGTAACCGACCCTTTCCTGCGGTCGATCGCAATCGGGGCACGGGCGATCTCGACCCCTTCGTTCCGGTAGATGAGGGGAAACTGGATTCCGTATTCGAGGAGGTTTTCGGCAACCTCTTCGCCCAGGTAGTGCCGATAAAGGGCGCAGACGTCCCGGCCGTTGATTTCGTAGACTTCATTTCCCCGCGCGCGGGTCACCCGCATCGGCTGCCCGATCGACTCCCAGTTGAGGAGATAATGGGGCTTGACCGATAGCGATGCCGAATCGATCGCCGCCAGTACGACGTCGCAATCCTCTTCGCCGGTCGAAAACACCTCGCACCGCACAAACCGGTAATCGTCCCCCGCGTTTCCGCCCGCTACGACGAGGCCCGGAAAAGTTTCGCCGATGTGGCGCAGCAGCGAGGTCGCATCGAAACGGAGGGGATTGGCAAACGCCACGAGCAGCCGGGTTTCGTCCCCGACGAGCTCCTCGCGGATCCGACGGACGATTTCGGAAGTTTCCGTATCCCGGTACCCCGCGCTCTTGACTCTCGCCGTCTCGAAAACGGAAAACGCCAACACGATCCCCTCGCCCTGCGTTTCTCCGGATGCGATGCTGCCCGCCGTCGTCGTCCCCAGCAGGGGGCATCCGGGGAGAAGGGCGAGGAGCTCGTCGCGCACCGCGTAGACCGTATCGGGGGATTGCCCGCTGACGTACATCTGGACAAACAGCGCCGATGAGGGTTCCAGATCATGGGTCCGCACGAACGCCTCGAGCCCCTGTGCATCACGATACCGATGGTTCAACAGCCGCATCCGCTACACCTCGCTTCCGCCCCTTCCGGAGGGACGAAACGGTAAATTTTCGGTTATTGTAGCGGCTTGTAGTTATTTTTTGGTTATTTTTTCGTCATTTCACCGTTTCACAAAGACGGTAGCCGACATTTTTGACGGTAACGATCGCCTCTTCCCCGATCTTGGCACGCAGCTTTTTGATCAGGGTCTTGACGCTGCTCTCGGAAACCGTTTCGGCGTTCCACAACGCGTACTCGATTTTTTCTTTGGTCAATACCGCCCTGGGGTTGAGGACGAAAAGACTCAGGAGATCGAGCTCTTTTTTCGTCAGCTCGATCAGCCTCCCCGATCGGCTCACCGTGTTATCCGCGAGATCCACCGTGATACCGCTGGTCAGGGTGTAGCGGACCGACGGCGCCGCGGGCACGGAGACGGGAGGGCGTTTATTCAGCGCCTCGACGCACAGTTCCAGAATCGCTTCGGTCTCGACCGGCTTGATCAGATAATGGCAGACGCTCAGGGGGATCACCCGCAACAGCGTGTCGGCGTCGCTGTGGGCAGACATGAAAATGACCGGCGTCTGAATCCCCATTTTCCGCAATTTAAGGACGAATTCGACCCCGTCCTGACGTGGCATCCGCATATCGGTCAAAATGACATCCACCGTTTCGGAAAGGACTTTTGCGAACGCTTCTTCGCCGTCCGAAGCGGTGAGGACCTTCCGGAAATAGCGCTTGAAAATCGAAGAGAGGTAATCAAGGGGACGAGGCTCATCCTCGGCAATCAGTATCGTGTAGTGCTTGAGGGTTGCGTACATGATTTCGTTCTCTCCTCCCGGCGCCGGGGCGTCATGCTTTGGGGATGATACCCTACCCAATCTTTAGCGGTTTTGAAATCACTGCCGCCGCGATCGCCACCAAGCGCCATATTTGGACTATCGACGGCGCCGCTTTTGTACTATAATCGTGCCAAAGACTCAAAGGATATCCCATGACACTCGCCGTATCCGCCTGCCTCCTCGGAGAGAAAATCCGCTTCGACGGGGGGCACAAGCTGGACCGTTTCCTGACCGACGAGCTGGGACGGTTTGCCCGCTTCGTCCCCTTCTGCCCCGAGCACCTCGCGTTTGGCACCCCCCGCCCCTCCGTCCGCCTCGTCCGCGATACCGCGGGGGCGGTACGGGTACAGAGCAACAAAAACGGCAATGACCTCACCGATGCGCTGGAGCGCGAAAGCGCCAACGAGCTGGAGCGGATCGCGGCCGAGCCGCTGTGCGGGATCGTTTTCAAATCCAAATCCCCCAGCTGCGGCATGAAAAGCGCGAAGCTCTACCAGGAAAACGGCTTTTGCGAAGGGAAAGAGGACGGCGTCTTCGCCGCCCTGTGCCGCGAGCGCTTTCCCCACCTGCCGATGGAGGAAGAGGGGCGGCTGCAGGATATGTGGCTGCGGGAGAATTTCGTCATGCAGGTGTTCGCCTACGCCCGCTTCGAGGAATTCAAAGCCTCCGCACCCGACATGAACGCCCTCGTGCGGTTCCATACCGCTCACAAGTTCCTGCTCCAGTCCAAAAACGAGATGCTCTACCGGCAGCTGGGCAACGTCGTCGCCAACCGCGACGCCCTCTCCTTTGCCGAAGCGCTGCAACGCTACGAAGAGCTGTTCAAAACGGCGATCGGCCACAAAAGCTCGATCAAACGGACCCGCAACGTCCTGGAACACATGGCGGGCTTTTTCAAAAACGAGCTGAGCCGCGAGGAAAAAACGATCCTCCACGACCAGATCCGCGACTATGCCGACAAAATCTTTCCCCTCATCGTCCCCCTCTCGACGCTGCACCTCTACGCGACGAAATACCGCAGCGCCTACCTTCTGGAACAGCGTTTCCTCGACCCCTACCCCAGGGTGCTGGCACTGCGTTCCCACCTCGACGCGGGAAAATAGATGCGCCGCATCCTCTGGTTCCGGCGCGACCTGCGCGTCGATGACAACCCCCTCCTCGCGCAGGAGGGCGAGGTGTTCCCCCTCTTTATTTTCGATACGCGGATTCTGGGTCCCCTCGAGCGCGACGACCGGCGTGTCAGCTTCATCTATCACCACGTCCTTGAGCTGAGGGGACAATTGCGCGAGCGGGGGCTGGATCTGGCGATCTTTTCGGGGGAGCCGGGCGAGGTCTTCGACTACCTGCTGCGTCGGGGGGGCTTCGACGAGGTGTGCGCGTCGGGCGATTACGACGCATACGCGACAGAGCGCGACCGGGAGGTCTCCCACCGCCTCCCCTTTCGCTACCTGCACGACACCTACATTTTCAGGCCGGACGAGGTGCTCAAAGAGGACGGGACCCCCTACCAGGTGTTCACCCCGTTCTACCGCCGCGCCCAGACCCTGTTTCGCCCCTCCCACATGACCGAAACGCTCCCGGCCCCCCAGAGGCTGATCGATTTTGAGTACGCCCCGATCCACCGGATCGAGGGAGAAACGGCTACCTCCCTCCCCCCTACGCTGGCTTCGCTGGGGTTCGAGGCCGCCCTCCTCACCCCGCAGCAGCTGCGTCCGCCCCGCGCCAAGCTCGCCGATTTTTCCCCGAAACTCGCGCGCTACCCGCACGATCGCGACGTCTTAGCCCTGGAAGCGACGTCGCAGCTGGGAGCCGATCTGCGCTTCGGGACAATCTCGATCCGCGCGGTGCTGCGATGGCTCGCCGAGCAAAAAAAAGAGGGGATCGATACCGAGCCTTTTTTCCGGCAGCTCGTTTTCCGGGAGTTTTACGCGATGCTCCTCTACCATTTTCCCCATCTCTCAACACGCAACTTCCGCTACCCGTTTTACGGCGTCGAAGACGAGGAGAAATTCCGCGCATTCTGCACCGCCCGCACGGGGGTACCGATCGTCGATGCGGGGATACGCCAGCTCCTCCGAAGCGGGGAGATGCACAACCGTACCCGGATGATCTGCGCGAGTTTTTTCACCAAAAACCTCCTCTTGCCGTGGCAGTGGGGGGAGCGTTTTTTTGCCGCGCACCTGCTCGATTACGACGCGGCGAGCAATATCCTCTCGTGGCAGTGGAGCGCCGGAACCGGGGTCGATCCGCAACCCTATTTCCGGATTTTCAACCCCTACACGCAGAGCCTGAAATTCGATCCCGAAGGGGTTTACGTCAAACGCTACCTAATCGAGCTCAAAGCCCTTTCTCCCCGCCTTTTCGGGGACGAAGCCGCGCTTCGAGGGGCGGCGCGCCCGGCGGATTACCCTGCACCCCTCGTTTCCCACCGCGAGAGCGCACAGCGCGCACTGGAGTATTTCAGCCGTTCTCTGAACGGTTCGGGCAGATAAAGAAAGCCATCCGGTTACGCCCGGCGCGCTTGGCCTCATACAGCGCCCCATCAGCGCATTTGAGCACCTCCTGCACGTTTTCGGCGCACGTATTTTCGGGGTGGAATATCCCCGCGCTCACCGTCGTGCGGATCGTGATGTCGTTGTAGACAAACGGATATTCTTCGACCGAAACGAGGAGCCTGGCAACCCGATCGCCCACCTGCTCTTTGGAAATCCGGTTGAAGACGATGACGAACTCCTCGCCCCCCGCCCGGTAAACGCTGTCCTGCACCCGGACTTCCCCCAGCAGGATCTTGGCAAATTCGATGAGGACGAAATCCCCCGCATCGTGTCCGTAGAGGTCGTTGACTTTTTTGAACCAGTCGATATCGAGCATGACGACGGCAAAGGGCTGGCGGTTCTTTTCATACTGGTGGAGGAGTTCTTCGAGATCGCGTTCCATGTTGAGGCGGTTTTTCAGCCCCGTGAGGGGATCGTGCGACGCGACGTGCTGCAGTTTCTGGTTCGCCTCTTCGAGGTGGATCGTCCGCAGCGCGATCTGCTGTTCGAGGTTTTGCTGGTTCCAGGTCACCTCCTGGAACAGCTCCCGGATTTTGGACGCCATCGGCTGGAAGATGAAAATGACCTCCAGCAACAGGGTGATGAGGGTGACGATCCATACCACCGTTTCGGTGCGCTGTACCCGGGCGATATTTTCCTCCCCCTCCTGCTGGTACTGCAATACGGCGTGGTTGAGATCGATCAGGATCGGGTTGGAAATTTCGATGATCTCGCGGTGCAGCGACCCCGCCTCGGAGGGCGATGGGGTGGCGGCCAGCCGTCGTGCTTTGAGCAGATACTCCTCGACCCGGTCTTTGAGATCGGTTTGGCCGAAATACAGGTCGCGGATGGCCGCCGAGAGCTCGACCCTCACGGTGTCATTGAGCCGCCCGGTGGAGAGGGCGGTGTTGGCCGCTTCCATTTCCGTGATCGCGGCGAGGAGGTTGGTGCGGATCAGCTGCGCTTCGAGGGGCCCCTGCGCGGCGTAGACCCGCGCGTAATACTGCTGCGAGAGGGAAGCGACCCGCTGCGAGAGCATCCGCTGTTTTCCCGACATGTTGACGATCAGGGCGGTCGAATCGGAGGTTTTAAGGGCGAGGTGGAGGAAAAAGAAGGCGGCCGTCGAGAGGAGCGCGATGAGCGAAATCGCGATGACGTAGCGCTTGGTGAAATCGGATTTGACCTCCTGTGCCGAATGCATGACGCTCCCTTTTATTATTCCTATTGTTAAACACTTTAGGAACGAAGTCCCTAAAGTGGCAGGGACAAATGTCCCTACAACCCCCTAAAGCTTCCCGTATCTTCCGGATACGGGAGAATTAGCGGCTTGCGTAATTTTTGGCACCGTACGAACACAATCCCTAAAGTGGCAGGGACAAATGTCCCGCTCACCCTGCGGTGACACCATTGTAGCACAACCCGCCGACCAAACGCCAAATTTCGCCTACGAACGTTTCGCCCCGTTGCGTACAATGTTATCCATTCCAAACCCAAGGGGCATCCATGAAAGTCGTCCTCACGATCGGCGGTTCTGACAGCAGCGGCGGGGCCGGTATCCAGGCCGATCTCAAAACGTTCGAGGCGTTCGGCCTCTTCGGTGCCAGCGCGGTCACGGTCCTCACCGCCCAGAACACGACGGGAGTCGAGGCGATCCGGGCGGTGGACGCCGAATTTCTCCGTTCCCAGATCGACGCCGTCCTCTCCGATCTCCCCGTCGCGGCGATCAAGATCGGGATGCTCTACAACCGCGAGCTGATCGAAACGCTCGATGCCTTCCTCGACTCTCTCGACCTTCCCGTGATCCTCGACCCCGTCTGCGTCTCCAAGGCCGGTTCCCCCCTCCTCGCCGACGACGCCCTCGACGCGCTGCGACGGCTCAGCCGTCGCGTGAGCCTCACGACCCCGAACCTCCACGAAGCGCGCCTCCTGTATGGCTACGAATACGCCGAAAGCGACACCCTGCGCGGCGTGATGGAACACCCCACCCCCATCGTGGTGAAAAACCATCCGCTGGGAGAGCAGTGCGCCGATCTGCTCTACCACGGCCGATCCAAACGGGTCTTTGTGGGGGAGCGGCTCGAAACCCGCGATCTCCACGGCACCGGATGTTCGTACGCCTCGGCGATCGCCGCCTCGCTGGCGCTGGAATACCCGATGGACGCGGCGATCGAGCGGGCCAAACGTTTCGTCACCGAAGCGATCCGCCGCGCCCCTCGCCTGGGACGCGGCCCCGGCCCCATCAACCACAAGGCGGGAGGAGAGCATGTCGCTTAAAGGGCTCTACGCCATCACCGACGAACGGCTCACCCCCCACGATACGATTCTGGAACAGTGCAACCGGGCGCTCCGTGCGGGGGTGGCGGTGCTGCAATACCGCAACAAAACCCAAAACGACGACGACGTCGAAGCGGTCTGCGTCACCCTCCAGCGCCTGTGCCGCACCTACGGCGCCCTCTTTGTCATCGACGACCGCCCCCGCCTCGCCGCTCGGATCGGAGCTGACGGCCTCCATATCGGCAAAGACGACCTCCCCCTGCGCGAAGCCCGGGAAATTTTCCCGAGCGGAATCATCGGGGTGTCGTGCTACGGCAGCGTCTCCAAAGCCCTTGAAGCCCAGCGCGAGGGGGCCGACTACGTCGCGTTCGGATCGTTTTTCCCCTCCCCGACCAAACCCCGCTCCGGGGTGGTCCCCCTCGCCGTCCTGGACAAAGCCAAAGCCGCTCTGACCCTCCCGATCTGCGCAATCGGGGGGATCAACGCCGAAAACATCTCCCGCGTCGCCGCACACCGTCCCGATCTCATCAGCGTCGTCAGCGCCCTGTGGAACGGCGACGTCGAGGCCAATGTCGGTCATCTCATCCAAGGAATGATTCCATGAAGCTCACACTCGCCATCGAATGGTTTTTGAACCCCGACCACCTCCCCTTTATCGTCGCGCAGCGGCAGGGGATTTTCGAGCGCTGCGGCATCGATTTCGAGCTGATCGAACCCGACGGCCACTACGACGGCCTGGCCGAAGTGCTGGAAGGGAACATCGCTTTTGCGATCAACGAACCGCTCCACCTGATCGAGCAGTTCGACGAACGTCTCCTCGACCTGGGGCGGTTTTTCGAAACGCGCGGCGGGGTCCTCCTCAAAACCCTCTCCTACGACAGAGCGCTCCGGGGTGAAACCCTCCGCGTCACCACCCCCGTCTCCAACCCCCTGACCGATACGATCGGGTATGAAATCCTCCGCCGCTACTACGCCGCGCGCGGGGTGGACCTGGGTCGCGAGCAGGTCGTGTTCGTCCCCAACGGCTTCGAACACCTCCGCCACCTGCGCGAGGGAGCCGACGCGGCGTGGCTCTATTTTGACAATTTCGAAGGGGTCGAAGCCCGCGCCGAAGGGCTGGAGGTCCTCTACCTCGACGCACAACACGCAGGATTCGCCAACTTCAGCGCCCTCGATATTTTCGTCCGCAAGGACTTCTACGCCAACAACGCCGCCGTGTGCGAACGGTTTCTGGGCGCCCTCAAAACGGCGATCGAGGCGATCCGCCGCGATCCCTCTCGCGCGATGGCCGACTACTACGCCTACACCCGTACGGAGCCCTCTCCCCTCTCCGACGCGATTCTCGAAGCGACGATGGGGTGTTTCGATCCCGATTTTTCATCCGATCACGCCGCGACCCTCCCGATCCTCGGATTTTTCCGCGAAATCGGGATCACCGCGCTGGAGCCGCAGCGTCTGAAAAGCGCATTTTTGCGCTGATCGTGCTATACTCGATTCCAACCGATTGCAAGGAGATTTTATGAGCTGCCTCAAATGCCGCATCCTCCCCTCGATCCCCGGTGAGCGGGGGACCCTCATCGCCAGCTGTGCCGTCGGAGAGCTGGCCGACAAACTCGCCCGCTACCTCGAAAGACGCTCCCTCCCCTACCACGCCGAAGACGTGCGCACCCTCCGGTTCGGCGTCTCGTCGTTTGCCGGGTTTCTGGATGCGATGTGCGAAGCGGAGCTCTTTTCCAGACTCGAACGCGAAGGGATTTCACTCCTTTTTCTCCCCGAAGGCGAAGAACTCACCCCCGCCAGCCTCGCCTCGATCCGGACCCTCCAGCAGTACAAGGACCTCTCCGGAGCGACCGAGCTCTCCAAACTGATCGAAAAAGGGGCCCTCACCGCCCATTTCCAGCCGATCGTCGATCTTCGCAGCGGGAGCATATACGGGTACGAATCGCTGGCACGGGGAGTTTACGACGACGGAACGCTGATCTATCCCGACACCCTCTTTCGGTGGGGGCGCGAGGGGGACATGCTCTTTTACCTTGACCGCGCCTGCCGCGAAACCTCGCTGAAGACGGCAGCGGTCAAAAACATTTCCGCCAAGGTGTTCATCAACTTTATCCCCACCGCGATCTACGATCCCGAACACTGCCTCCAGTCGACGGTAAAATGGGCGCGCCAGCTCGAATTCGATCCCAAAAACATCATCTTCGAAGTGACCGAGAGCGACCACATCGAGGATATCGACCACCTCAAAAAAATCCTCGATTTTTACAAGGAGCAGGGGTTCATGGTCGCCCTCGACGACGTCGGAAGCGGGTATTCGTCGCTGAACATGATTTCAAAGCTCCGCCCCGATATCATCAAAATCGACCGGATGCTGATCGACCGGATCGATACCGACGAGGTGAACCAGTCGATTTTCCGCGCCATCGTCTCGATGGCCAAGGAGAGCGGAATCCTCATCCTCGCAGAGGGGGCCGAACGCGCCGAGGAGATCGACTACTGCCTCGCCAACGGCGCCGACCTCGCGCAGGGGTATTATTACGGCAAACCCTCCCCCGAACCGGTGCGCCGGATCTGACGCCCCCGTGCCCCCGCCGAGGGTAACCGAAGGCAAACGTTTTTCCTGCTAAAATGGCGAAAAAACGGATCGCCATGACCAGACAACAAATCACCAACCTCCTCTACTGGGCGGCATTCGCCGCGATCGGGTTCTATTTTCTCTATCTCAAAGGGTGGATATTCGCCCCGTTCGAATCGATCACCCCGCAGCAGGCACGTGAAATGCTTCGCAGCGATGCCAACGTCACCCTCCTCGACGTCCGAACCCCCGAAGAGTTCGCCGAAAAACACATCGAGGGCGCAACCCTGATCCCCCTTCAGACGCTGGGCGAAAACCTCCCCCGCCTCGCCAACGTCAAAGAGAAAAAAATCCTCGTCTACTGCCGCAGCGGCAGCCGCAGCGTGAGCGCTTCGCGCTTACTCGTCGAAAACGGTTTTCATCCGGTCAATCTGGAAGGGGGAATCGTGCAGTGGGAGAGTGAGGGGCTGGAGGTGATGCGCTAGGCGCGCACCCGCGATTGCCCCATCAGTCGGAGAGACGGTAGATGAGCCGCCCGGCATACTCCATGTAGAGGCTCTTTTTGTGCTCGTCGATCGCCATCGAATGCTCGAATACGTAGCTCTCGATGATCCGGTCCAGCGTCTCTTCGCCGTGCCGTTCCATCAGCATCCGCTCCATTGCCGCGATTTTCGTAATCATCGCGTCGAACTCCTCTTTGACCAGGTCGTCGCTGAGCTGGTTGCTGATGTCCCAGTATTTTGACTGCGGGGTCCCCCCGAAAATGTCGCTTTCGTCTTCGAACAATGCGTCGTATTTTGCCATGACATCTCCTTTTTGGGCGTATCTTATCTTATTTTATCCCCGGTTGGTGCAAAAACCGCACCGATCGGGCTCCAATTTGCCCCGGCGGGGAAATCCGAAACGGTTGTCCGCGGGAAGTCATTTAACTCCCGCCGTTTTCGGACGATATTGTTTCTGACCCCATAAGGAGACGACATGGATTCAATCAACGGCATGAGCGGTACGGGTACGGCGGCGGTTTACGCGATGGAAAAAGCGATCAAATCGCAAGAGCAGCAAATGACGAAACTGCTCGAAAGCGCCGTCCCTCCCGCACAAAACGGTTCAGGCGCCGAGCTCACTGGGCTTGGTCAGAACCTCGACATCCGGGCGTAAGGGTTAGCCCTTACACCCGCATCCCCCCAGCATCCCGATCACGTAGTGATCCCCCACTTCGACGATTCCAAACTCGTGTTTCCCACAAAAATGTCCCTGCATGTAGGCCAGCCGGGTCTGTGCTTCCTCCAGCGCCGCTTCTTTGGCTTCGTGCGAGGTGATCTGTTCCAACCCCTCTTTTTTCGCGCAGCTGCACAGTTTTTCGATGACGACATGATGTTCCATCGCATATCCTTTAGCTTAATCTGAAACATTACACTGCAAGGGGCGTTCCCGTCATGTTATAATGCACCATACCGATTGAAAGAACCGCGATGATTCAAGGTGACACTTCCAGTTTCCGTCATGCCCTCCGTATCGCCCTGACCTACCTGGTGCTGGGGACGGCATGGATCTACGTCTCCGACGCCCTGGTCGAAACAATCGCCGACGCTCCGCGCAACGTGACGCTGCTGCAAACCTACAAGGGGATCTTTTTTGTCGTCCTGACGACGTTTTTGCTCTTTTTGCTGAGTTACCGCCTCTTCCGCAGCCAGTTTTTCCAGTACCTGCGCAACCTCGAGGAGCGGACCAAAGCCCGCGACGATCTCGACCGCCTCGCCCATGTCGATTCCCTCACCACACTCCCCAACCGCCTCAGCCTCAACAAGCACCTCGAAAAACGGTGCGGCGGTTCGGAACGCTTCGCCTTTTTGTTTCTCGATCTTGACGGATTCCAGACGATCAACGACTCCTACGGCCACCGCTTCGGGGACGCGCTGCTGGCCAGAACCGCCGGATTTCTCCGGGATCTTTTCCCCGATCGGGCCTACATTGCCCGCACGGGGGGCGATGAGTTCGGGATCATCCTCTCCTGCCCCGGTTCGACCGAAGAGATCGTTGCGCTGATGGAGCGGCTTCGCTTCGTTCTCGACCACCCGGTCCACATCGAGGGGATCGACGTGTACGTCACCGCCAGCGTCGGGATCGCCCTCTTCCCCGACGATGCGGCGCGCCCCGAGGAGCTCTTTCAAAACGCCGACGCGGCGATGTACAGTGCGAAAAAACAGGGGAAAAACACCTACCGCTTTTACACTGCCGACCTGACCAAACAGGCTCTCTATCGTACCTCGGTCGCCACCAGCCTCAAACAGGCCCTCCAGCAAAACGCCCTGGTGCTTTACTACCAGCCGCAGGTCAATGCCCGGGACGAAACGTTCGTGGGGATGGAGGGGCTGCTGCGATGGTTTACCCCCAGGGGTCCCCTCAACCCCGCCGTCTTCATCCCGATCGCCGAGGAGAGCGGCCTGATCGTCCAGGTGGGAGAATTCGTCCTCGCCAGCGGGTGTGCCGCCGCCGCGCGGTGGTCGGCGCTGGGGCTCCTCGTCGGCCGCGTCGCGCTGAACATTTCGGTACGCCAGCTGATCCATCCCGATTTCATCCCGATGCTGGAGCGGATCGCCGAATCGGCCGGCTGCCGCCCCGAATGGATCGAACTCGAAATCACCGAAAGCTCCATCCTCGACACCCCCCACCACACGATCGAGCTGCTTCATACCCTCAAAAACCGGGGTTTCGCGATCTCGATCGACGATTTCGGCACCGGGTACTCTTCACTCTCCTATCTCAAGCACCTCCCGGCCGACAAACTCAAAATCGACCAGTCATTCATCCGCGATCTCCCCAACGAGCCGAAAAACCAGAGCATCGTCAAAGCGATCATTGCCCTGGCCGAAGGGCTGGGGATGGAGGTCCTCGCCGAGGGGGTCGAGACGGCCGAGGAGCTCGGGTTCCTACGCGACCACGGGCTCTACGCGGTGCAGGGGTATTACTACCACCGCCCGGTCGACGAAAAAGCCCTCGAAGCGCTGCTGCGCGGCTAGACTTTCAGGCTCAGCGCCTCGATGTGGGTGCTGTTGCCGATGAG
>CAZBIR010000012.1:0-3107 GCA_964491035.1 uncultured Sulfuricurvum sp.
CCACCTGATCCGACGCCGAAGTAATCTGCATCGCCCCGTCCCGAATCGAGGTGACCGACTCGGTGATGGCCGTATTGATCGAGCGGATCGTGTAGAGCGATACAAAAAGGACGAAAACAAAAGCGATTCCCCCCCCTATCGTGAGGATCATCACCAGACGGTCGGTGTTTTCCTGCTGCGTTTCAACCTCTTCGCGCCCCACCCGTTTCTGGAGTTCCAGCAGTTTTTCGGCACTCTCCAGCGCCTCTTTGAACAGCGGGGTTACCACTTTTACCCGGTGCACGTTGGCCCCTTTGAAATCGTGGTTGCTCAACATCCGGGCATTGACGATCAGCCCCTCCTTGACAAAACGGCCCCGTTTTTCCTGAAAATCCTGTGCCAGAATCTTTTCATCGGGGGTCAGGTACGTCGCCATATACCCTTCCCACACTTTGGTGATCGTGCCGATATTGGCGTGAATCTCGCTGATGTGCATGTCGATGGGATGGTTATGCAAAACGCTCTCTTCGAGGCGCGCATCATGCATGCTCGCCAGCGCGAGCTGGTTGACGTTGAGCTGCATCAGGTTGATGATGGTCCCGATATCCACGGCGGGTATGAGACGGTCATCCGTGATGGTTTTGGCCCCTTTGACCGATGCCTGGGCGTTGATAACGCTGTAGATTCCCACCCCCAGCAACAATAAGAGCAAAAACGATACGAGCAGAATCATCTTCTTCCCGATCGTCCAGTTTTGCGTATTCATGGTGTTTCCTCCGTTTCGGTTGGATCGGGCCTGTCGCCCTTATTTTTTCAGTAGCGCTTCGATATCACCTGCAATCGCTTCGGGCTTGACCGAAGGGGCATAGCGGCGGATCACGTTACCGTTGCGATCGACCAGGAATTTGGTGAAATTCCAGGGGATCGGTTCGCTCTTGCTCAGCCCCCCTGCCGCCGTTTTGAGATAGCGGTAGAGCGGATGGGCGTTTTCGCCGTTGACGTCGATTATATCGAAGATCGGAAACGTCACGTCATATTTCTCTCGGCAGAACCGTACGATCGCTTCCCCCCGCAGCGGTTCCTGGCCCGCAAACTGGTTTGAGGGGAATCCCAGCACGGCAAACCCCTGCGGCCGGTAAGTGCGGTAGAGATTTTCCAGCCCCCCCAGCTGCGGGGTGTAACCGCACTGACTGGCCGTGTTGACGATCAGCAGCACTTTTCCCCGGTAAGACTCGAGCGTCGTCGTCGTGTGGGTAGAGGTTTTGACTTCGTATTCGTAAATCGATGAGGCATTGAGCAGCAGCGCCAGCGCCGCGATGATCCATGCCCCCAACCGCCATTTCCGTTTCATGACCCTGTCCTCCTCTGGATGAGTTATTGCCCCTCTATCGGGGCCGGTTTGCCGAAATAGTACCCCTGCGAGTAGTTGATCCCCATCTCGCACACTTTGTTGTAAATCTCCTCGCTACAGACGAATTCGGCGATCGTCGGTATCCCCATCGCCTGCGCCAGCGATACGATGGTCCTCACGATCAGCTCGCTGGTGGCGTTGCGGTCGATGTCCCGGATATAGGCACCGTCTATTTTGATCATGTCGACATGCATCGAGTGGATCCGGTAAAAATTCGATTTGTCGCTTCCGAAATCATCAATCGCGATCGTGTATCCCATCCGCGAGAGTTCGCGCAGCTGCTGGATCGATTCGCTTGTCCCCTCGGCCGAAACGTTTTCGAGAATCTCCAGGGTGACCCGGGAGGGCTCGATCCCGTAGCGTTCCCCCGCTTCGGCGAGGATCTCGGGGAAACGGCCGCTTTGGAGATCCTCTTCGGTGATGTTGATACTAAAAGATTCGGGGCGCATGGCGAACGTCGCGAAACTCTGCTCCACGATCGAGCGGGTGATGCTCGGCAACAGCCCCACCAGCCGGGCCGGTTCGATGAAGCGATCGGGGCTCACCGGTTCGTTGTTGTCGATGATCCGGGCCAGCGCTTCATACTTGACGATACGGCGCGTCTCGTTGCAGACGATGGGCTGGAAATACGGTACGATCCGATCCTCGTTGAGAGCGAGGCGGATTTTGCGCATCCATTCGATATTGCTCTTTTGGCGGGCGATGAAATCGGAATCCTCGCGGAAGACGTGATAGCGGTTTTTACCGATTTTGCGGGCCTCTTTCATCGCTGCATGGGCTTTTACGAGGGCATTGGGGGCCGAAGCGATCCCGATCGTGCAGGTGATGTTGATAAGGATATCATCGACGCTGAAATGGTAGCTCTGGATCCCCTGGTAGAAACTCTCCACGGGCTGGATCGCATCTTCGGCATCGGAAGCGGGGCGAAAAACGACGAACTCGTCCGAGGCGACGCGGTAAAGTGATTCGTCTTCCTGGAGGTGGCGGCGCAGGTAGGTCGCAAACATGAACAGGATCCGGTCCCCGATTTCGTAACCGTACGTCGAGTTGATCGAATCGAAGTTGTCGATATTATACAATATCAATGTATGGACGCTCTCCAGCTGCACCCGATGGTCGAGTTTTTCTTTTTTGAAACACCCTGTCAGCGCGTCATACATGTACGACTGTTCGAGCTGCTCTTTTTTCTGGAGCAGCATCATTTCGAGATAACTGGCGTATTTTTGGTGTTCCTGCCGGATCCGCACCGTTTTGGCGCTTTTGGTCAGCACGCTCATGAGCGATTCCATGGAAACCGGTTTGACGATGAAATTGTCAATCCCCGTATTGATCGCCCGGACGAAATAATCAGGTTCGTTATGGGCGGTGATGATGATCGCATGGAGTTCCGGATCGAACGATCGGATCTCTTCGATCATCTCCAGCCCGTCCATCCGGGGCATCGTGATATCGGCGATGATCAGATCGATCTCGTCGCGGTGGCGCAGGTAGAGTTCTACCCCCTCCTCCCCGTCGGCGGCGACGAAAACTTTGGCGTAAAGCATCCCCAGTATCCGTACCATTTCTTCGCGGATATCGCTTTCGTCTTCGACGTACAACACGTTCAGCGTGCCCGTATAGCTTTTGGCTTCGTGTGTTTTGATCGTTTTCATGGGAAAACCCGCCTCTTATCATTTTATTTTGGACGCGGGAGGAATCAAATCCCTCCCGCTACGCT